>JAJRZV010000040.1 GCA_024275095.1 bacterium | reverse complement strand
CTATATCTGAAAGCAGTTCGCTGATGCGCTCAAAATCAAGGCCTACAAAATTAATAAGACCGGGCACATCGTAGTATCCTGAAGGGCACTGCGTTGCAAGGGGAGCAAGGTCAGGAGGCCCGAGGGAAACGGGAAGGCTCCTGATCGTCTGCAAGGCTGCGTTAACCATCTGCACGAGTTCCAGAACATCAGCCATCACGATGCCCCATCGAAATTTCGCCTGATAAACTGGATCATCTGTTTTTTCAATGCTGTTTTGATAGCATGTCCGCGTATCAGCAATCACCGAGTCACGTTCGCTTTTACACTCCGCGCATACAGTGCTGAGATTGGTGAGCACACTGTTACATGTGGTCAGTGCCTCTTCCGGTTTAAATTCACCACCTCCCCCGTTGCATCCCATTCCTGCCAATCCCGTGAGAGCAACCATAATCCCCGCAACAATTACATTCCTCCCTCTCCTCATTGCAACCTCCTCTACTATGGATTTTGTTTTTTCATTTTAACCGAGTGGTGAGGCCGAGTGTCAAGGATTTGCGCCGCAATTTATTGTTTAAGGTGGAGCACAAGTGTCCCGTTGGAATAAACGGCCACGTCCGACGGAAACAGGCCGCGCCTGCCTGCGCGCACATACCGGGAAGTACGAACCTCACATTTCAACGAGGAGGAAAGTTGTGTTCGGAAGAGCAAGGGCACGTGCTCTTCCTGATGAAACCACATCTGAGAAACAGATGAATCTTCACTTTCAGCACCCACAGTAACAGCAATATCATTTCCCCAGCGCGTCACACCCGAGGCCTCCGTGTCAATACCCGCTGACATCATAAACGCGGTGAGTTGTTCGTATTTTTTTACACGGGCCAGCTCCGCAAGATATGCTGTTGCAAGCGAAATGCAATTTTGAAAATGGACGAGAGTCAGGGGTTGTGGAAATTCACCTTTCTCTCGGGGAACAGTGTAAACCTCTTTAAATGATTCACACCTGAGAACAGCACGGTTATCTTTTACCCTGAATACGCAGGGAACCGGCGTGGTACAGTCGGTTCCATTACACAATTGACCGCGATATTGAAACTGAAACTGCTTCATACGCGGAAGTTTCTTCACGGCAAGGTCCGCTATTTTCCACGCCGGAAGAGGATAAAGCAACAGTGTGGATAGAAAAACGTATGTTCGAATCAACCCCAATTCAGAAGCGCTCGATTTTCATACCGTTCTCTTTCCCGCTGCCTCCGCTACCGGAGACGTCGAAATCCTCCCACACAGCCTCATCACCTGTGCCACTGATGCCCTTGACACGAAGAGCAAAATCATCAGGGTTAGACGCATTCCTGAGGGCAACTTCATACGTAATGAGACCTTTCTTGTAAAGAAACATGAGGGACTGGTCAAAGGTCTGCATGCCGTAAGATTTGTATCCTTTGGCAATAGCATCAGGAATCTCGCGTGTGCGTTCAGGATCAATGATCAACTCACGAATAAGGGCTGTATTGATAAGTATTTCAATAGCCGGCACACGGCCCTTACCATCAGCACGGGGAAGCAGTCGCTGTGAAATTACAGCCTTGAGAACCGATGCAAGCTGCAACCGCACCTGCTTCTGCTGGTAAGGTGGAAAAACGGAAACGATACGGTTGATGGTTTCAGTGGCGTCAAGAGTATGGAGAGTGCTGAGAACAAGGTGTCCTGTTTCCGCAGCGGTAAGGGCTGTCTCAATGGTTTCAAAATCTCTCATCTCACCTACCAGGATGACGTCCGGGTCCTGTCGCAACGCGGACCTGAGTGCATTGGCAAAGCTCAGAGCATCCATTCCGATCTCGCGCTGAGAAATAATGCTTCGCTTGTCCCGAAGCAGGTATTCAATGGGGTCCTCAATAGTGATGATGTGTTTTGTCTTGCGCGAGTTAATCCACTCTATCATCGAGGCAAGAGTTGTGGATTTTCCACTTCCTGTCGTCCCTGTAACGAGTATCAGGCCCCTTTCTTCATCGGCAATTTTTTCAATCGTTTGCGGCAAATTCAGTTCCTCCATGGAAGGAACGCCAAAAGGAATCACTCGAAAAACAATGGCAAGTGTGCCTCTCTGCTGAAACACATTGACCCTGAATCGTCCAAGTCCCGGCACCCCGTAGGCAAGGTCCACCTCAAATTTCTTTTTGAATTCTTCTTTTTGTCCCGGGTTCATAATGCTGAAAGCAATTCGAGACACATCCTGCGGTGTCAAGCGCTTGTCTGTCTTTAAAGGAACAAGTTTGCCGTTGATGCGGTAAATGGGGGGCAAACCTGCTTTTATGTGAATGTCCGATGCTTTGTTCTGGAGCCCTATTTTTAGAATATCATTGAGTTCCATTATTTCCTTCCCCCTCCTGTTTGCTGGTGTCTCCTTTTATAATACCAAGCTTTTGCAGAATTTTTCTCTCAATTTCTGCTGCTGTGTCTGGATTCTCCTTCAGAAAGCGCCTGGCTGCATCGCGCCCCTGACCAAGCCGTTCATCCCCGTAAGAATACCAGACCCCCGCCTTTTCTATCACTTCGCAGGAGACCCCCAGATCTATAAGTTCACCTTCCCGGGATATACCTGTTCCGTAAATAATATCAAATTCCGTCTCTTTAAAAGGTGGCGCGAGTTTGTTCTTTACAACCTTCACCTTTGTACGGGCGCCTACAATTTCCCCTCCTTCACGAAGAGTGGCGATCTTCCGGATATCAAGCCGTACAGAGGAGTAAAACTTCAGTGCGTTTCCGCCAGGGGTGGTTTCAGGGTTGCCAAACATCACGCCGATCTTCTGGCGGATTTGATTGATGAAGATCATAATACAACTGGATTTATGTATGGTACCTGCAAGTTTACGAAGTGCCTGCGACATGAGCCTTGCCTGAGCACCCATGGTGGGATCTCCCATATCTCCTTCCAGCTCTGCACGTGGAACAAGGGCAGCAACAGAGTCCACTACCACAATATCAACCCCTCCACTACGGATAAATTGGTCAGCGATATCGAGAGCCTGTTCCCCGTAGTCGGGTTGCGAAATGAGAAGGTTGTCAATATCCACACCTATCTTTCTGGCATAGACCACATCCAGCGCGTGTTCCGCATCTATGTAAACAGCAGTACCACCCTGTTTCTGGACCTCTGCTACTGCTTGAAGCGCAAGGGTTGTTTTCCCTGATGCTTCAGGGCCGAATATTTCGATTATACGTCCCCGTGGATATCCACCTATACCCAGGGCTATGTCCAGCCCCAGTGACCCGGTAGATACAGCTGGGACACGGACAACATCTTTACCGCCCAGACGCATGACAGCGCCTTTGCCGTACTGTTTCTCGATGCTGGATATAGCCATCTCCAGCATTTTCTTGCGTTTATCCTCTCCTGTCCCTGATGACTGCGTTCTTGCCATTTATTCCTCCTGAACAGAATGCTTTAGAGTTTCAGTCTTAACGTATGCAGTTTACTATAGCGTGCTCCCGCGGGCAACAGCTCACTCCTCATAATATGAACTTCATTCACCTCAAACAATGTAAATCGAGGAGAATCAATATTCCGGACACCTTCTACAAGGCGTTTTGCGGAAGGGCCTCCTTTGATACGGGCAAGGGTCAAATGAGGATTGTACGCTCGGGTTTCCCTTGGAAATCCAAACTCCTCAGCCACAGCTTCCACCATGCTAAACAGCCGCTTCAGTTCGTTCTTGCCCTGTTTAACATCTACCCAGAAAACCCTGGGAGTGCGTCCGCTGAAAAAAAATCCCGTGCCTCCAAGCTGAACAACAAATGCAGGAAGTCCACTGCATTCATCTTTCAAACGCTCTGCCATTTTTTCCAGAAGCGCAGGCGAAACATTTCCGAGAAACTTCAAAGTAATGTGAAGCTGATCTTCTTTCACCCAGCGGATGCCCTCTCTAAAACCCTTCCTTTGAAATGCCTTTATAAACTCCATTATCTCCTGCCTCGCCTGAACGCCGATATCTACGGCAACAAACGACCTGACCATGCCCACTATTTGCTCCTCACATGAGTGTACAAAGTAAAGAGGGCAGCCAGTGCAAAAGCTTTTTTCAATCTTTCACGACTGCCACGAAAAAAGAAACGCTGAACATTTTTAACCTCTCCGTTCTCGGCCACTCCTATATAAACCGTACCCACAGGATTGTTCGCATCACCTCCTTCCGGTCCTGCATATCCTGTGGTGGAAACCGAGTATACAGCCCCACTGATACGAGAGGCCCCAGCCGCCATTTCTCCCGCCACCTGTTCACTCACCACACCGTATTTTTCAATACTCCTCCTGTCTACCCCCAGAACTTTTACCTTCTCTTCAGGACTGTAAGTCACGTAACCAGCGAGGAAGTATCCTGAAGCTCCCGGCACGTCTGTAATGAGAGAGCTGAGCAATCCTCCTGTACACGACTCTGCCACCGCCACCGTAGCATTCATATCCTCCATAAGCGTTCTCAACGTGGATGCAGGTTCTTCATCTCCTTCCACAAAAATGTAAGGTGAAACAACTTCTTTTATTTTTCTTTCTGCCACACCTGCAATCTCTTCGGCCCTGTATTTATCATCTGCACGCACTGCAATTTCGAACACCAATAAAGGATACGAAGGTCTGAAAGAAACATTCAGAGGTAAATCTTCAAGTACATTCCTCAACATCTCGTCGAGCTCCACCTCCCTGATGCCGAACAGGGTCCAGCTCCTGGTTATCCATGCCCCTGCTTCTCGTCTGAGTACTGGTTCTATATGCATGTGAAACATGGCTTTGAATTCATCTGGCACTCCCGGGAGAAGAAAAACGAGTGCGTTGCCAAACGTAAAGCGAATGCCCAGTGCTGTACCAATGGGATTCCTCAATTCATGAGATCCCTCTGGAATGAGAAATGCTCTCCTGTCTCTTGAGGTTGGCTCAGCACCCCGCTGGCGAAGGATTCGTTCAAGCCGCCTTCGGCTCAATTCGCTTTCAATAAGATTCAACCCGAGATGCTGAAGTGCCTCCCGGGTTACATCATCACCGGTAGCACCAAGTCCTCCGGATATAATCAGGAGATCAGCCGTGGAAGAAAGCTCTTTAATGGCGTGAGCAATATGAAAGGGGTTATCACCCGCATAGACCATCCTTTCAACTACATGACCATACAGAGTAATCAATCGGGAAGCGTAAACACCGTTCTGGTCTACTATGCGGCCTCTGAGGAGTTCTTCACCCGTGAGAAGCAGGTTTACCTTCATGTGATCTCTGCTTCAAGCCCCGACGTAGATTCACTACTCCAACAACCACATACGGTAGCAATCCCACAGGACCCAGAATATTCATGGCTTTTTGCATGCTGGAATGTCTCTGCAAGGGGACAGCATTGCCAGAATGATATTCAACATACGTTCCTATGTGGAAATATTGATCCCAGGTGATACCCCACACATATATGAGAACCACAAGGCCCGTAAATGCAGGTATCCACGCCATCACCTTATGTCCCTCTTTTATGGCCACCTGAGTGAGAACCGATGAAGAAAAACCTGCAATCGCGAGAGAAACATAAAAAATAAAAAGCATCAAAACAGTAGGAATTTCCCTGTAGTCAACTGCGTAGGCCAGCATCCAGTCCGGGTAACGAACGTAAAAATATGTCACTGCGAATCCGTACCACAAACCACATAATGCACCTGCTAAGGAAGCCCGGGAAAAAAGGATGCTCTCTCGCTTCTTTACCGACCACCAGTCGGTAAGTGCAATCACGCCTCCCAAAAAAAACGCTGTTGGAATATCAAGCGGTACTGTCTCAATCACCCCCTTCTTATTCAAATAATCTTGGCTTCCCTGTTCCTTACATCCTTTATCCTTTTCCTCTCATCCCTACCGGACGACCCGTTTCATAATACCGCTGCTGTGGATGACAGTAAAGAAGATGATTAAGAGGTACGGTAGCGAGGGTGTCATTTTCAAGGACTCTTTCGTTAAGATATAGGTTTACAACTTCTCCGATAAATAAATCATGTGTACCAAGACGAATCACATGACGCACCTGGCATTCAAGATTAACAGGACATTTCCTAACGAGAGGCACTCCTGTTTTCTCACCGTAAAACATCTCTAATGAAAGAGCCTCCCACTTGTTTACACGAGAGCCGGGTTGGGTTCCGGCAAAATCCACCTCTTTTACCAGGTCTGGACCGGGTACAGATACTCCGAAAATCCAGCTTTTACGTATCATGGGATTGGTGGTGCGACCAGGACGAATGGCAACAGATACGCATGGTGGTTCAGAACACGCTACACCAAACCATGCTACGGCCATCAAGTTATCGAAATCTCCCTCGCGAGCAGTAACCAGCACAACAGGTACAACAAAAGGCATTAAATCAGGCTCTACCTGCACAAAGTCTTCAGGTGCCATCACCCCTCCACCAGTTCTTTAATTCTCTTTAACCCTTCCCTGATGTTTTCCATAGACGTTGCATATGACATGCGCAGGTATCCTTCTGCACCAAAAGCGCTTCCAGGTACCGCAGCCACACGTGCCACATCCAGTAGCACCTCAGAAAAATCCATAGACGACTTTATTTCTCTGCCCCCGATTGTGCGTCCGAAAAGTCCACTGACATTGGGGAAAGCGTAAAACGCCCCCCTGGGTTTAAAACATGTAATCCCTGAAATTGCGTTGAGACCATCTACCAGTACATTGCGCCGCTGTTCAAATTCGCGCCGCATACTTTCCACCGCATCCTGTGGTCCTTTGAGAGCCTCGACAGATGCTGCCATAGATATGCTGGTGGGGTTTGAAGTGGACTGTGACTGAATCTTCGCACAGGCACGCATGACATCTTCAGGACCGGCTGCATATCCAATGCGCCAGCCCGTCATAGAATACGCCTTGGACACACCGTTCACAACCACTGTCCGGCTTTTAAGATCCGGCACCACAGAAGCAATTGAATAGTGTCTTTCTCCATCATAAATAAGTTTTTCATAAATTTCGTCGGATATAATGAGAATCTTGGTATCAAGCAATGCCCTACCCAGTGCCTCCAGTTCCTCACGCGAGTAGACCGCCCCTGTTGGATTGCACGGAGAATTGAGAATGAAAACCTTCGTCTTATCTGTAACTTTTGACAAGATGTCGTCCGGGGTGACTTTGAACCCATTTTCTTCCTTACCTTCAACTATAACAGGAACACCTCCGGCAAGGGCTGCCATATCCGGATAAGAGACCCAGTAGGGAGACGGAATCAGCACTTCATCTCCAGGATTTACTACTGCCTGAAGTACATTATATATAGAATGTTTGGCACCACAGGAAACTACGATCTCTGAAGGTTTGTATTCCAGGCCATTATCCACCCTGAATTTTTCAATAATTGCTTCCTTCAACTCCGGGATTCCATCCACCGGACAGTACTTGGTAAACCCTTGTTCAATAGCTTTTATGGCCGCCTGCTTGATATTATCGGGTGTATCAAAGTCAGGCTCTCCTGCAGAAAAACTGACCACGTCTATCCCCTGAGCTTTAAGTGCTTTGGCCTTTGCTGAAAGGGAAAGAGTAGGTGATGGCTTTACGCTTTTTGCTCTTTCTGAAACCATTTAAACACCTCCGGCGAACTTTTTCTTTAAGGCTTCCTCCACATTCTCCGGAACCATCCCCCTGAGGCAACCGCCCAGCCGCGCAATCTCTTTTATCAAAGAAGAAGAAAAATAAGAATACGCACCCTCTGTCATCATAAACAACGTTTCCATTTCAGGGTACATCTTTTTATTGGCCAATGACATCTGGAGCTCGTACTCAAAATCAGCCACAGTGCGCAGACCCCTGAGAATAATTTTCACTCCCTTCCTCCTGGCAAAATCTACAAGCAATCCATCAAACGATTCTGCTGTAACACGCTGATCGTTCTTAAATGCACCCCGTATTAATTCCAGACGCTCTTCAATAGTAAAAACGGGGTCCTTTCCCGAATGAGAAGCAACGGCCACGATAATCCGGTCAAAAATTTTTAACCCCCTCTCTATAATGTTGACGTGACCGAGGGTGATCGGATCAAAAGTTCCTGGATATATAGCTGTGGTCATCATCCCTCCTTTCGATAAAAACTTACTGATGTGCCCCCAAACCGTTTGAAACGATACCGTCGGAGAGTTTCATATACATCGGGCAGACTCTGCTCGGTCCTGTGTTCTACCACAAGCACTCCATTCTGTTTTAACACGCTGGTACGCGCACAAATTTTCAAAACCTCTGCCAACGCATTCCTCCCGTAAGGTGGGTCTGCAAAAATTACATCAAACTGCATTTTTGTTTTCAAACTTTTAACGCCCTGGACAAAACCCCTCTGATCAACCCTTGCAACTTCCTCATATCCACACTTTTTCAGGTTCTGCCTGGTACACTCAACAGCTTCCCTGTGAGAATCCACGAACACGACAAAAAGGGCTCCTCTCGAAAGGGCCTCAATCCCGAGTGCACCAGAGCCACAAAAAAGATCGAGAACAACGGCATCCCTGACCTTCTCACCGAGCAGAGAAAATATGGATTGACGTACGCGTGCAGATGTTGGGCGTGCTCTACGTGGCACTTTAAGCAAAAATCCTTTTTTTTCACCACCGGTAATTCTCACCATCGAAGTTCACATGCCTCCTGTGTGACTGTTCAGCAGCAGCGCTCTGGCAGGTAAAATTCCTCCATAAAGTGCAGTGTAAGAGAACCACTTGGCTAAAACCAGCTGTACATATCTGCGTGTCTCAGGATATGGAATGGTGTCAATAAATTCATCAATCTGACGTGGAGCAAGTTCTTCAAGCCAGCGGCGTACATTCCTGGGTCCTGCATTATACGCTGCAAGAGCAAGGGGAACATTGCCGTCGAAACTGTCCAGCAAAATCTTCAAATACTGGCATCCTAAATTGATATTGACCTCTGGCTTAAAGAGAATTTCTCCGGATACAGGGCCGAGCTCGAGAATGTCTGCGACCCTGGAGGCTGTGAACGGCATGAGCTGCATCAACCCCCTTGCTCCTGCAACAGAAACAGCCTGCTTCATGAAATGACTCTCCTGGTGAATAAGTGCATATACAAGATTTGCGTCAAGACCATGACGCTCCACGCATAATCTCCTTACCTCCCTATCAAATGCTCTGGGAAAAAGAAGTTTATATACCTCATCTCTTACAATATCAGTGGATGATGAAGGATATGAATGAAAGCGTCCAAACCACCGGATTGAAAAATGTGGAAGCCCGGTCTTTACCAGTGATTCCAGAAAAGCAAACCCTTCTTCTTTTGAGGAAAAACGTGAAGCGTAAAAGTTCATTTCATAGGAGGCAAAACCCTTTAGTCCCAAATCGAAAAGGATGCGTATGCGACGTGTTTCCTTTTCAAAAGGAGAAATGAGCCGGATCATCCGGACAGACTCCTCGCCGCCCTCAACACCAGCGAACTCCACATCGTGTGAGAGAAGAACTGCTGCAGCCAGAACAGTGTAATGGTCCGGAGGGCTTGAAGCAGCGAAAGAAATCACGTCTTCTGTTTTTACTTCGGGAGACAAACGTAGTTTCCAGTAGGAGGTGCTTCTCTTAACTCTTGGAGTGAGACCCTCCAGGCTGGCTGCTAATTGTAAATATTCAACGGCCTTCTCATCATCACCGAGCATGTGCGAGTAAAGTCCCCTCAAAAAGGCCGCCTTGGCACTGAGATCACTTTGAGGATAATTTTTTATAATAATGTCCAGATACTTCAGCTTCTCCCTTAAATCTACCAGTTCCATGATTTTGTAAGCAGCCCGGGGAGCCCACGAAGAGCCGGGATATTGCCGAATAATTTTTTTAAACGCAGGAATAACCTTGTCTTTTCTACCGGTACGATAATAAATACGTGCCAGATAAAAGAGACTCTGTGCACTGTACTCCTCTTCACCATATGAAATAAAGCGCTTCAAAATTGCTTCACTCTCGTTGTATCGTCCTGTGAAAAAATAAGAAACCGCAGCCATCATCCAGGCTTCAGGAAAAGCAGAAAATTTCAGTGCTCGATCTTTCACGTGAGGGAACACGGATGTCACATAGGAATAACGCCCCGAATTAAAAGCCCTTTCCATCCATGACAGAAGCTCATGAGCTCCCAGTAGATTTAAAGAGTAAAGGGACAATACATATGGAGGAGAAGGCACAAGAGCGAGAAAATCATCTATCGTTTCTTTCAATTTTTCGTCAATTCCTTCACGCGAAGAGAAAATTATTTGATGGTACATTACGTAATGTTTGAGCACACTTGAAGGAATCTCCGGTAAAATTTGTGAAAGTACTTTCGCCGATGTTCCTCTTTTCCCGCTTTCCCCTTCCACAACGATCCGAAATGCTCTGAATAAAGGAGAAAGAGGAGAGGCGCTGTACTTCTTTTCCGCCCACTCCAGCAGTGAAACAGCATCACGACTGGCACCGCTTCCATAAAGAGCCCATGCGTAGAAAAAAACCAGGTAATCGTCAAGCGGCTCCACATCCTCAGGGCTCAACGATAGGACCCGAAGTGCTTCTCTGTACTTTCCCAGATTGATAAAACACAGACCTTTGAGAAGAGGAAAATATTTTTCATATTCTGTACCGGGTTTAGACGGCTGAACTTCACACTCGCCTGTTTCAGAAAAAGGCCCGGGTCGGGGCATCTTTACAGCACATCCGCCAATCCAGCAGATGGTTATGGCGAGCAGTACAGATAAATATTTTTTACAACTTCTGGCAAACATATCCTTAGGGATAGTAACATTAGTTCTTAAAAGATGCGAAAGGGCACCCGTTACTGTCCGGAGTTTCTGATATGTGCTTATGTGATACAATCATGACCTGAATGAAGGACAACACTCTCATGGGAGAAAGACATCTTCAAATAATCGTTAATTTGAAACGGATCGAAACCAATATTCAAGCAATACGTAATGTAGTGGAGAAACACGTAAAAATATGTCCTGTTGTGAAAGCAGATGCATACGGTCACGGGGCCATCCATGTGGCAAAGACGATTGAAAAGCTTGTGGATATGCTGGCCGTTGCCACGGTGGGGGAAGGTGTAGAACTCGTCAACCACGGAATAAAAAAACCTGTTGTTGTAATGGGAGGTTTTAATCCCTCGGAAGCTCAGGAAATTGTGCACTACCGCTTAATCCCTTTTATTTTTGAAAACTACCAGATAAAAGCGCTCTCACAGGAAGCTGCCCGCCACAACACCTCGGTAAAGGTCTTTCTCAAATTTGACTCGGGCATGGGGCGTCTGGGATTCGACCCGGAAAAGGCCTCCCTGTTGATGCAAACCTTTTCTGAAAACCGGGTACTGGAGCTTCACGGCATTGCATCGCATTTTGCTTATTCAGACCTGGGTTGCATGGACACTATACAGGAACAGATTCGCATATTCAGTCATATAAAAAATATTTTCTCACGTTGTTCATCTGTACAGTTTTTCTCCCTTGCAAACAGTGCAGGCACCATTTACCTTTCCGAAAGTCACTTCAACATGGTAAGACCCGGGCTGGCCATCTACGGTATTAATCCCGTACCAGCGCGGAAATCTCCACTAAAACTTCAACCAGCCCTTTCCATGGAGACCCGGATACTGTCCATTCGAAAAATGCCCGCCGGACGTGGCATCTCATACTCCCACACATTCGTAACCCGAAGAGATTCGCTCATAGGCATCATTGCAGGAGGATATGCTGATGGTATATGGCGAGCCTTATCCAATCGCGGGGAAGTCCTCGTGAAAGGCAAACGCTGTCCCATTGTGGGAAATGTGTGCATGGACCTCACCATGATAGACCTTACCGAAAATCCACGTGCGAAGATCGGTGACAGAGTGGTCATTATCGGAGAAGACGGCGAGGAAACCATTACCGCCGACGAGGTAGCGAACCATGCAGGAACCATCAGCTATGAAGTTCTTGCATCACTATCGAGGCGGGCGACGCGAACATGGATACAATGAAAAAGTTCCAAGAGAAATTGCTGTTGTTTTTCGACAAGCTCGGCGCCACCTCCTCGACTTTTCTTTCAGAAACGGGGGGCATCTTCATCAATGCAATTCGTGGCTTATATCTTGCGTTCGTACCCCCTTACAGGTGGAGAAATCTTCTTAAACAGATGGAGTTTATCGGAGCACAATCAACATTTATTGTCGGGTTGACCGGCCTTTTTACCGGAATGATCCTGGCGTTTCAGTCTTCCCACGCCTTTCGACTCTTTCGTGCGGAAACGCTTATCGGACCAACAGTGGCACTTTCACTGACCAGAGAACTTGCACCGGTGTTTACCGCTCTCTTAGTAACTGCTCGCGCAGGAAGTGCAATGGCGGCAGAAATCGGAACAATGCGAATTTCTGAACAAATTGATGCTATTTTTACCATGGGCATTGACCCGGTCCAGTACATCATTACTCCCCGGCTTGTTGCCTCCATACTGATGTTACCCCTCCTCAACGCCCTGTTCACATTCCTGGGCCTCATCGGTGGACATATCATCAGCGTAAATGTCGTGGGCGTAACCTCGTTTGCATACTGGGACCAGATTTTCTACTACGTGACAGCAGAAGACTATTTTAACGGTTTTCTCAAAGCTGCTGTATTTGGCTACGTAATATCGGCCATTTGTACACACATGGGCTACAACGCATCGGGTGGCGCAGAAGGTGTGGGAAGGGCAACCACTCATGCTGTGGTAGTGGCATCAGTATCCATATTTATTTTTGACTATTTGCTCACAGCATTGATGTATTGAAAGGACCAATGGAAGACGCAGTTATTGTCATAGAAGACCTCCACAAATCGTTTGGTGATGTGAAGGTACTCGACGGCGTCAATCTCACAGTCATTCGACATAAAACCACCGTGATTCTGGGACGCAGCGGATGCGGGAAAACAGTATTGATAAAACACATTGTGGGACTGCTCAAACCTGACAAAGGGCGTATCCTTTACGAAGGCCGAGACGTGGTCAACATGCCCACTCATGAACGAAAAGAGATGCTCAAAGAATTCGGGATGCTCTACCAGTCCGGTGCCCTGTTCGATTCCATGACCGTGGAAGAAAACATCGCTTTTCCCCTTGTGGAACATACGAAGATGACAAAGGCAGAAATTAAAGAACGTGTCCAGGAGATACTTCACAGATTGGGGCTGAAAGATGTGGAAGGCAAGTATCCAGCCGAACTGAGCGGAGGAATGAAAAAGCGCGTGGCTCTGGCAAGGGCGGTGGCCTTAGAGCCGAAAGTAATTATATTCGACGAACCCACCACGGGGCTCGATCCCGTGATGTGCGATATTATTGACAATCTCATTATTAAAACGCGGGATGAACTCGGCATCACGTGTATTGTCATTACCCATGACATTCAAAGCACCTTCAAAATTGCCGACAAGATCGCCATGCTTTACGGAGGACGTATTATTGAGGAAGGCACACCTGATGAATTCCGAAACACAAGCAACGAGGTTGTGTTACAATTCCTCCACAGAAAGGCTGAAGGCCCGATAAAAATTATGGATTAGTTAAAACATGGGCACGGGACTGACATCTCAGGTGAAGGTCGGAATATTCGTATTCCTTACACTCCTCATATCCTTCTGGCTCACCTTCCGTTTCGGTAAATACGGTGAGAAAATGCACGGCTATACCCTTTACGCTTCTTTTGAAAATGCTTACGGTGTCGTGAAAGAAACTCCCGTTTACATCGCCGGAATCAAAGTCGGACAGGTAGTGGGCAAACAACTCGAAAACAGTAAAGCCACGGTCAAGTTACTCATTTATCCTCAATATAAAATTCCACGCGACTCCCGCATCTATATCCGCATGAGAGGAATGCTCGGTGATAAGTATCTGGACATTCGACCCGGCAATCCCGAATCAGGGTACCTCCGGGAAGGAGAATTCATCCCCAGCGAAGAAATGCCTCTGGACCTTGAGTCCCTATCGGCAAAGCTGGGAGAAGTGGCAGATAACCTCAAAGATATAACAGCCAGCCTCAAAGAGGTACTGACCACCGAAGAGACAAAAGCATCTCTCAAAGAAATTATCACCAATCTCAAAGGGTTCAGTGAAAATCTCGCCGAGCGTATGGAAAAAAACGCTGACAAAATAGACAAACTCATATCAGACATGAGAAAAATTGCAGCTTATATCCGCGAAAAATCCCCTGAACTTTCCGAGAAACTTGAAAAGGCCGCGGATGAAGTAACAGACCTGCTCGGGGGAGTAAAATCGGATACAAAAAGTGCTATTGCAGACTTTCGGAAGGCTGCAGCTGATGCCTCAGATGCGGTACAGGAAGCCAAAGCACTGTTGAAAAAAATTAATGCCGGTGAAGGAATTCTGGGCTCACTTGTTGCAGACAAAAAAATGAGCGAAAAGTTTAAAAACGTTATCTCTTTCTTCGGCGACTCGGTTAAAGCATCTTCTCAACTCCAAATACAGCTCATCTATCGGGGGGAATTTGAACCTGTCGGGGAAAACAGGCATAAAAACATATTCGGCCTCAAAATTTCACCGAGAAAAAATAAATTCTACCTGCTCGAGGTAGCCAGCGTACCCGAGATGACTGTCAATGAAACAATAATCGAAACCACAGACCAGACAGCCGGAACCTCAACCACTGTGATCCAGAAAACATTGTCGCGGAAATTAAAATTCAGCGCTGAAATCGGATACCGCTTGGGACGGTTTACACTTCGAGGTGGAATTATTCAATCTACAGGCGGATTCGGCGTAGATACGTCATTTTTCAACGATGCCCTTGTGTTTACACTTGATGCTTACGATTTTATGCGTTCCACCAATCCCAACCTGAAGGTAGGGCTTGAAATTCTCCCGTGGAAATACTTTTACCTTTACGGTGGAGTGGACGATGCCATCAACAGTGCAGGAAAAATGCGGTATTTCATCGGTGGCGGTGTAAAACTTACGGATGAAGACCTGCGCCGCCTGCTCGGGCTCGCTGCTACAGCTGCGCTTGTGGGTTCATACTGAACAGACAAATCCATGCGTGTATTCGCGTCAATATTCTCAGCGTTATTGCTTTTATCTATCCCCGCCTGTAAAAAAGCAGGAGGTCATCCGCCCCTATCCTTACGGCTTGCCACCCTTTCAGACCCTAAAACATTTAATTTGATTGTGGCAGACGAAACCAGCTCTACCGATGCGGTGGGGCCGCTGTTCGATTCTCTGGTGGAAATGGATCCTCTCACCCTTGACTTCAAGCCGTCTTTGGCTGAAAGGTGGGAAGTATCGCCCGACGGCAAAAGGTGGACTTTTACGCTTCGTAAAAATCTCGTGTGGTCTGACGGAGTCCCTCTTACATCCGAAGACGTCATATTCACCATGAAGGTGATCTACAACCCCAGCGTACCCAACAGTTATGCCGACATTCTCAAAGTCAACGGTCAACCTATTCAGTTCTTTACTCCTGATAAACGTACTGTGGAGTTCTATCTTCCTGTACCTTTCGCCCCTTTCCTGCATTCAGTAGGTGGGATACCCATACTTCCAGAACACATTCTGGAGAAGGATCTCAAAGCAGGACGATTCGCATCACGCTGGAACATAAGCGAAGACCCCTCAAGCATCGTGGCCTCCGGCCCTTATACCATGGTGAGGTACGAACCCGCACAATTCATTCTTTACCGGCGGAATCCTCACTACTGGAAATATGATAACAATGGTCAACCACTTCCATACATCGAACGCAGAACTCTGTTAATTATTCCATCAGCTGACACGCAGTTCCTGAGATTTACCCACGGTGACATAGACATCTATTCACCCAGAGCAGAAGACATATCCCGCCTGAAAAAACTCTCCAGAAAAGGGAAAGTAAAAATTGAAAAAACCGGCGTAGCACCAGGAATTACATTCCTTACCTTCAATCGCAACCCCCGCCACTACGTAAAAAATGGAAAAACAGACCCGCGACTTCGATGGTTCTCCGATCGATGCTTCCTGCGAGCCGTGGCATACAGCCTGGACAAAAAAACCATGGTGCAAAACGTGCTGCTTGGTATTGGAGTACCGGCCGTGGCCTTCATCTCTCCTGCAAATGTGAAATACCATCATCCTCATCTTAAAGACTACGACTACAACCCCTCCAAAGCGAAAGAGATCCTCCGAAAATGCGGCTATGTGGATACCAATGGAGACGGGTGGCTGGAAGATCCGGAGGGCAATCGAATAGAGTTCAACCTCTTCACCAACGCGGGCAACCAGGTGCGGGAAAAACTCTGTTCCATCATTATGGACGACCTTACCAAGCTGGGTATGAAGGTAAATTTCAGGCCACTCGACTTTAACAGCCTCGTGGAAAGGCTTGTTGCCAGCTTTGACTGGGATGCTGTGGTCATCGGATTTACGGGTTCAGTAGAACCACACAACGGCGC
Organism: bacterium; assembly: GCA_024275095.1. GTDB lineage: Bacteria > JAJRZV01 > JAJRZV01 > JAJRZV01 > JAJRZV01 > JAJRZV01. Next base: position 11,535 of record JAJRZV010000040.1, on the reverse strand, counting down.
CAACATCCTGAAATCGTCAGGTAAACTTCACATCTGGAATCCTGCGCAGGAAAAACCCGCCACTTCCTGGGAGGCTGAGATCGACCGACTCGTAGATGAAGGAGCAACCACACTCGATGAAAAAAAACGTATCGCCATTTACTGGAAAATCCAGGAAATACTGCACAGGGAACTGCCTGTGATTCCGCTTGTGCGTCAGGTCCTTTACTCTGCTTATCTCCCACGGGTGAAAAATTTCTATCCTACTGTGTGGGGATGGCATCGATGGGAATACATGACGCTGGAGCCGTGAAGGAAAAATGTTAAAAATCATCATCAGGCGTCTTATTGTGAGCATCCCGCTGGTACTTGGAATTACGCTCATTTCGTTTCTCATTATTCAGGCAGCACCGGGTGATTACCTGTCCGCGCTGAAAATGAACCCCCAAATCTCCCCCGAAACTGTAGAACGCCTGAGAAAAAGTTTCGGCCTCGACCAGCCCGTATTGTTGCAGTATTTTCACTGGCTGTGGAGGGTGCTCCACCTTGACCTGGGCATCAGCTTCGCATACCGTGCACCCGTAGCTGATCTTATTGCCTCGCGTGCATTCAATACCTTTCTTCTATCGTTGGCCAGCATATGCGTTACCTGGTCACTCGCTTTCATCATAGGGATTTTCACCGCATGGCGCAAAAACAAGCCGGAAGACAAAATACTCATGGGAGCATCATATCTGTTCATGTACACTCCAGGATTTCTCATTGCATTTCTTCTGCTGTTTGCAGCATCGCGTAGCGCTTATTTTCCCCTCGGGGGCACTTACAGTCCTGAATATTTTTTCATGTCCGTACCCCAAAAAATAATTGACCGACTGTACCATCTCGTGCTCCCCGTCATCGCCATGAGTGTACCCTCGGCTTCGTACCTGTTTCGCCTGGTGAGAAGCAACTTCCTGGAATTCATCAACGAAACCTTTGTTACAGCTGCACGTGCCAAGGGCCTGAGTGAAAGGCGCGTCATTCTCCTTCACGTTATGAGAAACGCGCTCAATCCCTTCATCACCCTCCTGGGCTTTGAATTTGCAACAGTGCTTTCCGGAGCCGCACTGATAGAAATCATTCTCAACCTCCAGGGGCTCGGCACCCTACTGCTCAAAGCTGTACTGGCCCAGGACCTTTACCTCATCATGGGTTCAGTGCTGATGGGGTCGGTACTCCTGGTCATCGGCAACATGTTCGCTGACGCGGCCCTTGCTGTCGTGGATCCACGCGTGCGGGTGGAATGATGAAAGCAAAGGGGGCTCTGATCATACTCATTATCCTAGCCTTCTCCGCGCTCGCGGCCCCGATAGTGGCACCCTACAGCTATAAGCATCAATTTCGAAGTTATCCGGCAGCACCACCCATGAGAATACATTTTTTCCTGAAAACAGATGGGGGATACACCTTCAGGCCCCACGTGCGCGAAATCCAGCGCACACCCGAGGGGTACCGGGAAACTGGCCGAATATGCAATGTTCACTTACTCAGTAGAGGAAAACTTCTCTCGTGTGAATGCCCATGCTTTCTTCTCGGTTCCGACAGCCTGGGGAGAGACATTCTTTCACGCATCATATACGGCGGCCGTATCAGTCTGAGCATCGGCATTGTGGGGGTGTGCATAACTGCTGTTTTGGGGTTACTCTTCGGCGGCATTGCGGGTTATTTTGGTGGTCTGGTTGACATGCTCATCATGCGCCTTACAGAAGTACTCATGTCCCTTCCGTCATTCTTCCTGTTGCTCTCTTTATCAGTGGTCATTCCACCAGGGCTTTCATCTGCCCAGACATTTCTGATTATCGTGCTCATACTCAGTTTTATCGGGTGGGCCGGCTTTGCTCGCGTCATCAGGGGAATGGTTGCCAGCATACGCACGTCAGACCACGTGGTGGCTTCACTGGCCATGGGGGCAGGTCACATACGCACCCTCATACGCCATGTCATTCCACTTACCCTCGGATATACAGTGGTCGTGATGACACTCAACATTCCGGCATATATCCTAGGAGAGTCAGCGCTCAGCATGCTGGGGCTCGGCATTCGCGAGCCAGATCCATCGTGGGGCAACATGCTTGCCGAGGCACTCAACATCTCCATCCTCGCTGACCGGCCCTGGACCCTTGCTCCCGGGGCATTCATTGTACTGGCGGTAATTGCCTTCAACGTTATCGGCGAAAGCCTCCGGGCATCCTTAGTAGTAAAAGAAAAGGGACAATAAATAAAAAAGGGGCGGTCCCCCGCCCCTCCACGATCGTGAAATCATCCCCTGGGGGTCCCAATTTAACTTCTCGTTTCCGGGACATCCATACCGAGTTTTTTCGCGAGTCTGCGGAGTTCCGGAGGATAATTTTCCTGAACTATGATTCTCTTCGTTTCCTCCTCGGAAAGCCGAAACCGCGCTTCCACGCGATCACGGAAACACGGCCCTGAATTGTACGCACAAAAGGGATAGAGTTTCCCGTCAGGTGTCACATAGTGAATCACACAGCGCATCACGCGCTCTACCAGGTAATTGTAGGAATCCATAAAGTGCATGGCAGCAGCAAAGACCGTGGGGTATCCGTGTTCTTTGAGGCCTGTCTGGGACTTGCGCAGGTTCCTGTTCTGATAACTGTCAAAGCTTTTCAAAAAGATTTCGAACGTAAGCCCTTCAGGAGCCTTATCTTGTTTAAAGTACTTTTTCAATGCAAAAAAGGCCTTGGCTTCTGAAAGGAGCTTGATACGCGAAGGTTTAATTTCACGGGCAATGCGGTCGGCTTCTTTTAGCATGCCTTCGCAATCAATGAATTTTCCGATGGGATACGCCTGGCCTTTCGAGTCAATGAAAAGGTAAGTGCCTCCAGAACAGTGAGGATGAGTGGAAATAGTAAGAGCCGGCTTGCCTTTAAGAGCAGCAGCCAGTTTGGAGAGTGGGGTAAGGGCAGCAAGGGGCAACCAGTCACGCATCGGTTCAACAATTCCTGTTTGTTCCTTAAGGTCATACGCCAGGTCCGCCTGGGTATAACGCATTTCCTGGCGCTTCTTGCGATTAATTCTGCCGGTGATAGCCACGGGCTGGAAGGCGATCCCGTTAATCACGTCGTGATTTTCAATGGCGAACTTGAGAATTGCTCCAACCTCGCAGTCGTTAATTCCACCCACAATGGTGGGAACCAGGACGATGGTTATACCTACCTTTCTGCAGTTCTCCACAGTTTGTAGTTTCTTCTCAAGGACTCTCTCATCGCCCCGGATCTTCCTGTACGTCTCTGGCTTGAGCCCGTCAAACTGGAGATAAAGGGTTTCAACACCTGCCTCCTTCACCCGCTGTGCAAATTCCAGATCCGCCATCTTGATGCCGTTCGTATTAAGCTGAACATAATCAAAATTCATCTCTTTCACGAGCCTGACAATTTCAAAAAACTGAGGATGAATAGTCGGCTCTCCACCTGAAATTTGAATGCGGTCGGCAGGCACAGGTCTCTGTGCCAGAAGTGTCTCAAGCATAAACCGCACCTGATCCAGATTTACCTCGTAGAGAAATCCCGCCTGGTTCGCGTGAGCGAAACATACAGGACAGTTAAGGTTACACCTGTTGGTAATATCTATAATGGGCAGGCCGCTGTGAGAGAGGTGCATGTTGCACAGGCCGCATTGAAGAGGACATACCTTTGCATTTGGAATCGCCGGGTTGGCAACCCCTTTTTGGTCTCCGAAGTGAAATTTTTCCATTTTCAGATAAAGATCAACGTCCCCAAAGAAAACATCAGTAAAAACCCCGTGTTCTTCGCACTCCTTTTTCATCATAACCTTGCCGTTTTCTGCGTAAAGAATCCCCGGGATAACCTTTGTACATTCAGGGCAAAGCGATTCTATTTCTTTTGGGAGGCCCTTTTTGACAGGTTTTATCGCATGTCCTGTAAGAGTAAACTCAGGCTGTTCGAATGCATATAGGTCACGCAGGTTTTCATCATGTTTTACACGTGCAAAATCAAGAATACCCATTTTCACACCTCCTGAGGTGAAGTAAATAAACCAAAAGACCCGGAAAGGAAAACATCAAGAAATGTGCCTGTGAAAACGCACAAAAATATTCTTATTTTTCACGGGGTTTTACAATTCAACCTGATATACCTGCTTTTTTTTTGGACATACAGGTGCACGATTGTACATTTTTGTGCAATCAGAGAGCCTGAATGAGCCGGTCAGCAGCCACCCGTGCGTATGCCATTACGGGCAGCATGATATGAGATGAAGAGGTTGTAGGAAATATACTGGAGTCACAAACGTAAAGATTCTCAAATCCCCTGAGCCTGAAATCAGGGCGGACAGGTCCTCTCTCGCTCATGCGAAGGGTCCCCTGAGGATGGGCGGAAATCATTCTTACGTGTGCGGGTGTAAAGGAGATCGAATCAATACGATGCAAGTCATTTAAACTTTTAACCGTAACTCCCGGAAGCGTCGGAAAAGCCACCAAACGGGCTCCGGCATGAAGATAAATGCGAGCTGCTTCCTTCAACCCCTTACGTATGGTGCGTGCGAGTTCATCAGAAAACCGGTATTTAATCAGCGCCCTCCCCCGCTCCTTTACCCTCACATACCCTGATGGACGATCGGGAAAAAGAATCAGTGCTGCTGCAATATGCCGGAAACGTGTCATTAATTGTTTGAATTCCAGACCTGAACCAGGACCAAAACTTGAACTCATGGCTGGCCCCGCCATGATACCTTCTATACGAAAACCGCTGAGTCCCTTCTCATCGTCAATTTCTTCAAAAGCATCCACCACGGCAGCCTGGGGAATGCCCCTGTAAGCCACAATTTCTTTCTCGAAAAGAGCCATCACCGGCATTTGCGGCTGCAACGAGAGGTTATCCCCGATTCCTTCAATTTGGATCCCACTCTGCATTAAAACAAGAGGAGAATGTATCGCGCCCGCGGCCAGCACAAACTCGTGTGCTCTTATTTCAAACCGTCCCATGGGAACATCAGAGTCCTTTTCCAAGAAAACCCCTTCCAGCACGCGGGCCCGCCCTTTGGTCCAGACAAATCTTTCGGCTCTCGCACGGGAAAAAAGCCGCACCCCATCCTTCAAAGCATCCTCCACAAACGTCACAAGCGTGGACTGCTTGGCTCTGTAATGACACCCGATAAGGCAATAACCACATCCCACACAATTGACCCTGTTGTTTTCAAAAGTTCGAGCCGATAAGCCCAGGGAACGAGCGCTCTCAAGGAGAAGACGATTGTTTTCATTAAGTTCTTCTTCTGGAATTTTATTAACGTTCATACGACGTGTATTGATCTCATTTGCTTTTGAAAGTTCACAATAGGATGGCCCGGCATATCCAAAATATCGTATCCAGTGTTCATGCACCGGTCTCGGGGTCATCACGCAGTCAGCCATATTCACAACAGGACTGCCCCCCACGCACCGTCCCTGCATGACAGAAATGTTGAAGCACTCTTCCATCTGGTTCGCACTCTCACGGTAGAGTGCAGGAATCATCAAATGCTCGAGTTGATTGAAATCTTCAGAAGCGTAATAGGGCCCCTCCTCGAGGACCAGCACATCAACGCCTGCTGATGCAAGAACAGCAGCAACCACAGCACCTGCAGAACCCGTCCCCACAACGCATACATCAGCTGAAAGGTAGGTGGTACCCTTCCTGGAGTAATCGCCTGGCCCGTAGATTTTTCCTTTTTCGGAATGTTCTTTCATATCAGAGGCCCCTCATACCCGATTTTTTCCCACACCTCCGGGTGCGAGAAGTATGCAAAAGTTACTGCACTTTTAAGTGCTACAAATATCTTTCGCTTAAGCCCCCATCTGCTCTTTTCCCAGGAAGCAAAATATTGTACGCGCTCCTGCGGAGACATGCTGGTGAAGCGTTTAAAACGAAGCTCCAGGATAGGCATTACTTCAAGAGCCATTAAAGCTGATCGAAAATCTTTCTGAACACTCGGTGGCTGCTTGGAAACAAACTGAAGAATTTCCTCCGGTACACCAAGTTGAGAAGGTGCCTGCGGCAGAGAACCTCCCGGGGGGAGCAACGCATCTGCAGCATATTTAAGAATCGTTGTCATGGTTGCAGGTGTGCCAGCCTTTTCGGACGCTCGAACCCTTACCACGGAAGTGAAAAGAGAATATCCCGCGGCGACAATTCCCAGTGTGAGAGCTTCCCTTCGGGTGAGATTCAGTTTTAAAAAATCTCGTTTCCGCATCAACAATTTCCCTAATCTTTCAGTAAATCTCCGGCCAATTCTGGTATTTTATCAAGCGAAAGCACGGTGTCCACAACTTTTGCTTCCAGTGCTGCACGGGGCATCCCGTAAACGACCGACGAAGTTTCGTCCTGAGCTATGATGTAGCCGCCTTTTTCTTTAATACTTCGACAACCTTCTACACCGTCATCGCCAATTCCTGTACGGATGGCTCCGAGAACACGTCTTCCGTACTCCTCTGCGACCGAACGAAATCCCACATCAATGGATGGTTTGCAACTTTTTACAGGTGGAGAGTCATCGAGATAGAGCTTCCTGCCTTTGAGTACAGTGTGGTATCCCGAGGGAGCAACGTACACGACACCATTTCTGATTCTCATGCCTTCTTCTACGAGGCGCACGTCCCATCCTGTTTCTCCCCGGAGCCAGTTAACAAATCCCCTGTCAAAACCTTTTGCCATATGCTGAATAATCAGCACGAAAAAGTTACCACTGCTCATCTTTTGTAACACGAAACTAACAGCAGCAGGGCCTCCTGTTGATGCTCCGATGGCAAAAACCTCCTTGGTGTGAGTCACCTTCGCCGGTGAAGCGACCTTTTTCCTCTGCCCCCCCCTACGCCTGAGCACGCTCACATTGGAAACAATCTTCAACCGCCTTATAAATTCTTTGCGGAATTCGTCCTCCTCGATAGTGGAAGAATCAGGCTTCGCCATTACATCCACCGCACCCATTTTCACCGCGTTGTAGGCATACTCCACATCTTTCTCCTCCACTGTAGAACTGAATATCAAAATAGGAACCGGATACTTTTCCATAATCCGTTTGGTCGCTTCCAGACCGTTCATACGCGGCATAATCACGTCCATGAGAACAACATCAGGCTTTACAACTTTCACTTTTTGCAGGGCATCCATGCCATCTTCAGCTTCTCCCACCACCTGAAACTCTCCGGATTCCTCCAGCATTCCCTTCACGTACTCTCGCATTAACCGGGAGTCATCCACTATGAGAACACGCTTGGGCATCCTTACTCACCGATCATTTGTCTTACCTTCTGCAAGAAGGACCTCGGAGTAAAATCCTTCTTTACAATGTAAGCATCGGCACCCGCTTCCATGCCCTTTCTCACGTCCTCGTCCGTACCCAGTGAAGACACAACGATTACAGGAACTGCCTTTTCATGGGATTTTATACGACGAGTAAGCTCCAGGCCGTTCATGCGCGGCATTTGAATATCGGTCACCACGAGATCGAATTCTTCTTGCTGGAACCTGTCCCAGGCTTCTTCACCATCGAGGGAGGTAACAACAGTGTAACCGGCATCTTCAAGAACGTCCTTCTCAAAGCGAAGTGTGGTAACAGAATCGTCCACTAAAAGGATCTTGAGGCTGCGTTTTGCGAGTATCTTCTCGAATTCAAACCCTTCTGTCCGGGGTTTTATGGTCCGCGCGCGTGCCTCTCGCAACTGGAAAACATCAAGGATCACATGGGGGATACCGTCCCCTCCAACCACAACGCCGGCAATGTACGGATTGCGTTCAAGAACAGGGCCGGGTGATCTGACAAGTACATCCTCCTCCTCCATAAAATCGTCAATGTACACACAGAACAGACCTGCCGGAACCCTCAAAACCATACCGTACTTTGTGGGTGCGTCATACTCACCCCACCCAAACACCAGCAGCGGATCTATCACCTCCACGAAACGACCTTCGACATTCACATACCTGGTATCCTTTTCAATGAACGATTCGTAGTCCTTCAAGCGTATGACCCGATGAATAAAGTACACCGGAACGACAAAAAGCTCGCCGCCGATATTGACCCATAAACCCTTTATAACGGAGGATGTTTGGGGCACCTCCAGTACAAACCTGGTGTACTTACCGCGTTGCGACTCAACCTTTATGTTCCCACCCATTCGTGACAGGTTCTCGCGCACCACATCCATACCCACACCACGACCGGAAATCTGCGATAACTCCTCCGCGGTAGAAAGCCCGTGAACGAATATAAGATTCAGTGCGTCTTCATCGCTCATGCTTTCGTAACGGAAATCATCTATTATCCCCTTCTCAAGAGCCCTGTCCTTCAGCTTATCAACGTCAATTCCCCGACCATCATCCTCTATCTCAATAACGATGCGCGGACCACGTGGATATATTCGTAAAAAAACGTTACCTTCGGGACTTTTCCCGGCGGTCTCTCTTTCCTCCACCGACTCAACACCATGGGTAATAGAGTTGTTAATGATATGCATTATTGCTGGCTTCAGCTGTTCCAGAACCGCCCGGTCAATTTCCACGTCCTCACCCCGTACGTGAAAAACCACGGTTTTGTCCAGTGAGGCTGCTGTATCACGCACATATCGCCGCAGTTCATCGGTGATGACGTAAAAAGGCACAACCTTTAAAGAAAGGGCCTGATATTGAACTTCGAATACCCTGGAACTCAGGGTTTCAAGACGCTTTTCAATTTCTGATGTCCTTTCTTGAATTTGCTCTTCCAGCATGCGTCTGAGGGTTTCCACGTAACGCCTATCAGCATCCGGGAAACGCTTCAGTGCTTCCTGTTCAAATGTTTGTGGAATGAGCTCGAGGTCTTCCACTGCCTGCTCATACGCTATCTTCTCAAGAAGGAGCTGACTTGCCGTATTAAGAAGCTTCTCTATTTTGGAAGAAGATACCCGAAAGTACTCTCTTTTCAGTTCACGCTCTTTTTTTTTCTGTGCTTGCTCTTCCGTCGAATCCGCGCGTACTTTCTCCGTGGGGGTACGCCTTGTGCTTTTATCCGCTCTTTTACTCTTTCCACGGCTTTTCTGAACCTGATCATCCGCGATAAGCATTGAAAGAGTATTGATCGTGTTCTCATATTCTGAGGTATCCCCTTCGAGCATCCTCTTTACTGTGTCGAGACCTTTCAAAAGCGCAGTGATGACGTCTCTTTCTGGTTTAATTTTCCCTTCCTCCATGGCCTTAAACACATCTTCCATCCTGTGAGCAACCGCCCCGATCTCTTCAAGGCCCACCAGCCGTGCCGATCCCTTAATTGTATGGGCACTGCGTTTTGCCTCTTTTACGTACTCTTCTCCACCACCTTCCGTCTCCATTTTCAAAAGAATGGACTCCAGGCTTTGCAAGTGTTCCGCCGCTTCTTCTTTGAAAAGGTCAATATACTCCTGATTCTCCATCACGACCGCCCCTCTTCGTCCATGCGCCTGGCACCCTCAAGCACAAGGTCCTGAACAGAACGATGTACGGTCCGGGTGATTTCCATGTCCACGGGATACGGAGCGATGACAAAATCAGCATCCTGATATTTCAGCATTTCGTAAATAGCCTCCTCCCCCTGATTTTGTGGAGTGACTGCATGCACGATTTCACCATTTAAAAAATATATTTCTCCACTGTGTCCGCCTGTGAACTTCATCACGGCGGTCTTTTTATTCATTTCGTACACCTGTAAAAGCTCAGGAAGACCCATGGCCTTCAGGCTACCTGACATGAGAATTTTGCTTTCCATTTCTTTCTTTTTGCGGATAATGGCATCCACACGTGCGGCAACCTCCTCCTTTGAGAAAGGTTTCGTAATATAGTCATCTGCACCCAACCTCAACCCTCTGACCTTCATGGGAACATCTTTGAATTGGGTAAGAAATATAAAGGGGATGTTGGTGGTTTCAGGCAGTGCTCTCACATGTTCACAAAACTCCCACCCGTCCATTTCCGGCATTTCAATGTCTGAAATAATAACATCAGGGTGCTCACGCAACGCGAGCTGAAGACCCTCGACACCGTTACGTGCCAGGAATACCCTGTAGCCCTCCTGAACAAACCTGTCCTTCAGCATACTCAGTACCACAACGCTGTCATCCACTATAAGAATCTTTCCCTTATACTCAGCCATCACTTCATACGCTCCTTAAAATATTGAAGAAGTGCACGCACATCCACACACGGGATGTGCTCATCACCGTATTTGAGAAAACACAAAACAAACTCCTTATTCTCTCCTTCAATCTCTCTCACAGCCTCTCCACTCACCTCTGCAATTTCTGGAACCCCATCAACCATCACGCCGGCACGCAATCCATCTGCACCAATGACGAGAATCTTCCGTTTTTCATTCCTGGACACTCCCTTCTCGCTGCCGAATATTACCTTCATATCAACAACCGGTATGACCGTTCCCGTATGAAATCCCATCCCTGCGAGGAAAGGAGGCGATGCGGGCACACGGCTCAGTTTGAGCTCGTCAAGCACGTAACTCACATATTCTCTTTCAAACGCGTACCTCTGCCCACCCACCTCCACCACCACATATTCCTGAGGCAGACTTTTAAAAACATCTTTAACAAATTCATCTGCTCCTTGACCTTTCACCACCACTAACCCCTTATTCCTTTATAACCGGATGTATTATATCCGACAAAGACACCGCCGGAAGTAATCCCCAGTCAGGTTCCACTTTTCCCCGGGCAAAATCCCTGAGGTGCTTTTCTTCACGCTTCTTTTCACGCTCCATTTCCAGTTGCTGAAACAGTTTGTAAAGCAATATATGCGCAGGGACAAACCTCTCGTTCAGGTACACGGCCTTCTGCAATTCCTTGAGGGCCAGCATTAAATCTCCGCGCTCTGAATGGATAAATCCCATGAGGTAATAGATCTCAGGGATAAGTGCCCCATTCTGCGCCGCCTCTTCCAGAAGCTGAGAAGCCTCTTCAACTTTTCCTTTGATTATTGCTGCATACGCCTTGAAAAAATTTAACAGGTGCACTTCTTTTGCCCCAAGATTTTTTACATTAACAGAGTTCACGAGACGAGCGAGGCTCTCTCCCCTGCCAGATTTTACACACTCTTTCATGCGTTCAAAAAGAAGCGCGCTGCGAGAGTCATCTGCTGACGCTGGTGATTTAAGACCTTCTTTTCTTTTAACCTGAGATTTTCTTACCCTCGTTCTGACCGTCTCTTTCTCAACTCTTCCCTTCTTTTGAAACACATACACGTTTTCAAATGACATCCTCGAAAGCTGAAATGCTGCTTCGTCAAGGAAATCCGCATGACCCAGAAAAAGAAATCCTTTGTCGCGCAGGAGTGTATTCACGATGTTCTTCATCACGCGCCGCTGAAATTCCGGTGCAATGTAAATGAGCACGTTACGGAAAAAAATCACATCAAAAGGAGCGTAAATTGTCGGATATGTTTTCCACTCCACAACATTAACCGGGACAAAAAACACCTGGGCGCGAAAATCTTTTTTGATCCGGTACGTGTGCCCTTCCTTCGTAAAGTAACGCTTCTTCTCCGCCTG
>JAJRZV010000039.1 GCA_024275095.1 bacterium | reverse complement strand
GAGTGTAAAGAGAAAACGCCGATTTTCCTCGTTTCAACAATGGCATTTGGCACGGGGAAGCATCCTTCTACAGAACTTGCCATTAAAGCTCTGCGAAGAGTCCAGCAGAGAGGATGGCTCGGGGCCCCATTTCTTGACATAGGAGCAGGCACCGGCATACTTGCAATATATGCCGTGAAAAAGGGGATTAAGACCGCAGTGACCCTGGATAATGATCCTTTGGCATGTGAGGTGACACGAGTAAACCTTGAAGCCAATCACATCAGTGCGAATGTAAAAGTGATATGTGGAGAACCGGAATGTCTGAAAGGACGTTTCTCCACCGTTATTGCCAATATAACATCAGATGTTCACATTCGATTGATGTCACATTATGCACGCCTTTCGCAGGATGTGCTCATACTTTCAGGCGTATATGATGCACCGGAGCCGGTAAAGGATGCTCTGGCAGGAGAAGGTTTTCAAATTTGCGATGTCTACTGCAAGGAGGAGTGGTGGGCTTTTGTGGGAAGAAAGGTCTCTGGTTCTTTGTAGATGCTCCTTTTTCAACATGTGAGGCCATATTGCTGGAGGGTAGAGAGCGGAAACATGCTGAAGTTCGACGCGTGCGCAGAGACGAAACTGTGGTTCTCTTTAACGGTAAGGGAACTGTGGCTCAGGCTGTGGTAAAAGAAGTGCGGCAGCACTGTGTCGTATGCCACGTAAAAGAAGTACACAAAGCACTACGCACCCTTCCAGAATTTTCCTTTGCGGTGGCCTGGCACGGTGAAATCCGGGATTTTGTAAGAAACGCGGCGGCCATGGGTGCCGCATCCGTTGTGATATTCCCAGGGCAGAGGAGCCATAGCAGAAAGATCAGCGAAGAGAAACTTCTTCAATGTGCTGTGGAAGGGTGCAAACAGGCACACAACCCGTTTCTTCCGGCTGTTAAGGTTCACACATCGCGTGATTTTTCAATTCCCTCTGACGCGCATGTTCTCGTATTGCATCCCGATGCGGAGGAAGACATTTCAGGTGCATTGAAGAAAATTCCGGCATCGGAAAGAATCTTCTGCTTTGTTGTTGGGCCGGAAGGAGGTTGGGAAAAAAAAGAGATACAGCAATGGTGCGAAAAGGGTTATCCTATTGTAAAAGTTTGGGATAATGTCATCAAAACTGAGTTGATACCGGTGTTCGTGGCTGGTGTTCTGAAGGGATTCGGGGAAAAATGAGCCCTTTAAAAAAATGTCCTTCATGCGGTTTTTTCCCTCTCGAGGAAAATGTGGATACGTGTCCACTCTGCAACACACCCATGGTGGAGTTTGAGGAAACCACCACTCTCACCACTGTCCCTGCAACGTCAACTTCGGAGTACAACGATGCGGCAACAGTAAAAATGGAGGAGCCGCCTGTGGTAGAAAAAACTTCACCTGAACCATCGCCGCCCCCGGAGCGACCTCAACAACAAAAGCCGCGTGTTCCTGTGAAGGAGAAGGCACCGCTGCGCAGAGCGCCTGCGCCGGAGACACGCAAGACAACCCGTATCACATCTGGTGCCCAGCGCATTCAACGGGCACAGCGGATGCGGAATTATGCGTCCTTGGGGGAACGCGTGCTTGCCTTTGGGTTCGACCTCGCTTTGCTCGTCGTTCTCAGTGCAGGAGCAGAAGTGCTCGCACTTTACATATCAGGTGCTTTATCCACTCTTTCCGCCATTTCTTATCCTGAGATGCTCAAATTGATAGAAGGAGTGTTTGCATTCTTTTTCGGAGTGATGGCTTTTTTTTACTTCACGATATTTCACGGTTTGTGCGGGCAGACACCCGGGAAAATGATTTTTGAAATTATGGTGGTGGACCGCATGGGCGACCCTCCGGGCATTGAAAAAGCTGCGTTCCGTTTTTTCTGTTATGCCCTGTCAACAGCACCTTTACTTGCTGGTTTCATAATGATTTTATTTTCCAGTACACGCCAGGCTCTTCACGATCGTTTGAGCAGTACGGAGGTTGTAAGGGTATAATGGAAAACATTGTATGTTCTTACATGTACCGCATCGCCGCTGTTGTTACCGGTTTGCTTGTTGGCCTGAGAGGCACACGCCTGTACATGCGCCATCCTTTCCTTACGGTAGGTTGTGCGGGAGCCTTGATCGCCCTTGCTGCATTTCCGCCTTCCTACAGTGAAACCATAGCTCAGGTATTTCACAGTCAGGTTCTCGCTTACGTGTTTATTCTTCTGGTAGGTGCGGTGACTGCTTTTGTGCTCGTGAAACTGACGGCTGCGGTGGTGGGAGCGATTGTATTTGCTGCCGGGGGATTTTCCTATTTGTTTCTGGTCGTTATTGTAAATGACGGTGCCATTGCGTCGCTCGATGTGCTTCTCAAATCTTCATTCACTCTGGTCCAGTCCAACCCTTACCATCTTATCCCGTTTTTTATCGCGGGTTTGATAGCTGCCTCCGCCTTCAAGTTCCTCAAAACATTATTCACTGTAATGCTCTCTTCTGTTTTTGGTGCCTTGTTCAGCGTCTCCGTGGGGTTCGGTGTGCTCCAGCCCGTGTTTGTCCTTATGTCTGCAGCTCTGTTTGCCGCGGTTCAGGCATACCAACTGGTGGACATACTGGGAAAGAGAAGGCCCGCAACTCGAGAAGAAATTCTCAAAGCCATGGCAAGCGAAATGGAAAAACAGCTTAAAGAAGAAAAGGCCGCAAAAGCCGCGACCCGTGAACCTTCCGACAGAGAATCGTGAACAACAAGGATACACCGTACAGGTTAACTACCGGAATTCAAAAGATCGTTCAGCGCCCTGCGCATTACATCAACAGGTGCATCGTGTCCGGTCCAGAGCTCAAATGCTTTGGTCCCCTGATGGAGTAGCATTCCATCACCTGTGATAATCTTCAGTCCTTTTTCCCGTGCGCGGGAAAGAAACTCTGTATGTATGGGGGAATATACAATATCACAAATAACGGCATCAGGCTTTGCGCTGGAAAGGTCGATTTCCAGAGGTGGCTGACCTTTCATTCCAAGTGAAGTCGCATTTACGATAATGTCACAGTGAGGTATGAGTGCTGGCACGTTGGTTAATGGAACCCATTTTATATCAACCTGAGAATAAGATTTTTTCAGGTGTTCGGCCAGGTTTCGTGCCTTTTCCTGGGTTCTGTTACCGATGACGATTTCCCGTGCTCCTTCACGAAGCATCCCGCAGGCGATTGCTCGTGCTGCACCCCCCGCGCCTATAATCAGTACAGCCGTTCCTTTTACATTGACACTTTCTTCATATAATGACCTGATAAATCCGTCTGCATCTGTATTGTAGCCTCTTGTTCGCCCGTCGCTGTTAATCACCACGGTGTTGACGGCACCGATTATACGGGCTGTGTTATCTATCTCATCCAGGTGTTTCATCACAGCGACTTTATGAGGCACAGTCACATTGAATCCTCGGACGCCGCAGGCAACAAGCCCGTGCACCGCGCTCTCGAGAGCCTCGGGTCTTACAGGAAATGGCACATACACCCAGTCAAGACCAAGAGCCTGAAAGGCTGCGTTGTGCATGGGTGGTGAAAGCGAATGGTCAACCGGGTACCCGAGAATACCCACCACCTTGGTCCTTCCGGTAATCAGGATTCACCTCGTCTTGAATGTGATAATATCGCCATCCTGAATCAGGTAATCGCGTCCAACAGTTTTCACGAATCCTTTCTCGCGAGCGCCGTGCTCCCCACCTGCAGAAATGAAATCATTGTATGCGATGACCTCTGCTCGAATGAAGCCCTTTTCAAAATCCGAATGGATCATTCCCGCTCCTTTTACAGCCGTGGTGCCTCTTTTAACGGGCCAGGCCCTTAGCTCCTTTCCGCCGGCGTGAGTGTAAAAGGTTATAAGGTCCAGTAACTTGTAAGCGGCGCCCGAAAGTTCTTCCACGCCTGAGAATGGTATTTCGTAAGCGGCCATAAATTCTTTTCTCTCTTCCGGTTCCATATCCGACAGTTCCCACTCCAATTTGGCATTGATGGTGACAAGCGGCGCATCGCGACGTTGAGCCTCATCGCTGAGAGACTCCACCCATTGAGCTTCTTCGTCTTTTCCTGAAACATTGGCCACAAATATCACAGGAAGTGCTGTGATAATGTGGAGGTCCGAAGGCAATTCTCTTATTACTTCCTGTGGCGGGCGCTCTCCTCGACTGAGGTGGTCTCGAAGGGCGCGTAGAACATCTACCTCGTGTGATACATCCTTTACCCCTTTCCTCACCAGCACTTCTACCTTCTCCAATCGCCTTTCCACTACCTCAAGGTCTGAAGAAAACAGCTCCAGCTCTATCACCTCGATGTCTCTGTGGGGATTGGGTTGCCCCATCAGGTGCGGTATGTCCTCATCTGCGAAGCATCGCACCACATGCACTATCAGGTCTGTTCCGCGGATATGTGAGAGAAAGGCGTTACCCAAACCTTCACCCTCGCTCGCGCCTTTCACCAGACCTGCGATGTCAACAAAGTGTACAGTCGCTGGGGTTACTTTTGGCGTTCGTACAAGCTCGGCGATTTTTTTCAATCGCTGATCCGGCACTTCCACCACTCCCACGTTTGGATCAACAGTGGTGAAAGGAAAAGTGTCCATCCTCACCCCTGCACCTGTGAGTGCATTGAACAGCGTGGATTTCCCCGAGTTGGGTAAACCTACAATACCGCATTTAAGACCCATCTCAGTTCTCCGGCGTAAGATAAGTACGGGACCACGAAGGACACTTCTCATTTGCTGGTGTGTGAAACAACCGCTGGATGCGTCCCGTGTCCACATTAAGCAGATAGAGGTCGTAGTCGTCTGTCTCCCGACGCCCGGAGAATAGTATATACCGACCGTCAGGCGACCATTCTGGCCACTCGTTGCTTCCTGTACCGTCGGTGAGCACGGTGTAGCCTGTTCCGTCCGTGTTGATAAT
>JAJRZV010000038.1 GCA_024275095.1 bacterium | reverse complement strand
TTCTTTGCTTTCTGCACGATAAATTCTCCTCAGCATAAAACTCACTTTAGCCCTGTCACATACCCTTACTCTCGAAAGTGTGTATATTACTCAGGTTTTTGATTTTTTCACCCAGGAGGTTATTTTATTTTCTATATAGGGACTTTCCGTCAATATATTACTTACACCCTTTACCTTTATGCTTTCTTCGCAGACACAATTACTGAGACACAACCCAAATATTTCCTATTTCCCTTTAACGACCTTCTTTAAATCTTCAAAAATTTCTTCCATATTCTGATAACGCTTTGCAGGATCCTTCTCAAGACATTTCATAATAATTCTTTCTATTTCGGGATGGACACCAGGTTTTACCTTCGACACCGGCTCTGGAGGGGTGTGAATGTGGTGATATCCCACATCTCCTTCTGTAAAAGGAGGCCGGCCCGCTATCATTTCGTACATGGTCGCGCCGAGGGAATATATATCACTTCTCTGATCCAGCCCGGAACCCAGCACCTGCTCGGGGCTCATGTAATAAGGCGTACCACCAGCAACAGTTGTTACGCCGCCCTTGAGTTCTTCCAGTGCTCTCGCAAGACCAAAATCTGTAATTTTGACGATTTTATTTTCCGTCCACATGATATTTCCCGGTTTCACGTCTCCGTGGACAATACCATTTTTATGAGCGTATGCAAGGGCCCGTGTTACTTGACCAAATACGTACAGAAACAACTTACCTTCAAGAACCCCATCTTCTTCCTTTAATTGGGCGAGAGTAACGCCGTCAATGTATTCCATTGCAATATAAAGGATATTGTTCAAAAACCCCGCTTCATACACCGTGACAATGTTGGGATGATTGAGCGAAGCCGCGGCCTTCGCTTCTTTCATAAGATTGCGCTGAGCCTTTGGGTTATCTCTTACCGACTTGGGCAAAATTTTAAGTGCCACGAGACGATCGAGGAAAAGATCGCGTGCTTTATACACCACTCCCATCCCACCTATTCCCACCTCTTCTATAATTTGATATTTCTTTTTGAACTCCTCTGTATCAGTAACTTCAAGCGATTTTGTATCACTGGGAGCTGGCTCCGTCCTCCGCATGCTCATTTCTTCTATGCTTTTCAACCTCTCCACCGCACGATCTGCATTTATACCCGAGGCAATAATCGTTCGATATACCTCAGCAGCCTTATTGTAATCTTCCACATCCTCATATATAGAGGCTAACGAATAAAAAAGTGTCACGTTTTCCTCTGTAACGCCGGCCGTGGAGATATAATCTTCCAGCTTCTCGCGAGCAGCTTCGTCCATTCCTTTGGTTTTCAAAATGCGGGTCATATCAGCGAGAACGTGTGGATATTCAGGGTCATCTTTCGGCACCTTTTGTAGTATCGCCAGGGCACGATCATAGAGTCCCTGTTCTACCAGAAGGTGGCCCGCTTTCGTAAGTTGACCGGCTTTTACGAGACTTGCAGCCTGCTTGATAATGTTACCAGCGCGTCCGTAATGTTCTGCTGCTTCTTCAAAACGACCCAACTTTTCAGCAACCTCTGCAGCCTTTCCATGCTCAGGCACCTGCGCATACAGCTCAAAGGCCTTGTCCAGTCGCCCCAGCTTCTCATACATCTGAGCAGCAAGTGACTTTTCACCTGAAAGTTCGTACAAACGTGCTGCATTTGCATAGTCGCCTGCTTCCTTGTAAAAAGAGGCGGCCACACTTGAATCTCCATGCCTTTCGTATATCCTACCCATTAGCACAAGAGCATCCGGACCAGCAGCCTTTATCGTCGAGGCAATGCGATAAGCATCATCAATCATACCCGCTTCAAGGTAACACCTGGCCGCTTGAATTCGTTCACCGGCCTTTTCGTTCAAACGAGCAGCCAAATCCATTGCACCTGCTGCCAAGGCCATTTCCGCGGCTCTTCGAAATTCCCCAGCCTTTTCGTAAGCTTCAGCAGCTCTTCTGGCAAAATATCTGCCTGTGAAGGATCCTCCTCCTCCCCGTCTCCTTGCTCGTTCCCATGCTTTCTCGAAGTTCTCTGCTGCTTTAAGATTATCTGCTACGCGAAAATATGCTTCAGCAGCTGCTGCATAGAGCTCAATTTCTTCATAATTGCGTGCAGCGGCATAATGTTCGTTACTTTTCTCCGCGACAATTGCAGCACCCAGATAATTGCCCCCCTCTCTCATCACCGCTTCCGCGCGCATGGGTTTGCCAGCCTTAAGATACATGGAAGCAGCCTCTGTAATCCTGCCCAGATCTTCATAAATGGCTCCTGCCTCTTCGAAGCGTTCCATTTTCACGAGCAGGTCTGCCATAGCGTATCTGGCCCCTGCACTTTCAAGAATTTCAAAAGCGAGAGCAGCAAAGCCATACTTTACAAGCACTTCCGCTGCTTTCACCTGGTCTCCCACTTTCAGGTATGCATTGTAAAGGTCTTCTACCTCAGGTGGGATTGACCCTTTTCCTCTACCTCCCGCAACAAGAACTGCTATGAACCCTGCAAAGCCCGCGGCTCCTGCGACAAGGAAAAGTGGATCCACAGTCTTAACAAGTTCTTTCACCATGTCAAGGGCCTGATAAAAATACGGGAGTAAATTATTCATCGCCGTGAAAAGAGTGTTAGTATCAAACTCAAAACAATACTGATAAGAAGAGATGTTGCTATGGGAATGTAGATCACCATGTTCTTTTTCTTTATGAGAATATCACCGGGTAATCTCCCTACGTAGGGAATTTTCCCTGTTAAGTAAAGTATCACCCCGAAAAATGCAATAGCAAACCCGATAATGATAAGGGTTTTGCCGAAGTTTTCAAGGGGGGCCCACACGGCTCCCTCTTCCGAGCAAGAAAATGTTACATAACCGAAAAGACATTCAGTAACTTAACGGTAAACGGTAGATGAATAATCATCCCCTTTACCTTGAGGTGTCTCTTGAGCATTTTAATCACGATGCTTCGTCCCACATCGTCGAAAAAGTTCGGAAGAAGTCCGCCCACAAATGTAAGGCGACTCATATCCACTACAGTGATGCTGTCAGCCTCCACTTCCAGAAGAGGACGCCCCTGTTTCCCATCAAAAATGTAAATCCCGTCTCTACCGCGAAACTCAATGGTAACAGCGACACCGATATCTGATGCATTGATGTAAACACTCCCGTTCATCTTTTCCGCCACACCCTTTTTAGCAGGCACCCTTTCGAGATTCTGGGAAATTAAATCTCCCAGCATCTGCGCGAGGCCGTTTTCCTTGGCCCCTTCGTCAATCTTTACAAAACCATTCTCACCAGGCATTTTGTAAAATCTCCTCCAGTATTTTTGGGTCCATGGCAAACCGCGGATTATTTACTATGGAACCATCATAAATCGCTGTTTCTGCCGCTTCTGAAAGTCTTTCTTGAGGGACGTTCACATCGCGCAACCGTGTGGGAATGCCGGTACTCCGGATAAAATCCTCAATCGCCTTAACGGTCTCTTCGCAGGCATCCTCATCACTCTTGCCGTGAAGGTCCAGCCCCATTGCTTTACCAATTTCTGCATATCTATCAGCAACTTTTTTCGCGTTAAACCGCATGCAATGGGGAAGGAGAATAGCGTTCGCAAGCCCATGAGGCACACCAAATTTTGCTCCTACCGAATGCGCGAGTGCATGTACCACGCCCACCTGCGCATTGGAAAAAGCTGCACCAGCAATACATGCAGCAATGAGCATCTGGCCCCTTGCTACAATGTCATTACCGTCCTTGAGTGCCGCAGGTAAATACTCGTATATCAATCGGACGGCGTGAAGTGCAAGCGCATCTGCAACGGGCTCCCGCATGTTGGAATGAACAGCTTCAACTGCATGTGTGAAAGCATCGAGTCCTGTGTGGGCAGTAAGAGACTTGGGCATACCCACAGTTACAAGCGGGTCCAGAATAGCAACAGACGGAATGATGAAGTTGTCAGCAAATATCAATTTCTGTTTTTTCTCTCTGTCTTTGATGACTGCTGCGTAGGTAACTTCACTACCTGTACCAGCTGTGGTTGGTACCGAAATATGAGGTACAGTCGGCGCGTTGAGCAAATTCACTCCACCACTACCAATCTCTTTCAGCGTTTTACCCAATCCCGCAGCAATCTGTACGCCCTTGGCAGTATCAATGGAACTTCCCCCTCCGACACTTACAATGACATCAGCCCCTTTTTCCTGGAACAACGCGTAAGCCGAATCCACAATATCCACACCTGTATCCGGCTCCACATCTGCAAAAACACCGACGCAGGCCTCTCCAAGAGCCTTTACAATATCATTAACAATTTCGGTCTTTTCGTACAGGAAACGGTCAGTCACCACCAGTGCCCTGCTTACACCAAGTTCCTTCATCTCGAGAGGAACCTCTTTGGCAGTCCCTTTGCCAAACACCACCTTCGTTGGCATACGAAAGATAAAGTTCAAACTGTCAGAGTATTTCAACGGTCATACCTCCTCATTTCTCATCAAGAAATTCAGTATCAACAAAAGTCGCACTGTTCACCAGCTCCTGAGCCGCCCTCACAAACCGAACGATGGTGGGCAGATCTCCCTTGAGCTTGAGTTTACCCTGCATCATTCCCTGCACGGGCTCCAGTTCTTTTTTCAACACCTGCTTCCACCGGGCATACTCACCGGTAATGCAAAAAGGTGCTTTCTCCGCCTCTTCAGCACTCACAACACGCGCATCCTTGCACACACCTTTTTCCAGATCCAGCCACACACCAATATCTTCATTTAATCCAATGGAAGGTTCTGCCTTTACAATAAGGGATACAGGACCGTGAACCCAGTCCTTCGCTGCTTCTTTATACGCGGGATTGCTGTTCACAGCTTCTTTGTATTTCGCCACCCATTCTTCAGACGGAAACGGAATACCCATTTCTCCACCTCCATGATATTTAAAATCGGGGCGCTCTTACCCAGAGCACCCCGATTTTACTCACTCACTTCAGGGAGCCTGCTGTTGAGCTTCCTCCGCAAGACCCAACAGTTCGACCAAATAAAAGAGCTGAGCCCCGCCAAGAACCGTGGAGTTCAAATACTGATCAGCCGACACCCAGGCCGTGGTATCACTGGTGGGATATTCTGCCGGCAGCTGACAGGTGGGCACGGTGCTCTGTGAAGGATAGGTGTCCAGATACAATTTCTGATTGGCGGGCACACCGTACCAGGCATCGAGAACCTTCTGAATCTCGGCAGGATTGTATTCAATAATTCCTCCGAGGTCCGGGAGCTCTGACTGCACATACAGGATCATGCTTGCCGTGGCGAGGTGTACCACGCTCATGTAGGGACGCGCATTGGTCGCAGGTGCAGGAGAAGTAAAGAACACAGGTGCAACGCAATCGTTTGCAATGGAAGCTCCAAAGTGAGAGGTGTCCCCGAGAGTGATGTATTCAGGCGGGGTGGAATAATTGGGATCAGCAGGTCCGGTAGAAAGTGTTGGAAAGGTTGTTCCTTCAGGGGCTTCTGCTTCCACTATCCACTCGTTGCTGGAAGGATCCACGGCAATCCGTAAAGCACCAAGGCCCACAGCGGAAGCGGGATCGTTCACAGGAAAGATCTTGTGAAGCGCAATGCGTGCAACCGGTGGGATAACATGCTGGTATTCCGGAGGGCAGTGCGTGCACAGGTCTAAGTTGAGGGGTCCGAGAACAGGGTTAATGTGCTTCCCGATGTCAATATAAGCCTCGCCACCGTTGAGCGCCGTGCTCAACTCATCTGCAAGCTTGTTTACCGTATCTTTAATCACAGGAACAGCATCCACCAGGCCGGGGATTACTTCTATTTTTGCATCATCCTTGGTCATGTTGCCTGCGGAAGCGCAATTGCTGGTGCACAATTTTGAGTTTGCGTAATCCATGTTTACTACAATGTAATCGGTAGCTGACCCAGGATTATCCTCAAAGTAGAAGACATCATCGTCGCAGGGATCTTCGGGTGTTGCATTTTCACATTCACTGAAAACATCAAGGACTGCCGGGATACGTGATGCAAGGTTAAACAGATCCGTGGGAATTTCCATGAACATATCGGGATCTTCCAGCTTGAGGAAGTTCTCATCCAGATACTTGGGAAGCACCCTGACAAGTTTGACAATATCATTATCCATAAGGGTCATGAGTTCATCAAGTCCACCCTGGAAAATAATTCCGCTGAGATTAATACATATGTTATGCGAAAGCACCAGCTTGATCAGTGCATTGGCCCCGGAAGCCACAGCACCGACACCTTCAAGTTCCACCTTGTCGAACTCGCCCTTTATGCGAAGATCAATATCAACGTCAATTTCAATGGGGGCACTTGCCTTTGCCTTGATCTGTATGGGCAGGTAATCGTTAACCCCGTCGAGTATGAACTGGAATGTCTCGCCGTTATTGGTGAGCTCTTCAATTTGGGCTACCTGAGAATCTATATCTGAAAGCAGTTCGCTGATGCGCTCAAAATCAAGGCCTACAAAATTAATAAGACCGGGCACATCGTAGTATCCTGAAGGGCACTGCGTTGCAAGGGGAGCAAGGTCAGGAGGCCCGAGGGAAACGGGAAGGCTCC
>JAJRZV010000037.1 GCA_024275095.1 bacterium | reverse complement strand
GGAGCACCCATTGTTATAGCTGATGGTTTGAGAGGAGGTGAAAGCGTAGACGTGAAGGTAAATGGAGAAGTTGTCGAAACAGCCAAAATTGCCCCGGAAATATATAATGCAGACGCAATTGTCGCAATGACACACTTTAAATGACATGAGCTTTTCGGTTTTGGAGGAGCTATTAACAACATAGGCATGGGATGTGCCAACCGTGAAGGTAAACTCAGCTTGCATTCAAATGTAGCTCCCTATGTGCAGAAAAGGAATTGTACCGGCTGTCAGATATGCTTGCGCTGGTGTAATTATCAGGCCATCGTAATAAAAGACAAAATAGCTGTAATAATTGAAGAAAAATGCGTAGGGTGTGCTGCATGTATACCTGTATGCCCAGAAGGAGCGATTAAAAATCGCTGGGATGCCTCATATGAAGACGTACAAAAAAGAACAGTTGAATATGCCTTCGCTGTGTTCAACGAAAAAAAAGAGAAAATGTTATTCATTAATTTTCTTACCAACATCTCCCCCGCTTGCGATTGTTACAGCACATCGGACGCACCAATTGTTCCCGACATAGGCATACTCCTTTCATACGACCCCGTAGCCATAGATCAGGCTTCTGTGGACCTTGTTAATAAAGCACAGGGACTGCGCACATCAAGATTGAAGAAAGCATTCGGACCAGGTCAGGACAAATTCAAAGATATCTGGCCTGATGTGGATTGGGAACCGCAACTACAACATGCGGAAAAAATAGGTCTTGGAACAAGAGAATACGAACTTATCAGAATTTAAACACATTAGTAGCTGAACATTTCAAAAAATGCCTGAAGGCGATTTTTTACCTGTTCATCCGTGTAAAACCTCGGGTCACCATGGTCAGCTTCAAGAACAAAAGCTTTAAACCCTTTCTCCAACAATTTTTCCTTTAAATCATACTGGCCAATTGAATAAGGTTTGCAACTTTTATCCGAGTGAAGTATCACCCCGTCACATGAATAATCCTTCATAAGGTTTTCCATGAGTTCCAACTTGTGGTTGAGGTCCATGTTGAGAATGATGTGGATATACGCCTCTGTCAGGGCTTCAAAAGGGTCCGCTTCATCTGAATTGAGATATGCCGTTGATTGATACCAGGCGTTTGTATAGGTAGAAATCACAATATTAAATCCCTCTTCCGCAAGTATCGTGGAGAAATCACGTAGCTTGAACCACACGGGCAAATTATCCCATAGCAAGCGGTATTTTTCCGTTTGCACAGCAGAAATACCTTGATAAATTCTATCTCTCAGTTCATCTACCAGTTCCGCATAATACGCGTAACATTCATACGTACCCCTCAGGGATACAATCGGAGCCATGTGAACAAACTGGTCAAAAGCAGTCCATGGAGCTGGACGATGTTTTGAAGCGGCAAGTGCCTCACCCCAGAGAAGAGACGCATCTGCTGAAAGGCGAAGTACGTGGCTGAACCTGTCCAGCTCTAATGTTCTGCCAGATATATCCTCAGCTATATCTGCAACCCTCTCTAACTGAGCTTTTACGTATTTCAAGTGATGTTGAGGTACATCTCCATAAACAAAGGGTGTGTCTATTACCACAAGCGGAACGCCCAGCATTTCTGAAAGTGACCGATACCAGTAGAGTACAGTCTGGCAGATATTAGTGCACGCAATCAGTATATCAGGCTTTGGAACTTTACCTACTGGCGTTTTACCTGAAATGGCTGAACCCATATCGCACCGTGCATATGAACAAAGGTCCATGGAAAACCCCTTCTCTTCCACCACCGCTGAAAGTTCAGGCACCAGACGCTGAACGCAACACATGGCTGCATGGTTCTCAGGATAGAAAATAAAAAAATCCAGTGCTCGAAGTATTTCTATCGGAGCTCCTGATGTAACCCAGGCAACAGGTTTCACCCCTTCAGAAAAACGCCCTTCAAAATAATGGAATCCCATAATTTCTCTGAGTTTACGTGTGATCTGCAATGGCGGACCAAAAGGTGGTTTTCCTGAAGGAGAACTTCTTTTTCCACTAACCCGCTTTTTAACAGACAGAGGCCATAATATTCGGGTAGCTCCATAATATTTTAATCTGTTCAGAATTTTATTCATCACACGGACTCCAGAAAAGCCTCGAGTCGATTTCTGTCACGCGGGAGAAGTTTTTTTTCAAGGTTTGTATCAATAAAGAGGACGGGAACGCCCATTGCCTTAAAATGCTTTTCTATGAACGGAACATCAAATAATTCTGGTTCACAGAATTTTACCGTATGAATAATCACTCCTTTCGCATCAGAATACTGGAAAAGTTCTGTAAGATATTTCAATCTATCATTTACATTCTGAGAAAACATGGGACACGGATTAAAAGAAAGGCACTTTCGAACCAGATTTTCTATTGGTGAAATATCAGCATTATATTTGAATGATCTCACGAGACGTCTTCCAAGAGCAGCGTAGTCATCTTCTACTATATAAAATCCTCTCTTTTCTATTATTTCAAAAACTTCCATAGGTTCCGGTACATATCCAGTAATAAAAACGGCCCGTTTTTGATCTCTCTTGTCAGCATTTTTTTTCAAATAATCAAGGTACGCGGCAAGTAATTTGTTATGCTCTTCTACAAACATGTATTCTCCGGCTCTTATTAATTTCCAGTATTCTACAGATTCGAACCCTGTCGCTTTTTTGTGATCAATGAGCTGTTTTCTCAAGTGAATATTTTCTTCAAAGGCTTTTATTTTTGATTCAAGAGCGCCTTGTTCAAATGGCTGGCCAGAAACTCTTTCCAGAAAGTTTATAACTTTTCCAATTTCATCAGCGAGGAATTGTTGTTTCAATTCACTCGTACTCGTGCGGGGATAAAAAAATACAAACGTGGGTTTATCCCAATGGAGCATATCAGTAAATAGAGTTGCGAGTCCCTGAATGGAATCACACGTGTGAGGGAACACAGCACAGTCTACAACGTCCATGCCTCCGGAAAGATAAAACTCTACTACATTTTTTATTATTGGACATATATAAGGCTGAACGTGTTTGGAAGCAAGATTGTATTCCTGACCAGGAGGCCCCCATACTTCTACAGGAAGAATATTAAAACATTCAATAAGTTCCCGCGGGAAGTGAACCGGAAAAAGAGCACAAATTTTTGCTCCTTTACTTTTTGCATCTTGAATACTCTGAGCTCTGGAAGGGATAGCAACCACCGGCTTCTTCTATCACAGTGGTGCGGCTTTTTTCAATGCTTCGTAAAGCTCTTCTACAGAAGCAAAACGTTCCTCAGGACTCTTCGCAAGGCACTTCATAATAATCTTTTCCAGCTCAGACGGGATTTTTCGATTTTTCTCTGATAGAGGCGGCGGCGGCGTATGTACATGATGATAACCTACATTCCCCTTAGGGAAAGGAACCGTGCCTGTGAGCATTTCGTAAAATGTAACACCCAGTGAATAAATATCTGTTGCAAATGTGACAGAATCGCCGAGGATTTGCTCCGGGGCCATGTAATGAGGTGTGCCCCCCACAACAGTATGAAAATTTGCAGCATCCTGAATAATCTTTGCGAGTCCAAGGTCCATTACTTTTACCATTTTATCCTTCGTCCACATGATATTACCCGGTTTGATATCTCTATGAATCACACCCTTGGAATGTGCATAAGAAATGGCTTTGCAAATCTGTGCTGCCATTACGAAAAACGCTTTGAGACCAAGTCTTCCCACTCTGCGAATCATATCTTTAAGAGTCTCTCCATCAACGAGCTCCATGGCAATGTAATAATTGCCGTCCTGTTCTCCGGCATCATAGACCGTAACGATATTGGGATGTGTAAGAGCAGCGGTTGCCTTCGCTTCCTTAATGAAGTTTTCCACAGCGCCCTTTTCCTTCTGCATGTAGGAGGGAAGAATTTTCAAAGCCACATGGCGCTCCAATAAATTATCAAAAGCCTTGTATACCACTCCCATACCACCCCTTCCAATCTCTTCGATAAGCGTGTATCGTCTTGTTTCATCCTGGCGCTGTGCCTCTTCACCGACCTGTTTTACTATGTACCTTGGCACGGTCTGGTCTTCCGCTGGTTTCTCTTTTTGCATTTTATCCTGGAGTTTCCTGAGCCTTTCGGCAACGTCCATAAATTGCTTGTTGTACTTGTGGAGTGCGGAATACAATGCCAGCGCCGCATCCCAGTTTCTCGCTTCCTCAGCAATAATTGCAAGATTGTAAAAAGCCCTTATGTTCCAGTTGCTGAGCTTCACCCCTGCAAGGGCTTTACCATATACAGCCGCTGCCTCCTTGTAATTACCTCGCTGAAACATAATATCACCACGAATGATCCACGCACGCTTGAAATCCGGAGAGTCTTCGGGTACCGCTGCTGCCATTTCTTCAGCCTCGCGAAGGTTGCCGTGCTCGTAGAGATTGAGCACGGCTTCGTAATATCTGCCTCCTCTAAACAGCATTTGCGACTGCATCATGGGTTCCCCGATCTTTTGATATATCTGTGCAGCTCGCAGGTAGTCACCCATCTGAGCGAATTTCTCGGCAGCTTCCCTCAAGCGCCCCGATTTCAGAAGTGCAACAGCTTCCTGACGAGGATCAGAGGCACGCTGCTCCTGAACATTCTCAATGGTTGGGGAGCTTTCATCCGACTTTTCCATCTCAAAAACGTCTGCAGATGCGACAACCTGGCTTTTCTGCCCCGCAATTTGTAAGAGTTCCTTCGCACGGTCATTCATGCCGATTTTTTCGTATATACTTGCAGCCACTTCAAACTCACCCGCTTTTTCAAATGCCTCTGCAGCCTTTTCGTGCTGTCCCAGAGCGCTCCATACCCTTCCGGCCATAAGATATTCACCGGTCTTCTCGAGTGCAACAGCGTACTTCTCGCCCAGGTTCGAGGCAACATTCCCGTCCTTCTTGGCCTGAGCAAAGGCTTTTCCCAAGTTCTTCACTGCCATTTTAAACTCACCTGCAGCGTAGTAATAGAAACCTGCCTGTTCTTCGAGGCCAGCCTTTTCGAAATAATAAGCCGCAAGGGCGGGCTGATTTATTCGAGCTGCAAGCTCTCCTGCTTCGTAATGTTTACCGTTCTTTTCTAGAAGCTCCAATGCTTCATCAAACA
Organism: bacterium; assembly: GCA_024275095.1. GTDB lineage: Bacteria > JAJRZV01 > JAJRZV01 > JAJRZV01 > JAJRZV01 > JAJRZV01. Next base: position 4,986 of record JAJRZV010000037.1, on the reverse strand, counting down.
TTTTCAAAGAGGTGTAAATTTCAACAGCTTCTTTAATATTTCCACCTCTCGCGTAAAGAGAAGCAGCAGTTTGTTTCTGCCCCATATACTCGTAGCACTCAGCAGCTCGTGCAAAAGCACCCAGTTTCATAAAAAGCTGGGCTGCTTTAGCGTACTTTCTTTCTGACATGTACATCTCCGCTGCCTCTTTGAGAAAACCCTGCTTCTCCAACTTTTTCGGATTTATGCCTTTGGCAGTACTTCGTGGCGAAGACCTGCCCAAGCGTCGCACAAGCATCACGAGCAACAGGAAGATAACAACAATTCCAGCAAGGATGTGCAGGTTTGAATGAAAATAAGCATTTGCGTACCATTCAAGTGTGTCTATAAGACTATGAAAATCCCAATCAGGCATCAAAAAGTGTTTTTCCTCCCGCAGGTTTAACACCCAGGTGTCGATAAGCCTCCGGAGTGGCCATCCTTCCCCGGCTTGTCCTCACAATGAATCCTTCTTTCACAAGAAAAGGCTCATAAACCTCTTCTATGGTGTCCCGCTCTTCATGAACAGCCGCACTGATAGCTCCGATTCCAACGGGACCTCCGCCGTACTTGAAAATAATAATTTCCAAAATTTTTCGATGCATTGGATCAAATCCTTTTTCATCTACCCCGATAGCCTCAAGAGCCTCGCGTGCCACCGTTACTGTTATCGTACCCCCCGCTTTTACCATCGCATAGTCTCTCACCCATTTCAAAAGTTGATTCGCAACACGCGGCGTTCCTCGAGAACGTCTTGCTATTTCCGCGGCAGCATCTGCATTTATGCTGACTTCCAGGATATCCGCCGAACGTTTAACAATACTCAAAAGCTCCTCGTGCGAATAGAAATCAAGCCTTGCATGAAAAGAAAAACGGTCGCGAAGAGGTGATGTTATCAGTCCCATGCGGGTGGTAGCACCAATAAGGGTGAACCTGGGAAGTTTCAAACGGAGTGTATTCGCATGAGGGCCTTTTCCCGTGACGATATCAATAGCGAAGTCTTCAATGGCAGGATAAAGAATCTCCTCAACCGCCCTGGGCAAACGATGGATCTCGTCTATGAAAATCACATCCTTTTCTTCAAGCGATGTCAAAATCCCCGCGAGGTCTCCCTGTCTTTCTATGGCAGGGCCAGATGTGACAGTAATTCGAGAACCCAGTTCGTTGGCAATAATATATGCCAGGGTTGTCTTACCAAGTCCCGGAGGACCCAAAAAAAGTATATGACCAAGTGCCTCACCCCTCTCTTTTGCAGCTTGTACAAGGATTTTAAGATTTTCTACAAGTTTGGTCTGACCAATAAACTCTGAAAAATAGCGGGGCCTAATCGTCTGGTCCAGCTGAGGATCACGCCGGAGGAGTTGCTCCTGAGATTGTGAAGTTCTATCTGGTCTCACGTTTATATCCTTTATATTCTTGCAAGTCTCCTCAATGATGCCCTAATAAGCTCTTCAACAGAAGAGCATGAACCTGCCAGTTGTGCAACTGTATCTTCCGCTTCAGTCCGCTTGAAGCCTAAATTAACAAGTGCTTCCACAGCCTGAAAGACAACGGGTTCAGCTTCTTCTTTCTCAGCAGCAGCAACTCTATCTTTCAATTCAAAAATTAACCTTTCAGCTGTCTTCTTTCCCACACCCGGAATTTTACTCAGTGTCCTAACCTCTCCCCTTTTAACAGAAGAGACAAACTGGTCCAGTGATAAACTGGAAAGTATATTTCGAGCGATTCGAGGACCTATTCCTCTTACACCGCATATACATCGAAACATTTCTCTCTCATTTTCATCGGCGAATCCGTAAAGTTCAATGTCCCGCTCGCCAAACACCATCTCCACAGGGATAAAGCACTCGTTTCCAACAGGCGGTAGAATGGAATATGCATTTAATGTAATCTTGACCTGGAAAATCACACCGGATACATCAACCTCCAGAGTTTCCGGGTTCTTTTTGAATACTTTCCCTCTTAAAGCATGAATCATTTTGTAACCTGACCTTTACGGATATTAAATATGTGACAGAGAGCCACAGCTGCAGCATCTGATTCATCAAAGCTAAAGTCCTTTTCATCCAGGTTTAAAAGAGACTTGATTAGCCGATTCATCTGGACTTTGGTCGCCCCTCCGTATCCAGAAACGGTTTTTCTTACTGTTCGGGGTTCATATGTAACCACTTCATACCCTGCATCGAGAAGCGCAGCCTTAATAACACCAACAACCTGTCCCAGTTTCATAGCTGTTTTGGCATTTACGCTGAGAAACGGTTCCTCAACAGCAACCTCCTCCGGATTGTAATAAGTGGCGACCTCTCTAATAACACGAGCTGTGCGAACGAGTCGTATATCGAAAGAACTCCTGCCGTTAAAAGTAATACACTGGCTATCCATCAATCTGAATGAATTACTACACAATTCAATAACCGCGTAACCTAACTTTTTTGAACCGGGATCTATCCCCAGAACTTTCAACCCGCCAACCTTTCCAGTTCTTCAGTGCTGATGTCGAAGTTCGAATATACTTTCTGAACATCGTCCAGATCCTCAAGTGCTTCCAGCAACCGAATCATTTGCTCGGCGTCTTTACCCTGAAGCTTCACCACGTTCTTAGGGACCCGAGTAACTTCCGCACTAACAAATTGAAATCCCGCTGCAGAAAGAGCATGTTTTACAGCCTCGAAATTCTCTGGAGGTGTTTGAACCTCCACGGTTCCGTCATCGCTCTCTCGAACATCTTCTGCGCCTGCCTCTACCGCCACATCAAAAAGCCTCTCAAAATCCACAGAACCTTCAAAAACAAACAGCCCCTTACGCTCAAACAGCCATGCCACACAACCGGCTTCACCAAGACTACCTCCGTTCTTGGAAAAAACATGTCGGATTTCACTGGCCGTACGTTTTCTGTTGTCCGTGATACTTTCAACCAGTACCGCTGCTCCCCCAGGACCGTATCCCTCGTAAAAACACTCCTCGTAAATCACACCTTCTTCTGTGCCTGAACCTTTTTTTATCGCCCTTTCTATGTTTTCCTTTGGCATATTAGCGGCCTTGGCTTCCTCTATGGCCTTGCGCAGCCGCGGGTTTGCATCAGGATCAGGACCTCCGAGCCTGGCCGCAGCCTGAATGGCCCGCAACAGCTTGGTAAAAAGCTTGCCGCGCTTTTTATCTTCCTTCTCTTTTTTTCTGCGAATATTCGCCCATTTAGAATGACCAGCCACAAGCGCCTCCTGGTAAACTATCCGGTAATTTTTGAATTTACTGCAAGTCGCATTTAATAAATTATATCACCTTTTTGGTTCCTGTTGAATTTCTCGCTGTTACAGGAAGGCTGGAACTCTAAAATTGTGACCGCAAGGCCCTTTCAAAAAGAGCTTCTGAAAAGGATTCCACCGCCGTATACATAAAACGGGCTATCAGAGGACGAGGTGGATGAATAACGATGTACTGATCGGGCTTCAAGCCCACCTCATCCGTCAGTTTGGCTATCGCATCGGCGTAGGAACAGATATCATCGGCAAGTTTTAATTTTACAGCTGTTTTTGCTCCAAACATCTCGCCTGTGGCAATCTTTTTCAGCTTTTCTTTGCTTATTCTCCTTTCAGTACTGACAATGTCCAGAAATGCAGAATAAGTTTCTTCAAGGAGGATATTGAGTTTCTTCTTTTCCTCGGGAGAGGCTTCTCGATGAAACATGAAGAGGTCCTTGTGTTTCCCTTTCTTGTAGATATCCACCTTTACACCCGCTCTCGAGAGCAGATCTTTCAATATGAACCGGCTGTATATCACCCCAATACTTCCCACAACGCCCGTGCGGGGCATGAGGATTTTATGCGCACCACACGCAACCATGTACCCTCCAGAGGCCGCAAACAGGGCATATGCATACACGGGTTTTTTATCGGAAAGTCTTTTCACCTCTGAATAAAACAGTTCTGATGCACCAGCATCGCCACCAGGGCTGTTAATCACCAGCAGTAACCCTTTGAGTAAAGGGTTCTTTTCCACGAATTTCAAAAGCCTTATGTAGGGATCAACATTTCGCATAAATATTGCTACGTTTACAGGCACAACAGCGACACGACCGAATGGTACTGAAAAAATAAGTTCTTTAACGATATCTTTAACGGCTTTTATTACCATTCCTCACCAGGGGCAATAACACCTTTCTAAGAGACTGGTAAAGATTTTTGGATTCTCCGTAAAAAATCTTTACTATAGAGCAATCACTGGCATTAACAACAAAAGTACGGGGCAATGCTGTGACTTCAAACCTCTTACCAATTTCACCGTAAGGATCCCAGAGCACGGAAAAGTTATACTTTTTATCTTTAAAAAACTCCGACACCTCATGATTTTTTTGTTTATACGAAATTAACACAATGCGCAATCCTTTTTTGGAAAATTCTCTGTTGATTTTGTCCAGCACAGGCAGTGCTTTTTTACACGGTTTGCACCACGTCGCAAAAAAGTCAATGATTACAACTCCTTTCCTGCCTGGTCCACATATATCACTGCGATAAACAATGCGGTTTTTCAGATCTCTCAATACAAACCCTGGAATTTTCTCTCCTTTTTTCAAACCCAGGGAGAAAAGAAGTACAAACATTGCTGTAATCAAATATCCTGTGCGCTTCATGGGTTAGACTCCTCTCTCCAATTTTGTGCACCAGTTTAATGTAACGCGATGGTAATATCAATATCAATATAAAACTCCCCTTATCTGGACAGGGCGTTTACCGCAAAATGATCGAGGTTTGAATACGTGTAAAACAACCCGCTTGTGATTGATAAACCCTACCCTCCTGTATGTCGAATATTATATATGTTTAACTCCAGATATCAGTTTAAAAGGTCCACCCTCCTTATTAACAATTTAATAAACCTACTTGCCATAATTAAGAAAATTACTCGATGTAAACATAGAAGCATCAATGTCCAGATTGAAAATGGTGGGATTCACCTTTGGATCTACACGGC
>JAJRZV010000036.1 GCA_024275095.1 bacterium | reverse complement strand
GTTGTGGCGTGGCCTCCTTTATCAATCTCTTTCCATCAAGAGAGAGGAAAAAAGGAAATTCCACCGGCAAGGAAGGAGAATTTTGAAAACCTCCACAAGGCTGATCTCCTGAGCTCAGCGTAGTGGGAGGAGATTTTTCGGGGTTGTATTCAGGATACAGGTTTCAGACCAAATATTAACGATGCTGAAATGGATGCCGGAATGGACGCGATTTCTTTGGGGCTTTTTTTCTCTTTTTACCTCTTTTCCGTAAAAGAGCTACAACACTATCTCGATGGAGGTGTTAGGAGAAAGAACTCTATTTGTTTTCTCGTACAGAGCAGGATATTTTGAAAAAAAAGCTTTGAAACCCAGATGTATAAAATGTAAACTTATTTTGCTATTTGTAAGGAAAATGTTCATGGCTGCTCATGTGCTCACAGAATTTTTAAGGGAAATACAAAATTTTAAAGGAAAAATATTCAGTAAAAAGGATCATTTGCAAGAGTTTTCTGATGTTGAAAATGTCCTCTTTTCTGTAGCCCCCGCTACTGTCGAAGAAATACAGAAGATAGTGAATTTCAGCCGGGCCAGAGGCCTGGGGTTGGTGCCGGTAAGTTCCGAACCTCCACACATGCGTGACGGCACTGCACCTGAAGGGCAGTGCATAGTTCTTGATTTGAGAGGTTTCAAGCGTATTGTCCAGATAAGCCGCAGGCATCGGGTTGTTGTGGTGGAGCCGGGTGTGACCTTTGAAATGCTTGTTCCTGCATTGAAAGCTGAAGGCTTGCGTCCACTTATGCCCTTGCTGCCTCGCGGAGGCAAATCCGTTCTTGCAGCAGCCCTGGACAGGGAACCTGTAACGCTTCCGCGTTACCAGTGGGATTCAGCAGATCCCCTTCGGTGCGTTGAGGTGGTATTCGGTAACGGCGAAGTATTCCGTACCGGTGAGGCATGCGGTGAATATTCTCTTGAGTGGGTCGCGCAGGGGAAGCACCTTCCCCTTTTTCCTCTTGGGCCCCATCAGGTGGATTACCACCGCCTTGTACAGGGCGCCCAGGGGGGTATGGGAATCGTTACATGGGGGACGCTCGCCGTAGCTCTTTTGCCAGAGGTGGAAGAATTTTATTTTGTTGAGAGCGACAACCTCTCGCAGCTTGCTGCTTTTGCCAACCGGTTGATCAAGCTGGAGTTGGCGGATTACACGGCGGTTTTAAACAGAAGCTGCCTCGCCTCAGCCCTTTCTAAAAAGGATTTTTTACAAAGTGCACCGGATAAATATTTTCTGCTTTTTTCCCTGTCAGGCCTCCAGCGCAGGCCGCAGCAACGACTTGCCTACGTGAAAAATGAAGTTGCCTCTCTTTCGCGTCAGTGGGGCCTGGAGTTAAAAAGCGAAACATCCTACCTGTCTTCAGACGAGCTTGAACACTTGTTCACGGGTACGTCTCCAGGACGCTTCTGGAAGGGAGGGCTCGGAACGCACTTCAGGGAAGTATTTTTTCTCACCACTGCATCAAAAGTAGACGAGATGGTGGACGTGTTTGTACGTGAGAGCACGGAAACAGGTTTCTCAAAAGGTCAGCTTGGCGTATATGTTCAACACGTGTTTCAGGCCACGTCAATGGAAATTCAATTTGTACTGTTTCACGAGGATGACGAAAAAGAACAGGTCGATAAATGGGAAAGGGTGCTTGTGGATAAGCTTCTGGAGAAAGGAGCCTTTTTTTCAAGGCCGTACTTTTCGTGGCGCAGAAAAGTACTGCGTCAAAATCCCGTGTATTTTGATGTATTGATGAAGATAAAGAGAGTGTTTGACCCGGCTGGAATACTTAATCCAGGAAAACTGGGAGAGGTGTAGTGGCGCTCAAGGATTACAAAAAGGATATGGTCAGATGTGCCAGGTGTTCGGTGTGTAAATTCATACCGCTCTCTTCCATTATCAAGTCCTGGCGCTTCGCTTATGGATGTCCGGCTATTGCCCGCTATCATTTTCATTCCTATTCTGCTGGAGGAAAGCTCATATTGGCCCTCTCGCTGCTGGAGGGTCGAATAACACCTTCTCCGAAACTGCGCGATGTTGTTTACGCGTGCACGCTGTGCGGCTTGTGTGACCATGCCTGTAAGATTGGCACGGATATGGAAGTACTGGAAATTCTGCATGAGTTCCGTGTCCATCTTGTAGAGAAAGGGGAGGGGCCCCTGGAAGCACACCGCCCAATTATCGAAAGTATTAAAAATTACGGAAATGTGTGGATGCAACCGCGGGCACGCCGTGAGAGATGGGCTAAAGACCTGGATGTGAAAATACTTGATGGAAAAAAAGTAAAGGCCGATGTGCTCTATTACGTAGGTTGTACTTATTCTTACGACCCGGAACTTCAACGGGTGGCAATAAATACTGCCCGCATATTTCAAACTGCAGGGGTAGATTTCGGCATCCTGGGACGCAACGAAGTCTGTTGTGTGTCACCGGCATACATGGTGGGCGTGACAAGTCTTTTCGAGGAGGTGGGCCGCGCAAATATCGAGTTGTTCAACGAGCTTGGAGTTGAAACTGTAGTAACGTCATGTGCGGGATGTTACAGCATGTTCAAGTCCAAGTACCCGCGTCTCGGTGTGAAGATGAATTTTGAAGTGAAGCATACGGTGCAGGTCTTTTACGAGTTGTTACAGAAGGGGAAACTTTCTCCCGCCCGATGGAACGGTGGACAGGTGACGTATCACGACCCGTGCCACCTGGGACGACTGGGGGAGCGGCGCGAGCCATCCCACGGTCGCGAAAAGTATGTTCTCGGGACCATGCCGGTGAAGGAGATTCCCAAAGCCATGGGTGCCAAAGGCATTTGTGATGAGCCCAGAGCCCTGCTTGATGCCCTTGGTGCAGAGGGTAAAGAGATGGAGAGGCGAAGGGAGTACGCGTGGTGCTGTGGCGCAGGGGGAGGGGTAAAAACCGGGGTTCCGGACCTTGCCTCTTTTGCTTCGGGAGAGAGAATACAGGAAGCCGTATCAACGGGAGCCGGCGTTCTGGTTACAGCATGCCCCTGGTGCGAGAAGAACCTTCAGGATGCTGTGGAACAGGCGAGGGCGGGCCTGCGGATACTCGACATTACGGACGTAATTACCGGCGGGGAGGTGTGACGTGGACAGGAATGTGTATAAAGCAATGGCGGATGTGGTGGGCCAGGAATTTATCAGCGACGATCCCGTGGTTCTCGAAACTTATTCTTTCAACTGGCTGACTGAATTTTTACCAGGTGCGGCGCCCTGCAAGTATATGCCGCACAGGCCTGCTGCCGTGGTTTTACCCGGTAGCGTGGAAGAGGTGCAGCAGGTAGTAAAGATCTGCAATCGTTACGGGGTTAAATACAAGGCACTGAGCACCGGTTACGGAAGCCACTCCCTTCCCGGTCAGGGAAACGTTGTGGTGCTTGATTTGCGCAGGATGAACAGGATCGTGGAGATCAACGAGGAACAAGGTTACGCAGTGGTTGAGCCCTATGTTACGTGGGCCCAGCTTGCCGCGGAAGTGATGAAAAAAGGATATTTCACCACACCCGTACAGGCGGGTTCGCAGGCGTCCGTACTTGCCAATGTTACTTCCGGCTGGGGCATGAACACCTTTGGAAATCACGGGGGACATAACGGTCGCAACTGCTTGGCCGTGGAATGGGTGTTGCCCACTGGAGAGCTCCTCAAGCTCGGGCCTCCTGAGGGCTGGTTCTCCGGGGACGGCCCGGGCCCTTCACTCAGGGGAATCATGCGCGGTTACTGCGGGGCCCAGGGTGCCCTGGGTGTGTTTACCAAAGTGGGCATCAAGCTTCATCACTGGCCCGGACCACCTGAGCTGAAGACACGTAGCGGAGGATTGATGCTTTATTATCGCCTGGACGAGATCCCAGAGTTCATGGAGCTGTTTGCCCCCTCGTTCGACACGTATGAGGCCCTGGCTGATTTTATGGTAAAAGCAGGGGAAAGTGAAATCGCTTACAGCCTTGTTCGAGCCGGTGGAATCGCCCACATGACATCCATGTTCGGTTCCCTTTCAAACCAGGAGATTTTTGAAAATTACCACGAGTCAGGATTTTTGCAGATTCTCGAAGAAGAGGTCAAGCATCCCTGCATCGTTCTTATATTCGCCCGTACTAAAGAAGAATTCGAATATAAAAAGGCTGTATTGATGGATATTATTGAGGAGACGGGCGGCAAAATTTTGCCGCCTTTTCTGGAAGGTCCCTTTGCAGATCTCATGAAACAGGAAATGCCTGTTGCCCTCTTTGGTAATGATACACACTTCATCCACCACCAGGGGGGATTTGTTATCAGTGCCGGGTATATGGGTAATACAGACGCTGTTGTAAGGCACATGGGAGTACCTGCCGAGAAACTGAAGAAGAAATACATGGAAAAAGGGGCTATACTTTTTGATGGGGATGATTCCACCTATCACAACTCATTTGACCACGGTGCATATATATACATGGAAATGGAATTTCATTACGATGCCGCTTTGCCGGATTCAGTGGAAGCCTCACGGAAAGCTATTGAAGAAGAGCGCACGACACGGCTGGAAGAAAAACTTGGATTTGAACCCAACGATATCGGACTGTGCGTTGGTGATGCCTCGCTTACTCCATGGGAGAGAGTAAAGGAAATAAGTAAACGTTATATGAATTTCCATGCCTGGCAGCAGAGAATCAAACAGGCCCTGGATCCCGAAAACATCAGTGATGGCACCAATTATGGAGGGGGAACACCGAAACCAGGCCAGTAACGTTTTTTCGTCTATATGACAGTTCTATTTCGTGGCCTTTTCTGAGGTCATCGTTATTGTTATTTACTCCCTACATGCAAGATAATGAAATAAGATATGATGAAGATCGCTATCTGGATCGCTGGACTTCAGGTTATTTCTTCTACACTTACGGGATATTCCCGACCTCAAGCTCCTTCTTCATCATCGCCTCCATCAAGTGTGTTTGTGCATTCTGCATGGGCCCTTGAGAAGAGCCTGCCGAGAGATTTTAAACGCATAAGAGACCTTGCCAAACACCTGGAAGAAATGGGGATCTTAAGGCTTTTTGTCCGTGCAGGGCGATTCAGATCCCCGTCTTCTTTTGTATCTTCTGATCTTGCAATGCTTCGGCAGTTTCAGAAGTTTATACAAAACTGGAACAGTGACTTTCAGGTGGTACCATGGATCGGGTTGAATACTCGTAAAGCACCTCTAAAAAGCAGGAATTTTCCGCTCTATTTAAAAGAGATTGCAGGCGTTTTGCGCGTAACTTCTCAATCAGAAATTCATCTGGATGTCGAACCTCTTTTCCCCGTGGATGAGAGCATCAATTTTTTTTCCTATCTTCGCCAACATCTCCACGGTGTAAAAATCGGCGTTGCTGCTCCCAAGTTGCTGTTAAAAGAATTCCCCGTATCTGAGGAAGTAAGGAAAGATTTCTGGGATGTAAATGAGTTGGAACGCTTATGCTTTGTTGTAGATGAACTGGTGGTAATGTATTACGACACAGGGTTTTATAAAATAAGTGATTACATAAAGTACCTCCGCCAATCACTGGTAAAGCTCAGTGCCGTCGCTGCCCAGGGAGGATGCAGTGTAACAGCAGGTATTCCTGCATATTATCAACCCACTGTCAAGCACAATCCCGCTGTTGAGAATGTAAAGAACGCATTGAAAGGAGTGCTCGAGGCCTTTTCTGAACCTTCTTTTTTTACACCGTCTTTCGTTGGGGTGGCAGTATACAGTCTTTCTCATATTGATAAAACCGAGGCTGAAGAACTTTCAAAATTTACAGCTAATATAAGATATAGATAATGAAACACCTTCCACCATACCTTGCTGTTTATTTAAAACACCAGCGAATAAAACTGTTCATCCGCTTCTTCGTGGAAAGTGTATGTTGGAGTGGATTCATTTCCACAGTTTACCTGCTGGGCGCTGTTCTTTTTTCTTACACCTTTAATCCGGTAGTAGCAGTAATAATTTTTTCTTTCACGTTTCTTGGATTGTGGGGTCTCAGAGTTTTGTTTTTTAAATCCGCCAAAAAAGTATCGCGCTATTTGTATGAAAAGGATCCAGACGTGGCCGAGCCTGTGTATGCGGCTGTAAATCTTTTGCATGAAAAGCAACTTCACGAACATGACGACATCTGGAACAGAGAACTGGATGAATTCTTGCATTCGCTGGAAAAGAGACTGGCGGATATTAAAAGTCGTACTATCATCCGTGTGTTTCCCGGGACTGTATCACTTGGTGCTGGTATCTCATCCCTCATCTTTGCTGCTGTTGCATTTGTCATTCTTCCATCCACGTCAGGCCCCTCTAAGAAGCTTGTGGCTTCAGGAACTCTCAAAGTGGAACCCCCACAGTATACCTCACTCAGTAAATTCGAAGTGCCTCTGTTCTCCGTGCCGGTATCTCTTCCGGTAGGTTCACTGGTAGAGGTTGATATCACAGCAGAAAAAGACGTGCGCGAAATTCGGTTAAAGAAGGACGAGATGCCTTTGTACGCCTGTGTGCAAAAAAAGAATAGACAGTTCAACTGTCAAGTATCCATTGCTGAAGAAGGTCACCAGTCGTTTAGAGTTGAAGGGCTTATAGGAGTCAGATGGTTTGTGGATAAGCGAAGTATTGAGATGACCGTGATACGTGATGAGAAACCCACGGTGAGGCTTCTCAAGCCCGAAAAGGATTTGACCCTGCGTAAACCGGAAAGAGTTTCCGTGACCTTTGAAAGTCGAGATGATTACGGGATTGAGAAGGCGTACCTGGCCTATTCTCTGGATGGAGGAGATGTTGTCCGTGAACCTTTGAAAATTCGCAAGGGTAAAAGCCACATATTGTATACATATCAGTGGGACCTGAGCTCGCTTCCAGAAGCGGAGACCGTGGATGCCTGGATTGAAGTTCACGACAACAATCCGTTTGTAGAAGAAGGCGCCACAGGGCGGTCTCGAGTGTTTTCCATTGAATTTCTGAGCCCTCTCAAAAGCATGAAAATGTTTTTGAACATGCTTTCTGAGGTTCTGGATAAGGGCGTGGGAATTCTCGGGTTTCAGATAGAAAAAGTTATGAAACAGGAGAGACGAAATATCCGAAAACTCAAGAAGAAACTCGAACATCTCGATGATATGGAAAAAGAACTTTTTCAACTTTACGAGACAGCACGCAAATATCTGAAGGATATTCCCGGAGCAGTGGAGATTGTAGCACCACTGGATTCTGCATACAGGCAGTTACAGGAAGCAGTGCTTGAGAGGCGTTCAAGCGTGGCAAGGAGCTACTTTGACATGGTGTGTTCCAGGGAAATAGAGCAAACCGAGAAATTTCTCATTCAGGTTGATGACACCATTCGTGAAGAGACTTTACGTCTTATTCGAAGAGAAATTGAGAAGGTATTAAAAAAGAAAGAAGAGCTTATTGCAGCCCTTGAGAAGGGTGAAGACCCAGCCAGGATATTACAGCAGCTTCAACTGTTAGAAAACCGCCTGAAGGAACTCCTGACACGGCTTGCACAACACATGGCACAGTTTCCCGATGAATTTCTTAACTCTAAGGACGTAAACCGCGTGCAACAGGCAGATCAGTATGCCTCACTATTAAAGGCCATCCGGGAAGCACTCGAAAAGGGAGATGTGCAGAAAGCGCGTCAGCTTCTGCAAAGGTACTTTCAGGAGCTTGAAAAATTGTCTGATTCTCTTGATAACATCAGGTTCCAGATGGCCATGGGTGGAATGCAGACAATGAGAACATTTGCTGAGGTGGCATCTGAGATTGAAGCACTTCGAGAGTCACAGAAGATGCTGATGCAGGAACACATAAACCAACTGGCTCTTCCCCGGGGTATGGAAGGAGAAGATGTGAAAAAGATGATGGAGGAGCTGAAACGGAAATTTGAGAATTCAACACGCGAATTCCAGAAGGTTCAGCAGGCTGAAGAAAGAAAGACCACCATGAGAGGATTCATTAATTTCGCCTCTCAACTCTTTGAGAAAGTTAAAAATTTGATAGAGGAAGGAGACCTGGAAAATGCAAGTGAAAAAATGCTCTCCCTTGAAAAAATGGTCAAGGCAATTTCTTCGACAATGCCCCGGAAGAGGCATGGAAGCGAAGTGGAAGTACCGCTCCACGAGGCCAAACAACTGCTCGATGAACTTCTCGAATTGGGTTTAGAGAGCGAAAATGGCCAGAAGCTTTCTCAGAAAGAAGGAGAAATTGCTCATCGCCTTGGAAAACTTTTGCGTAAAGCGGATGAGCTTGATTCAGAACCTTTAACCCAGATGCTCGAGGAGGCATTAAAATATGCGAAGGGTGCTCAGAAAAAGATTGTTGAAGGCCCGCAGGCGGAAGCCCTGAAAAAAGAGTTAAATGTCATTCAAAGGCTGGAAGAGGCCCGCCAGGAGATGGAGAAGCTTCGAAAGCAGATGGAGTCCAAACAAAATTTCATGTGGCTACTGGGGGGAGAAGAAGAATACGGTTTGGGGGGCGATGTTCGCAGAGGTGTTGTGAAAATTCCCGAAAAAGAGAAATATCTTGCGAAGGAAAAGTTCCGGAAAAAACTCCAAAGAGCTCTACAACAGGGACTGCCCCGGGAAGAAAAAGAGAAGAACCTGAGGTACTACCGTGAGCTCGTTGAGTAATATTTTCTTCGTGGCTTTTTTGGGTGTTTACACTCACGAGGGCATTTTTCAACAATTCCACAACCTGTTAAACATGTGGGACGTTCATGGTGCGGCAGAAATTCTCTCTGAGTACGCACCACAACTGAACGGGATCGATTTTCTCATTCTCTCGGGAGAACTTGCATTTTGTGAAGGAGATTATGCACAGGCCGTATCAGCCTTCGAGAGGATTCCGGAAAAGACGATTGCAGAAGTACCTCGTCTGAAAGAATTCTACGAACTCTCTGAAAATATGGTATCCATTGTAAAAGACTTCGAGGTAATCGAGACCGAGCATTTCCGAATTCGTTACGATCCCCGACAGGACATCCCGTTTGTGCTTTATTTAACTGATGTGCTGGAGGCCGCCTATGAAGGGCTCTCAAAGGTTCTTGGGTTTCGGACCGAAAATAAAATTCTGGTAGAAGTAATGCCTGATATTCAGTTGTTTGCACTGGCCTCTCCTCTCAAGGAAATAGAGATCAGGCGGACAGGCACTGTGGCATTGTGTAAATACGCAAAGATTTTCATTACTTCTCCCTGGCTGTACAGTCGAGGCTACCACTGGGCGGATACTGCCAATCATGAACTTGTGCATTATGTTGAAAAGCGCTTGTTCGGCGATACGATTCCACTATGGCTTAATGAGGGCGTGGCCAAACATTTTGAAACACTATGGCGGGGTGAAGTGGGCCTTCCACAGGTAGTAGAAGATGAGTATTTAAGCGTGCTCAAACGTGCCATGAAAGAAGGGAGATTTATAGAATTTCGGGACATGTATCCATCAATAGCAAAGTTGCCATCTTCAGAAGATGCGGCCCTTGCATTTGCAGAAGTGACCCATTTTACCGGCTGGGTGGCGAAAAAACTGGGCACACGAGGCTTGCTCCAGCTTCTCCAGGCAATGGCCACTCGAGGAGGCAAGGAAGACGAGGCTTTTATGGATGTTGTCGGAAAAAGCCGGGAAGATGTGCTCGAAGAATGGCGCAAAGCCCTGGAAAAAGATGTAGAAATTGCTACCGAAGTATACGTGCCTTATCAACCTCGTTTGAGAGATAAAGGTCAAGGGGACATCGAAGAAGCAGAACTTAACTTTTCTCCAAAGAAGCGACCTTATATGCGTCTGGGCGATTTGCTCATGAGGCAGGGATTCTATATAGCGGCAGCAGAAGAGTACAAAAAGTCCATTGCCAACAGCGGTGAAGACGTCGTTGTATTGAACAAGTTAGGGCTCGCCCTGGACCGGGGAGGAGAAAACCGGGAGGCGGTAAGGTATTTCAAAAAGGCTTACAATTTGTATCCTGGACTTTTCACCACCAATTACCGGTTGGGCAGGGCAATGGCTTCCGCCGGGGCCTGCAAGGAAGCAGAACCATACCTTCTCGAAGCGCTTTACATCAATCCGTTTCACCCAGAAGTTCATGAATTTCTCTTGCAATGTTACGAAAAGAAAGGCGATTCGTCTCGTATAGCACGGGAGAAACGTGTTATTGAATTTCTGGAAAATTTTATTTTGGACCGCCGTTGAGATTAAGCAGGGCTGGCAAGATGAAAGTGCTATCTGGTAAAACCTAACCAAGTGTGTACATACATGTGGTAACCGGACGGAGGTGATGGATGAGCAGAGAGCAGGAAAAATTGGCTGAGCGAATTGGACAGTGGGCTGAAAAGCTCAAGGTTGAACTCCATAAAGTCATTGTGGGACTTGATAACGTGATAGAGAACCTTATTACAGCCATTCTCTGTCAGGGGCATGTAATGTTCATGGGAGTTCCCGGCCTGGCCAAAACCCTTCTCGTCAGTACGCTCGCAGATGCACTCGATCTCAAATTTTCCAGGATTCAATTCACTCCGGATTTGATGCCTTCTGACATTACAGGCACTGATGTGCTGGAAGAAGACCCCTCCACGGGAAAAAAAGCTTTCAGGTTTGTGCCGGGGCCCATTTTTGCCAATATCGTACTTGCTGATGAAATTAATCGAACCACACCCAAAACCCAGGCGGCTACTCTCCAGGCCATGCAGGAGAGACAGGTTACCGCCTCAGGCAGGACATACCCGCTTGAGTCGCCCTTTCACGTATTTGCCACGCAGAATCCCATTGAACAGGATGGGACATACCCTCTTCCAGAAGCTCAGCTCGACCGATTTATGATGGAAGTTCACTTTCCATACCCCTCCTGGGACGAAGAGAAAGAAATTGTGAGGCTTACCACAGTTGATGACTTTCAGCCTGTAGAAAAAATATCAGTGCCAGAAGAAATTTTAGAATATCAGAAAGTAGTCAGACACAGCCCGGTACCGGAACACGTGATTGAATACTCGGTAAAGATTGTTCGGATGATGAGGCCGGGGGATCCTTCAAGTTTTGATAAAATTGAAACCTATGTGAGGTGGGGTCCCGGTCCCAGGGCCTCACAATTTCTTGTATATGCGGCAAAGGGTCGCGCGTTCATACGGGGAGAACCTGTACCGTCTGTTAGTGACGTGAGGGCGATAGCCTTTGATGTGTTGCGCCACCGATTGATTCTTAATTTTAAAGCTCATGCAGATAGTATCTCTCCAGATGATATTATCAAGTGGACCCTTGAGGCGGCTGGTAGAGTGTGAATAATACCCTTCAATTACTACCGGAAGTACTCGCACACATTAAGGGCTATGATGTACGTGCTCGTCTCATCGTGTACGGATGGCTCAGTGGTGTACATCCCAGCGCCTTCCGTGGGCAGAGTATCGAATTTTCCGAGCATCGTCCGTACGTTCCGGGCGATGATCCTCGGTATATTGACTGGCGTGCAACGGCAAAGTTTGACAAATATTTTCTGAAAATGTTTGAACACGAAGCCAGTACCAGTATTTTCATCATTCTGGATACCAGCGGATCTATGAACTATACCTCCAGTATAATGACAAAGCTTGAATATTCCCTGACACTGGCTGCAGCAATAGCCTATCTCGGAATCATCCAGGGTGACCGTGTCTCTCTCATATATCCCGGTGCAACCTCTGGTGTGTACAGCGTTCCTCCCGGGGGAGGGTATCAGCACTACCTCCAGATCGTCCAGCAAATGGAAAACCTTGGGCCTGCGGGGTCCATGGACTTTATCAGCTTCGTGGAGGAGGCTTGCCATTTAATTACACGCACGAGTCTTGTGTTTATTTTTTCTGATTTTCTCGATTGTTATAACAAAAACTTAAAGTTATTTCTGACCATGAAAACAAAAAATGTCGACCTTCGAATATTACACGTACTTGACCGAAGTGAATGGAATTTCCCGTTTCGAGGTTATCTCATTTTTAAGGGTCTCGAAGAAGAGAAGGAGATAGAAGTGGATGCCACCCGTCTCAGAAACAGATACCAGGAACTCATGAGGAAATTTTCAGGTTTTGTGGAGGATGAAAGTACCCGCGCGGGAGGCCTATATCACAGAATTCTTACTGACCAATCGTTTGAAGCAGTACTTAATGAAATCTGCTCAATTCAGAAGATAAGACGCCGTGTTTGAGAATTCGGTTTTCCTCTATCTGCTACCGTTGCTGATAGCCGTTCCACTGCTTGTACACCTGCTTTTCAAAAAAAAGAGGCGAGTGGTGGTGTTTCCCCCCGTCAGACTTCTGTTAGCCCAGCAGATACCGAAAAAACGCCGGATCGAAGACATAATTCAAATGCTCATTCGCATGTTGCTTTTTTCACTGCTGGCATTTATGTTCGCCCGTCCGTTTGTTAAGGGTGGAGCCGTTACAGGTGTTTCAAATACAGCCATCACGATTGATGCTTCTCCTTCCATGAGTGGGTGCGATACAGCCGAACTAATGGGTCAATTGAAAGAGGCAATGCCTTATCTTGAGAAAGGAAAAAGCAACGCAATTTATTTATGCGCTTCTCTACCGGTGAAAATCAAAGATGAATCTGAAGTGCATTTCTTCAATTCTCCCGAAGATCCGCCGATTTGTCTGGAGGCCCTCAGCATGTACGAAAATCTCATTTTTGTCTCAGATTTTCGAGGACCTGGCTGGAAGAGTGTGGAAAAAAGAAGTGGACAGGTGGAAGGAAGTCAACATGTGTTTCTCGTACAGGCAAAAGGATGTCGCAACTTTAATGCCTGGATTGAAAAAGCAGAAATTCACAAAAAAGGACGTGGTGGTAAGGAATTAATCCAGATTGAGGTAGCGACCATAGGAGACGTATCCCCGGAAAACGCGGAGATTTCCTTTGTCAATGAAAAACAGAATCCCGTAACGGTGACTTTGAACCCCGTAAAGAAGGGAGAGTTTTATGCATCAGTACCGTTCCCTACCGGGAGTAAAGATATACTTCATATCCATCTCCCTTTCTCCGACGGGGTACTGCTGGATAATCATTTTTATATTCCTCTTTCTCAAAAGGGTGGCATAAGAAACATATTAATTTACAATGGTGAACCTTCGGAAATCCCCATTTATGATGAGGCTTATTTCCTGATAAATGCAGTTCGTACTGATGGTCGCCTCTGGGCCGCAACGAAAATTTCGATGGATGCTGGTGAAGTGATGGATCAGTTGAAAAAAAATGCGACAGTGGTATTGCTTAATTCTTCTCCCACGGATTTCGACATGCCCGCCCTGGAAAAAGCAGTAAAGAACGGGGGAGTTACCATCTTTGCTCCCGGAGACCGGACAGGTGAGGGAGAGCGGTTTGCCGGCATTATAATAGGTCGCAAAGCTGTGCACGTACCTCCACAGTATCTCACTGTAACACAGGAAGGAATGAAGTATTTTCATCCGTCTCAGGGTCTAATAACAGCGCTTTCAAAAGTTGAAGTGAGAAGATCGTTGGAGATATATCCCGAGAAGCCCCCGTTTGAAATTCTCCTGAGTTTATCTGATGGTTCTCCCGCGCTTATCCGGTTGAAAACATCAAAAAGTATTGTTTTTGCATTTGCCTTTCCTCTGGACCTTGAATGGTCTGATTTTGCTGTTAGCCCTTCCTTTTTACCCGTACTGCTACATATATTGAGACATCCAGAGTACCATGAAAATGTGCTTGCTGAGGACGAGTTGACAATGGTAACAAGAGGCCCGGGAGTATACACGCGAAGGGATGGCACCTACGAAATAGTGAATCCGGACCTTTCCGATTCGAAGCTGGAAAAAGTTGAACCGGAAAACATTTTACCCCGAATAAAAAACGCAGAGATCGTGAAAAACCTGAAAGAGGCATTGAGAAAGTCAGTGAGAACCAGCAGCACGAAGAAACACCTTGATGAGTTTTTTATACTCTTTCTTTTGTGCATCTGTGCTGTTGAATTCTTTTTATCTGGAAGGAAACCATGAACCGCAGGGAGATTTTGAAGACACTGTTACACATTTCCCTTTTGTTTTCACCGCTTGTCAGACGGGGAACGGCGATGGCAAAAGAAAGTAACCTCTGGCAGTTCCACTGGGTTAAATTGAACATCTCTCCTCGAGGCTGGCGTGATAAGGGCATAAAGAATTTTCTCTGGGAGCTGGAAAAAAGAACTTCTGTGGTTGCTGCGAAAGATATTATTTACGAGGACCCTTCATCTCGAGATTTACTTTACAGGCCTTTTGCAACCATTCTGGGGTACGAACCGTTTTCGCCGCTTGATGAGAAAGCAGTTGCTAACCTTAGAAAATACCTGGACATGGGAGGATTTTTGTTTATTGAAGATGCCTCCGGGGTAGAGGGCAGTCCTTTTTTGGGTGCAGTCGAGCAGATGCTCATGCAGATCTTTCCAGGAAAATCGCTGGAACCTCTTGGAAAAGACCACGTGATATACCGGACTTTTTTCCTTTTAAACAGAATTTACGGCCGTTTCGATATATCACGTTACTTCCTGGGCATTCAGGGTGAGCACCGTTCACCTGTCGTGGTCTCCCTCAACGATGCTCTTGGTGCCATAGAACGCAGCAGCGCTGGAAGTTTGGCTGATGCAGGAGGCTCTGACGTATCCCGGGAGATGTCTCTGAGAACTCTTATCAACGTGGTTATGTACGCACTGACGGTTAATTACAAACAGGATCAAATTCACATTCCTTATATAACCAGACGATTAAGAAAGCGATGAATACGCATCTCGTTTTTCGAATGTTTCAGTACCCTTATCTTCTGATGGCAGGATTTGCTCTTGTCCTGATGCTTGTGTATCTTACCTTGCTTCAATGGCGACGCATCTCCCAGTATTTTGCGTTCTGGGTAATTGCACGTATCGGCATAATCGTCTGTGTTTTATTTTTTCTCCTTAATCCCTGGATTGAGAAGTACAGGCTTGAGCCAAGAAATCCACGCATAGCCGTATTTCTGGATGCTTCAGCAAGCATGAATGTTCCAGACGTGCATGGATTAAACCGGTGGGAAAATGCCGTCAGGTGGATAAGAAAGGTGGACAAAAGGTGGCTGGCAGGAGTTTTCCTGTTTGGAGAAAAAGTGAGAGAGGTATCCGAAAAATGGTATGAGAGAAAGCCGCAGGATGTAAGTACTGATTTCCTGGACCTTTTAAAAAATATATCCCGTTTGCAGAAACAGTACGATGCCTTTATTGTAATCACCGACGGCATCAATACCAAAGCCAACAGCGATGTGGTGCTTCGGTATGCAGAGGATTTCCCTTTTATAAGGCCCGTCGTTTTTATACATCCTGATAGAAAAGAAATTAATGACGTGAGTATTACTGAAATTCACTCACCGGCGTTTGTCTATGCCGACGAGCCGGCAAAAGTAGAGGTTACCTTGAACTCCAGTGGGAAGGCCCGGAGATGGAAGGGGAATGTAAACCTCCGGGAGAACGACAGGCTTCTTTCTACCCAGACTGTACGCATGTCAAAAGGTAAGGGTAATGTGTCGTTTACATTTGTGCCTTCCGGAGAAGGAGTGCATATTTATGAGGTTTCTATATCTGCAGATGATGATGCAAAACAGAACAATACTGCATTTTTTGTTGTAGAAGCGGTTAAGAGAACTGTCAGGGTTCTTCACATTGCAGGAAGGGCATCGTGGGATGTGAGATTTTTAAGAAAAGTGCTCAAAGAAGACCCCCGAACAAACCTCATTACATTCATCATCCTTAGAACACCGGAAGATTACTTTGTGGCGAGAGACCGGGAACTGAGTCTTATTCCCTTCCCTGGCAAAGAATTGTTTGTAGATGCGATAGATGAATTTGACATCATTGTGCTTCAGAATTTCCCGGCACGACCTTATGTTGTTCCGCGCTATTTCAAAAGTATTGCAGGGAGCATAAAACGAGGTCACAATAGTTTGTTTTTCATTGGTGGCGAGGAGAGCATAGCACGAGGGGGATACACCTTTTCTTCTATCTATCCTCTCATGCCGGTAAAATTCGTTCGTGCTCCTTATTACTCGCATAAACGTACAACGCTTCAACTTACAGATGTGGGAACGCATCACTATTTGACCTCAATTTTTGGTTCCTTAGACGGGGCTCTTTTTATCGAGGGTTATATAAAGGGCGTTGCTCCACGTGATGGCTGTGCGGTACTGGCAGAATCGGCCGATGAAAGGGTTCCGCTCGTTGTTGCATGTGAAAAAACATCAACAGGTGCCCGACTTTACGTGGGCACCGATACCATATGGACACTTCACGCACAATCGGTAGAAAAGAACCTTTATTACGACCTCTATAATGAATTCATGAGACGAGCGATAAGATGGCTTACAGGTCATGCAGGATTGGAGGGAAGGTCTGTTATGCGCATAAACGAAATGGAATACGAAGCAGGAGACGCAGTAAAAATTCAGGTTCGAGTGCCTGCTGGTCAGGCCAGTGGCAAGATGAGAATCGTTAGTAAGACAGACGGAAAGAAAGTTGCGTACGAATTCAAAAATATAAGTAATGAATGGAAAACCATCCGGGTTTTACATCTCAAACAGGGAATTTATCAGGCAGAACTGCTTTCCGAAAGCAATGAAGTGCTTGCGGATAAAGAATTTGTATATGCTCCCGTATTTGAAGAGATGGTGCGGCTGACTGTAGACACTCAATTCCTGGAAGATTTGGCAGGTATGCTGGGCAAAGAAAAAAGTCGCGTGTTTAAGATAGGGGACGTATCACCCCGCGAACTTGATTCATTGCTTGGCGAGAATGTTTTTTACCGGCGAGAACAGGTGGCTGCCTGGCCCATGTGGCATTCACCTTTAATTTTCGCTTTTTTCTGCGTTGCACTGGTTATAGACTGGATTGCACGGCGTAAAAATGGACTTTCCTGAACGCAAAACCTTAAAAACTTCCCTGTTTTTGGAAGGCCCCGGCCTTCACACGGGAGAAAAAAGTCGCATTACAATTCATCCCGAAGATACCGGTGGGACACTGGTATTTCAGTATAAAGATGTAAAAATACCTGCCGTGCTGGAATTTGCATATTCTGAAGGTCGTTCTACCTGCTTAAAAAGAGACGACTGTAAAATTTTGACGATTGAGCATTTTCTCGCAGCATGTACAGGTGTTTTTCTTACCGATGGAGTGGTGGAGCTCACAGGTTCTGGAGAAATTCCTGCTCTGGACGGAAGTGCAGTGCAATTCCTCGCGGCTCTTTTATCAACGGGCTTCGAATCAATAGGACATGCCTCGGTGTTGAAAATCACAGATAAACTGGAAGTTACATGGTCCAGTGGAAACAGGCGTTATCGGGTAAGAGAACACGAAGGTCTTGCAATAAGATGTGTAATCGAGTTTCCGGTTGCATCTATCGGCCGACAATCCTTCACCTATTCCAGAGAAGGAACAGATTTCCTTCGAGAAATTGCTCCTGCGAAAACGTTTGTGCTCGAAAAGGACATAGCACATTTGCGGGCAAAAGGTCTTGCAAAGGGTGGTAGTGAAAAAAATGCTCTTGTTTACAGTGATTCAGGGCTTTTAAACCCTCGCGCTGCTGCTTTTCGTGATGAACCGGTAAGACACAAGATTCTCGATTTTCTCGGTGATCTGTATCTTCTTGGCGCGCACGTAAAAGGTCTTTTCGATGTAATGGCACCCGGACATCCGTATAATCTTAGCTTCTTTAAGTTGCTTAAAAAAAAGGCTGCCATCCGACCTGCGGATCCAGAAGGATGACAGCCTTCGAATACCTCTTGTCGGAGAGAAATTGCTCGTTCTTAATTACTCTCCGAGTATCTTTTTGATGTTTTCGTGGATTTCCTGAGGCGTCCAGACTCCTTCTTTCTTTTTCACACCTTCGGTTACGCTCATGCGATATGCGAAAACGTGACGCCCCTGAATTCCCAAAATTTTTCCGTTTACATCTTTTGAAAGATCAGAAGCAAGGTATACAACAACCGGTGCGATATGCTGAGGCCCGAGCTCTTCTTCAGAAGCTCCCTGAAACATGGGCAGGTCTTTGGTCATGCGTGTGATTGCCACAGGAGCGATGGCGTTTACAGTAATACCGTAGCGGATGAGTTCCATGGAGGCCACTCGTGTAAACCCGTAAATCCCTGCTTTTGCCGCACCGTAATTGGACTGACCGAAATTACCAATAAGACCAGAGAACGATGTTGTGTTGATAATTCTTCCACCCTGTCCCTGTTCTTTCATTACGGCAGCAGCTTCCTGAGTACACAGAAATGTGCCTTTCAGGTGTACTTCGATAACGACGTCCCACATCTCCTCAGTCATTTTGAGAAGGGTTTTGTCTCGAAGAATACCCGCGTTATTAATGAGAATATCGAGACGCCCGAAATTGTCGAGAGCCGTTTTTACGATATTCTTTGCTCCTTCCCGTGTGGAAACGCTGTCGTAGCTGGGTGCAGCTTCGCCTCCCATTTTTTTGATTTCTTCCACCACCTGGTCGGCAACCATGGTGCTCTGGCCACTTCCATTGACTTCACCTCCCAGGTCATTGACCACCACTTTTGCCCCTTCGCGGGCGAGTGCAAGTGCGTGTTCCCTACCGATGCCTCTTCCGGCACCGGTGACAATAGCGACCTTTCCATCCAGCAGACCCATGACGTACCTCCTGTGAATAAATTTACCCCGCCTTCCCAGGCGGGGCCTTTACTGAGGGGGTTATACTAAAAAAAGCGGGGGAGGTCAAACTTAATTGACCTGACAGTCAACCCTAAGAAAGTATCAATAAACGTGCCATTTCATGTTTGATTCACTGTGGCTTGATTCAATTGTTCGGATTATAAGACTTTTCTCCAGAAGTGAATACATTTCGGGCATCTCTTGTGGATGTTCTAATAACAAAAAATGAAAAAATTGTTTACAACTTTACCCTATAAGAGTATAATTTTTTTTACACTTTGGAAGGGACACTGTAAAAATGATTCTCGTCGTAAAGATTGTTTCGGTGGTAGGAAGGGGAAAAATTGCATACCAGCTCTACCTTCACCTGCTCAAAGAAAAACCCATTGAAGATTTTCCGCTTCATGTTGAAAAGTACGAAACAGTTGATATGTTTGTAAACAACCACATCAAAGCACCTCAGGTTGTTCTTTACGTGGCTGAAGATTACCGTGATGAACAGGAAGTCATTGTTAATGTGGAAAAGCTCCTGTCCGTAAGAAAGACAATGGTTATCCTTGTCAGTCCTCATTACAACCTTAATCTTGCGACATCTGCGATTGACAGAGGCGTTTTTGATGTTATCAATGCGGAAGATGAACAGACCCTCAAAAGTGTCATTAATCTTGCGTTACATGCTCAGGAAGTTAAAAGGGGTTACGTAGAAATTTCGGATCTTCCCGAAGAAGACTTCCCTGATGATATGTTCATCGGGCGCAGCGAAGCAGTGATGAGTGTGTATCGCGCCGTTGGTAGGGTTTCAATGAGTGATGTACCTGTGCTCATTACCGGCGATACCGGTTCCGGCAAGGAACTTGTTGCACGAACCATTCACAAACGCAGTCCATTTAAAAACGGTCCTTTCGTGGCAGTAAATTGTTCCGCAATTCCAGAAACCTTGCTGGAGAGCGAATTGTTTGGTTATCGTCGTGGAGCTTTTACCGGAGCAGTGGAGGACCGCCAGGGTAAAATTGAAGCGGCAGCGGGGGGCACGCTTTTTCTGGACGAAATAGCAGAACTCTCTCCCAAACTTCAGGTGAAACTCCTGAGAGTCATTCAGGAAAAGGAGTTTGAGAGGCTGGGAGAAAATGTAAAACGTAAAGTCAATGCGAGGATTCTTGCTGCCACAAATAGAAATCTGGAAGACGAAATTTCACAGGGCAATTTCCGTGAGGATCTTTATTATCGTCTCAACGTCGCTACTATCCATGTGCCTCCTTTGAGGGAAAGAAAAGACGATATACCCATCCTCCTTGCTCATTTTTTCAAAAAGGCGGTAAGGGAACTTCACAGGCCCGTTAAGGGTATTACAGCACGTGCAGTGGAAAAAATGCTTTCTTATCACTGGCCGGGGAACGTAAGAGAACTTATAAACGTGATATATCGTGCTGTACTTATTGCTCGGGGTGAATACATAATGGCCGAGGATATCATTCTCAATCCTTCCTACAAAATAAATTTAAATGAAGGTCCCCGAATAAAACGGTTATGGGAGCTTGAGAAAGAACATATCCAGAGAGTACTGGATTATACGGGGGGTAACAAGAGCCTTGCAGCACGGTTGCTGGGTATTTCCCGTCCCTGTCTTACGCAGAAAATAAAAAGATACGGCATCGTGGTGAACAAAAAGCGCCTGAAGGTGTGATTGGATGGTTGATTATACACGTTGCAATTTCAACAACGAAAAGCTACCATCATGGCCGTGATCGAAGACCGGTTGATAGAAGTGGTGCTCCGTGCTCGATCCGGCATCGCTTTCACAGGAGCAGGAGCATCACAGGAAAGCGGAATCCCCACTTTTCGTGATCCCGGGGGAATATGGGATCGTTTCAATCCCGCGGAAATTGGAACATCTCAAAGTATCATGAACACGTTGCGGTCTCGCCCCCAGGTGCTTGTCGCATTTTTGAGAGAATTGCTGGAGACATTGAAAAATGCTGAACCCAATGCTGGACATTTTGCCCTTGCATATATGGAACAGAAAGGAATACTGCGGAGTGTAATAACCCAAAATGTAGATGATCTTCATCAGGAAGCAGGTAGTCACAATGTCATTGAACTGCATGGTAACTTCTATGAATTTAGGTGCCAGAGTTGCTTTTATATTGAGAAACTGGGCAAATCTGAAGTGCTTCGACGAATGGAAGCTTTACTTGATGCCGCAGATAATTTCTCGGTGGAAAATATTTTGAGCCAGGTTCCACGGTGTTCAAGATGCGGAGGATTGATGAGACCCAACGTTGTTCTTTTTGGTGAACCTGTTCACCACCTGGAGAAATCTTACTCACTCGCACGGGGAGCCGATCTGTTTCTTGTTATAGGAACTTCCGGAATGGTGTATCCGGCCGCATACCTGCCCCGCATTGCAAAAGAGAGTGGAGCAGTTATTGTGGAAATCAACCCCAATGGTCCATTTTTCTCTGATATTGACGATTTTTTTATACCTGATACCTCTGCAAAGGCTCTGGGAGCTTTGAGCGAAAGACTCAGGGAATGTTTAAAAGACTGAGGCTCCTTTTCAGGTGGGTAGTGCCATGAAAGTGAAACGTATCAGGGGAACAAGGGATTTTATTGCAGAAGAAGCGGATTTCATGCGGCTTATTTACAATAAGTGCCGGGAAGTCCTGAACTTATACGGATACTGCGAGGTGATAACTCCTGTTATGGAGGACCAGAATCTTTTTGTTCGTACAGTGGGTGAAACGACGGATATTGTGGAAAAAGAGATGTTCTCCTTCAAGTTGAAATCCGGAGAAACTGTTGCTCTCAGGCCTGAAGGTACGGCACCAGTAGCTCGAGCTTATGTGGAAAACAGCCTTTATTCTCTGGAGCCTTATTCCAGGCTCTATTATATGGGTCCCATGTTCAGGTACGAGCGCCCACAGCGGGGTCGCTACAGACAGTTCCACCAGGTCGGAGCGGAATTGATAGGACCCGAAGATGCATATGCAGATGCGGAGGTTATCAAGCTTGCTCTGGAACTTCTTGAAGTATGCGGCGTGGATAAATGCGAACTTCAGATCAACTCGGTCGGCTGCAAAAATTGTCGTCCCCTGTATGTTCACAAGCTCCGCGAGTTCCTTGAAACTCATGCGCAGGAAATTTGTGAAGAGTGTGTAAGGCGCAAGGATAGAAATCCCATGAGAGCTCTGGATTGTAAAAAAGACAGATGCAGACAGATATATGAAAACGCACCTCGGACAGTGGATAATCTGTGTCACGAATGCCTGGGACACTTTGAAGAGGTTCAGAAATATCTGAAGAGTTTTCACATAAAGTTTACGGTAAATCCTATGATCGTACGCGGACTGGATTATTACACAAGGACAGCCTTTGAAATTATTCACACCGGTCTTGGGGCCCAAAACGCAGTCAGTGCAGGTGGACGTTACGATGGGTTGATCGGGGACCTGGGCGGTCCCTCTATCCCTGGCGTGGGATTTGCCATGGGCGTGGAAAGGGTTATGGAAATTTCCTCTTTACTCAAAGAAAAGGCACGTGATGGTACGGGAGTTCTCGTGATGGAAAAGCGTTTTGTGGAGCATGCCGTTTCACTTGTTAACAGCCTCAGGTCTGCAGGTATAAGGTGTGTGATTGACTATCGCTTCGGTTCAATGAAAAGTCAGATGAGGAGACTGGATAAAGAGAATGTGAGGTATGTGGTTATCCTTGGAGAAAAAGAAATGGCAGAAGGTTTTTATACCGTGAAGGATCTTCTATCCGGTGAACAACGCGAAATACCACACAATGAAATCACGGAATACGTAAGGAGGAAAAAGTGAAACCAATAGATAAAAAATCCTGTGCTGTATGTGCGTGGAGAGAGGATTGTAAAAAGCGGTATTCCAGAGGGGATGACTACGCATTGCGGTGTCCAGATTTTACCTTTGACGTGCGGTTAAAGTCCAAGGAGGATGAAGGTGCCACCAACCATCAGGAAGAGAATCAAAAACCTGGTTCGTAAAATTATATCCGAGAAAATTGACCCGACAGAGGTTCCCCCGTTTGACGTTAGCGAGCCTCCTGCTGGTATGGGGGATTACAGCCTTAACGCTGCCTTTGTGCTCACAGGAACACTTAAAAAATCTCCTGCTGACATAGCAACATGGATTCGGGACGAGATGATAAAGCTTGATGCTGAGGGGATGCTGGAGAAGGTAGAGGTGGCAGGAAAGGGATTCGTCAATGTTTACCTGGCTCAGAAATTTCTTCTGAAGGAACTGGTTGAACAGAGCGAGAGGGAAGACTTCGGCGCTTCAAAAGTCGGGAACAATGAGAAGGTTTTGCTCGAGTTTGTCAGCGCCAACCCTACCGGTCCACTTCATATTGGACACGGCCGCAATGCCGCTGTCGGTGA
Source organism: bacterium (assembly GCA_024275095.1). GTDB lineage: Bacteria > JAJRZV01 > JAJRZV01 > JAJRZV01 > JAJRZV01 > JAJRZV01. The sequence continues at coordinate 8,337 of JAJRZV010000036.1, read as the reverse complement.
CAGCATTGCCAGAATACTGGAATGGACCGGCCACAAAGTCGTTCGAGAATATTACATCAATGATGCAGGGCGCCAGATTGAAGAACTGGGACGTTCCGTCATCGCGGTCGCATGCGGAGAGGAAAGGGATGACCTCCAGTATTCAGGAGAATATATTAATCGTGTGGTAGAAGAATTGCATGGCCGGGGTGAAAAGGTTCCGGATGATCCTGTGCAGGCAGGGAAGAAAGCAGCAGAAATCATTCTTCAGTGGATTGTAAGGGACCTTGACCGCTTCAGGGTTCACATGGACACCTTTGTAAGCGAATCGAACGATATCAGAGCGAAAGGTCTCGTTGAGGAGGCTCTGAATGAACTATCTGCAAAGGGATGCACCTTCACCTCTGATGGAGCACTGATGTTTAATGCAGAAAAGTTTGGAGATGAAAACCGCGCGTGCTGGTAAAATCTGACGGAGAATACACCTACTTTGCCACTGATATAGCATATCATATTGAAAAATTGAACCGGGGATTTCAGCTTCTTGTAAACGTATGGGGTGCCGATCATCACGGCTACCTGCCGCGTCTCAGGGCCGCTCTTAACGCACTGGGAGAAAATGGAGAAGTTCTGCGGGTTGTTTTCATCCAGATGGTCAATCTCCTGAGAGCAGGGAAACCTGTACAGATGTCAAAGCGCAAGGGCGATTTTGTCACCCTGCAGGAATTAATGGATGAAATCGGTGTGGATGCTGCGCGTTTCTTTTATCTGACGAGGCGATCCGATAATCATCTGGACGTTGACCTGGAAGAAGCCAAAAGAAAAAGCAGCGATAATCCTGTTTATTATACTCAGTACGCACATGCCCGCATATGTTCTATTGAACACGAAGCGCGAAAAAGGCGATTGTCTCCAGAGCCTTCACTTCTCGATATTCACAACATCAATACTGATGGTACCGTTTTTCCTGAAGACGGAGAGGAACGCAAGCTTATCCTTACCGCGTTAAAATTTCCGGAAGTTGTGGAGGACGCAGCTTTTTTTCTTGAACCCCACCGCATAACGTATTACCTGATAGAATTGGCCAAGACATTTCACGGATATTACAATAGACACAGGGTGCTTCTGGAAAATGATTTGCTGAGAACCTGGCGACTAACTCTGGTAAAATTGATAAAACATGTACTTCGCAACGGCCTTTATCTTCTGGGTGTAGAAGCTCCGGAGCGAATGTAATGGATTTTCGGCGCGTGAAAGAAAAATATCAGTTTATTGTAGAAGGGCGTGATATTGTTGCTGTGTTTATTATTGTAACGATACTCCTGGGCCTCTCCTTCGGGATGGGGGTTATCACAGGACAGTACATCAGTACGAGAACACACCAGAAAGCAAAAGCAACCTCTCCTACCAGGGGGAGTGTCAGTTCATTTGCTCAGCCCGTTGTCACCCCACCTCCTGTTGCTGCTGCACCGCCTGCAGGTGTAGGGAAAGAACATTTCGCAGAAAAGACAACCGCACCTCCACAAGCTCATCCCCCAGTGAAAACAAAGGAGCCTGTGGGAAAACCCCGGGAGACACCAGTGGAGAAAAAAGTTAGAAAAACACAACCCCCGGTCAAGACAGAAAAAAAACAGAAAGCAGTGCAGCCTCAAAAGAAGAAGTCTGAAGAAGAAAAGTTGGCAACTACACTGCCACCTGTTGAGAAAAAACTTTCATCTCCAAAATCTCGCAGGCACGTTCGAAGTACTGCAAAGAAGTTCACGGTTCAGGTCGCATCCTATCGTTCGCGTCAGGATGCCATAGCAACAGTACAAAAGTTGAAGAAGATGAACTATGACGCTTACTTAATGACAGCCAACCTTGGAGCAAAGGGAATATGGTATCGGGTGAGGGTAGGGTACTTCTATACAAAAGACGAAGCGATGCAGGTGTTACGCAAGCTTTCAAGGTATGGTTTCAAACCCATTATTGCTGAGGTGGAAAAATGATGTTAAAGCGCACACGGTATTGTGGCGATCTCCGCGGGGATGATGTTGGAGAGACGGTAATACTCAACGGTTGGGTGCACAGCTATCGAGATCATGGAGGGGTTATATTTATAGACCTGCGCGATATAAAAGGAATTGTTCAGTGCGTATTCAATCCTGAATATAACCAGGAAGTTCATAAAGAGGCAAGACGCCTGCGCAGCGAATGGGTGATTGCGGTCAAAGGCAAGGTCGCACGCCGTCCCGAGGGAACGGAAAATCCTAAAATGAAAACAGGGGAAGTGGAAGTAATTGTTGACGAGATGGAAATTCTCAATTCCTCCGAGCCTCTTCCTTTCAACCTGGACGAATACGTTGAGACAGACGAGATGGTACGGTTGCGTTACAGATACCTGGATATGAGGAGGGAGGAAGTAAAAAAACGCTTCATTCTACGTTCTGAGGCAGCACGTATTATCAGGAATTATTTTCATTCACGTGGGTTTGTGGAAGTGGAGACTCCCTTTCTCACAAAAAGTACCCCCGAAGGAGCGAGGGATTACCTGGTCCCCAGCCGTGTAAACCCGGGCAGGTTTTACGCGCTCCCACAGTCCCCTCAACTTTTCAAGCAAATTCTCATGGTGGCTGGAATGGATAAATATTTCCAAATTGTTAAATGCTTCAGGGACGAAGATCTGCGGGCAGACAGGCAACCCGAGTTCACCCAGATTGATGTGGAAATGTCCTTTGTTGATGAAGAAGATATTTTTGAAGTGATAGAAGGAATGCTCAAGCTTCTTTTCGAGGAAATTCTCGATGTAGAGGTTAATGTGCCCTTTTTGCGCATGCCTTATTCAGAGGCCATGATGAAGTACGGTTCAGATAAGCCAGACCTTCGTTTTGGTCTGGAGATCCAGGATATTACGTCCGCTGTAAAGGGGTGTGGTTTCAAGGTGTTCGAAGAAGCAGCCTCTCAGGGAGTGGTTAGAGGAATAATAGTGGAAAACTGGAGCCCATCGCGTTCGGAACTGGATGGTCTCGTAGATCTGGCAGTGGAATTCGGAGCCTCCGGGCTTGTATGGTTCAGGCATGCAGGACAGGAAATAAAATCACCTGCTGTTAAATTTATGACCAAAGAAAGCTTGAATAAAATTTGTAAATTAACAAACTTCCGCGAAGGGAATGTGTTGCTTGTTGTAGCAGGTAATGAAGCAAAGACTGCGGAGGTACTGGGCAAACTGCGGTTGCACCTTGGGAAGAAGTTAAATCTTATAAAGGAAAATGAGTATAAATTCTTATGGGTTACTGATTTTCCATTCCTGGAATACGATGAAGAAGAGAAGCGATTCGTTGCAGTGCACCATCCATTCACCTCTCCACGTGAGGATGATCTGCCCTTACTGGAAACAGAACCGGCGAAAGTGAGAGCAAGGGCTTATGACGTGGTTCTCAACGGGATGGAGATTGGGGGAGGCAGCATTCGAATTCACAGGCGCGATGTTCAGGAGAAGGTGTTCAGGGTCCTGGGTATAGAAGAGGAAGAAGCCCGTGCGAAGTTTGGCTTTTTACTGGATGCCCTCCAGTATGGAGCCCCTCCTCACGGAGGCATCGCCCTTGGCCTGGACCGTCTCGTTATGATTCTGACAGGCGCCCGTTCCATCAGGGATGTCATCGCCTTTCCAAAAACCCAGAGGGCTCAATGCTTTCTCACGGGTGCCCCCTCAACTGTAGATGAGAGGCAGCTGAAAGAATTGCGAATACGGGTAATTGAGTAAGATTTATTATGCGCTGCGGGTATTTTGAAAAAAGTTTTAATTTAGACATAAATAACCTGAAGAAAAGGCCATCAATTTGGTTCTCTTTGTTTGGTTATTTAAGAATGAAAATGTATAATAATATTAATAAACAGTATTCACTTTTGGGGGAATAAGGAGGCAAAATGGCTGCGAGGCGTTTGGGAGCACTTCTTGTTAAAGATAATAAGATTACACCGGAGCAGCTGAGAAAAGCTCTGGAGGAACAAAAGCGCACAGGAGCCAGGCTGGGAGAGAGCCTTGTAAAACTCGGCTATATTGAAGAATCTGAACTGCTTAAATTTCTCAGCAAACATTATCGCTTACCCACCGTAAACCTGGATGAAATTGAAATTCCTCCCGAGATTATTGCGCTGGTACCTTCTGAGATTACCGTTAAGCACAATGTAATACCTGTAAAACGCGAGGGTGCACGGCTGCTGGTAGCCACATCAGACCCTACCAACCTCACGGCACTTGATGCCATAAGGATGAAAACGGGATATACGGTTGAGTTTGTCCTTGCATCGGATCAGGCACTCAAACGCGCAGTGGAAAAATATTACAAGAAGAAAGAAGAAGAATCACAACTCGCGGAGTTATGGGCAGAAATTGAAGAAGATCTCGAAGTAGTGAAAGAAGAAGAAGAGGAGGATCTGACAGAGAGCCAGAAGGAGGCGGAAGCAGCACCGGTGATCAAACTGGTGAATGCCATTCTCGCCGAAGCAGTAAAAAGAAAAGCAAGTGACATTCACGTAGAACCTTACGAGAAGGACTTCCGCATCCGTTTTCGTGTGGATGGAGTACTCCACGAATTTACACGTCCCCCCATGAAACTGAAAAATGCCATTCTCACAAGGCTTAAGATCATGGCGGACATGGATATTGCTGAAAAGCGACTACCTCAGGATGGACGCATCAAATTAAAGTTCGGTCAGAAGGAATTGGACTTTCGTGTAAATTCCCTTCCCACGCTTTTTGGGGAGAAGATCGTGCTTCGTCTGCTGGATAAATCCAATCTCCAGCTCGACCTGACCAAGTTAGGCTTTGAGCCTGACCAGCTTGAAATATTCAAAAAAGCGATTCATCAACCGTACGGGATGGTCCTTGTGACAGGCCCTACCGGAAGTGGTAAAACAACGACACTGTATTCAGCATTGATGGAGCTTAATACTCCAGAGGTCAACATTTCAACTGCCGAAGATCCCGTGGAATACAACCTTCACGGTATCAACCAGGTTCAAATGAAGGAGGATATCGGTCTCAATTTCGCCAATGCATTGAGAGCATTCCTCAGGCAGGATCCCGATATTATTCTTGTGGGGGAGATACGAGACTTTGAAACAGCTGAGATTGGAATTAAAGCGGCACTCACCGGGCACCTTGTTCTCAGTACCCTTCATACAAACGATGCTGCAAGCACCGTAACGCGATTGCTCAATATGGGCGTGGAGCCTTTCTTAGTAACAGCCACCCTTATATGTGTGGTGGCCCAGAGACTTGTGAGAAAAGTCTGTGAAAACTGTAAAGAACCCACCAAGTATCCTGAAAAACTTCTTCGAGAGATGGGCTTTTCTGAGGATGAAATCAAAAACGGGACTTTTTACCGGGGTAAAGGGTGTGATATTTGCGGAGGAACAGGATATAAAGGTCGAATTGCTGTGCACGAAGTGCTTGAAATGAGTGAAGAAATAAAAGAGCTGGTGCTTGAAGGTGCAAGTGCTGGTGAGATCAAAGCAAAAGCTATAGAACAGGGCATGCTCTCACTGAGAAAAAGCGCTCTCGTAAAAGTTCTCAGAGGAGTAACAACCGTAGAAGAAGCTGCAAGAGTGACTGCGGCTGACTGAGAGGTGACATTATGGCTGTAGGATTACACAAACTCCTTCAAGTGATGGTGGAAAAAGGTGCATCGGATCTTCACATTACCGTTGGAGCGCCACCAATGCTTCGTATAGATGGACGTTTGGTCCCGGTAAATCATCCTCCTCTTAATGCGACGGAGACAAAACAGCTATGTTACAGCATTATGACAGAAGCTCAAAAACAGAAGTTTGAAGAAAACAATGAACTGGACCTTTCTTTCGGTATTAAAGGACTTTCACGATTTCGGGCCAATATATTTATACAGCGTGGAGCAGTTGCCGGTGCTTTTCGGGCCATTCCCTTTACTATCAGGAGCTTTGAAGAACTCGGACTTCCCCGGGTTGTAAAAACTCTCTGCAACAAGCCAAGAGGACTGGTGCTTGTCACCGGTCCAACAGGTTCAGGAAAATCCACCACGCTCGCCGCAATGATAGATACCATTAACAACGAAAAGAACCTGCACATCATCACGATTGAAGATCCGATTGAATACCTGCACCCCCACAAGAAATGCATAGTGAATCAGAGAGAAGTGGGAGCTGATACAAAAAGTTTTCTCAATGCGTTGAGATACGTGCTTCGCCAGGATCCTGACGTGATCCTCATCGGCGAGATGAGGGATCTTGAAACAATAGAGACAGCGCTGACAGCAGCAGAAACAGGACACCTGGTTTTTGCAACGCTTCACACCAATACTGCTGTGCAGACCATCAACCGTATCATTGACGTGTTCCCGCCTCACCAGCAGCCGCAGGTGAGAGCTCAATTGAGTTTCGTTCTCGAAGGAATTATCTGTCAGGCCCTTCTTCCCAAAGCAACGGGCCATGGAAGAGTGCTCGCGTGTGAGGTGCTCATTCCCACTCCCGCCATTCGCAACCTTATCAGGGAAGAGAAGGTGCATCAGATTTACTCTCACCTGCAGATGGGACAGGATAAACACATGATGCAAACCTTCAACCAGTCACTGTTCAATCTTTACCAGCGTCGACTCATCACTCTTGAAGATGCGCTTGCAAAGAGTCCTGAACCGGATGAATTGAAGATGATGATTGAAAAAGGAACGGCTTTCCTGCGTCCTGAAATGCGCAGAAACCAAGTAATGAGGTGAAGCGATGCCGGAGTTTGTATACGAAGGACGAGGAGCCGATGGCAAAGTAGTCAAAGGCACCCTGAAAGCATCTTCTGCCGCGGAAGCAACAGGACTCCTCAGGCAGAGAAACATTGTTCCCACCTCCCTGCGTCAAAAAGGCGGGCTGGATCTGTCCATGGAATTGAAGATGCCGGCTTTTCTGAAGAAATTCATGGGCGGGGTTAAGCAGAAAGACCTCGTGGTTTTTACAAGGCAGTTTTCAACCATGCTGGACGCGGGCCTTCCCATTGTCCAGGCTCTTGATATTCTTGCATCCCAGCAGCCGTCACCTGCATTTAAAGAAATTCTGTTTGATGTGAAAAGAACGGTGGAGGGAGGCTCTTCACTTGCAGAGGCGCTGGCACACCATCCGAAAGTTTTCGATCAGCTCTACGTGAATTTGGTAGCAGCAGGAGAAGCAGGCGGTGTGCTGGATACCATATTGAACCGACTCGCTACGTACCAGGAAAAGATTGTAAAACTCAAGAGTGAAGTAAAAAGCGCTCTCACATATCCTGTGGCGGTGCTGGTTCTGGCCCTGGCAATAACTTTTGGATTACTTATATATGTCGTACCGCGATTCCAGCAAATATTCGAGGAGCTGGGAGCCGAACTTCCCGGGCCCACGCAAGTGCTTATTCGCATCAGCGAAGTGGTGAGGCACCAAATGCCCACGGTAATTGGAGTAACGATTGCTTTTATCGTGGGCTTGCGACTCCTCATGCGGAATCCAAAGGTAAAATATTACGTGCACTGGCTTCTTTTAAAAGCCCCGGTATTCGGGGATCTGATAAAGAAAGTTGCCATTGCTCGTTTCACACGAACACTGGGTACGCTGATCTCCAGTGGCGTCTCTATCATTGACGCCATGGAAATTTGTGGAAGGATCGCTGGGAACCAGGTGGTTGAAGATGCCATTATGGAGTCCAGGCGCGAGATTATGGCCGGTAAAAACATTGCAGAACCCTTGATGAAATACACCCACGTATTTCCTCCCATGGTTGTGCAGATGATTTCCGTGGGTGAAGCAACAGGTGCTCTCGATTCCATGCTTTCCAAGATTGCTGATTTTTACGATGACGAAGTGGACGCCGCCGTGGGAGCGCTTACCTCGATGATCGAGCCAATGATGATGGCCTTTCTCGGGGTGCTTGTGGGTGGAATCCTCATTTCTCTTTACCTACCAATATTCAGCCTGGCGGGTGCGGTTGGAGGCGGCGGTTAAACGCAACGTCGTTTATTATCTCTCGGGTCGAGTTTTTATAATCAGCATTATCGTAGGAGTTACTCTTTTTTATTCCATCAAGGGGAAACACTCCGCCCTCGAGGTTCCCTCCCTGATTGTACTGGAAGTAATAATACTCTCCATCACCATTCCATCCCTTCTTTTCATTCGGCGCATCAAGCACGAAAAAACTCTTGAAAATCTGGCTTTTTCTCAGGTTCTTTTCGATATACTTTTCATATCAGGTGCTACTTATTTTACAGGTGTTATTGAAAGTCCATTTATTATCTTATTCTTCTATGTTCTTATATTTTCGCCGTTCTTTCTCAGCAAACGAAAAATATTTCTTGTCGTTTCATTTTCCATCATCGGTCTGGGACT
>JAJRZV010000035.1 GCA_024275095.1 bacterium | reverse complement strand
CTGGCGCGCGTGCTGCCTGCGCGCCAAACCATCATCAGGGATAGGGCGGGTGGGTAATATAAAATATGGAGCTGGGGGGACTCGAACCCCCGACCTCAGCCGTGCGAAAGCTGCGCTCTCCCACCTGAGCTACAGCCCCGGATAAATCATTAAAGATTATAAAATTGTATCTCTAATACGAGATCATGACAATCGAGCTGGTGTGTAGGGTAATGTATCATGGGATAAAGAAAGGGAGGATCACTTATATGGAACGGACCCAGAACAAGAGATAAAGGTCCAGAGCTGATAACAGCCGCTTGAACTAATACTTACAGTGCATCTTCAAAGCCGACCATAAGTAGCTTTGGTTTTGGGTCAATTGAGGAGACGTTTTTGAGCCCGTTATAGAAATATGTATCCCCATGCCGCCCCCACCATAACTATAATCAGGGGATTGATCCTGAAAAAATATGACATAGAGAATGTAAGGGCAAAAATACCTGCTGCCATCACCTGTTTCACAAAAGCACCGTGTATAAATGCAACAAGAATGTTTGCTAAAAATCCAGTAAGAACAAGGATTATACCAAATTTTGTCCCCCTGAAAAAATTTTTCACCCAGGGATTACCCTGATATTTCACATATAAATTCATCAAGATGGGTATTAAAACCAATCCGGGAGTCATCCCTGCCAAAATGAACAAAACCATTCCGGTAAAACCCTGAATTTCGTATCCCACAATAGATGCTCCGTTGAGTCTTGGACCAGGAACAAGATATGACAGGGTAAATATTGTGTTGAAATCCTGCCGGCATATTTTATCCCTTTCCGCAGGTTTTGCCCCGGCTTGATGGCATTCAACAACCATCTCATCCTCGATGAACGCCCATAGGGGGTAAATTCCACCGAAGCTCAAAAAAGATAATTGAAGAATACTCAGGTATAACAACAATGACCTTGTCAACATTTGTTATGTCCTTTTTTATTGTCACCCATGCCTGATACGACCATGACGGTCACCCCGGATAGAAGAAGGACGAGCACAAGAGAAACCTTAAATAAAACAATCATAAGCGAGAGCAAAATAACAAATGCCCACAGGTACAGATTCCCCACCACCTGCCTGCCCAATTTTAATATTATACTGAGAAGCAATCCGGCAACAGCCAGGAGTATTCCAGAAATGATGTTGAGGTGAGTTGACAGAAAGTTCACGACGAAATCACTCCGAATGCTCAATGCCAACAAGACAGCAAACAGAAAGCCAGGAAGTACAAACCCCAGGGCACCCACAATGGAACCATGAAAACCTGCATATTTATATCCGCAGGCTATGGCAAGATTGATATGGAACGGGCCTGGTAACATTCCGGCTATTGCCATCTGATCCTGAAACTCGTCGATGGAGAGCCATTTCTGTTTTTCGACAATCATTTCAAACATCACTTCGCTTGTTCCAGAACCGAAACTCATAACGCCTATCTTTAGAAAAACAAGAAAAATATCAAACAATTCCAATAGGCGTAAATTCCCGCGAGATAAAGTATGCTTATTCATAAAAATTTACTCGAATTCTTTCAGAACCATGTTGATCTTTCTCTGGTAATCCTTCGCAGCCGCTTCCAGCACCTTCTTTCCTCCTACAAGCCTTTTAATCTGTTCCTTGTCATGAGTCCTGGCTCTGTTCAGATGTGCTTTCACCAGGGTTCCGGGATCTACACCGGCAAATTGAGCCAAACGCTGAATGGAATAATCCAAGTCTTTCAATTGGAGTACGAGCCTTCTGTCCTCAGGCAACCCTCTCAACAATTCGAGAACATTCAATGTTTGTTTTCCCCAGAAATCGGCGAGCCCGGAGATTATGTGCTTCGAATGATTCCTGAGGTAAACATCAGTTGCGAAAAGAGGGAACTTGAAAGACGAAATAAACAGTTTCCCATATCTTTCAATCCAATCAACGTAGGCGGGATCCTCCTCTTTCCCGGTTCTGCCAAGCCATCTCAACATCGCCAGGGAAGACAAAATCCAGGAAGCTCCGTCTCTAACGATAAATATGAATTTGGCATCCGGGAAAAGAGACACAACCCGTTCTGCCACAAACTGCAGTGAGGTACTTGCGTCAACCTCGAGAGAGCCTTTTTTGTCGCGTAGTATCAGAAATGCGTCGAGTTCGTTCTCACTGATTTTCCCGTTAAAATAATAGGAAATCGTGTTAACGAGTTCCCTCTGCATAAATTCGTGTTTGGAGCGGTAATTCTGGAACATGGCGGCGAGAGAGGTGGAACCCGTTCTCGGTAAACTCAAATTTATTATGTGGAAACGACGATCACATTTGTTCGAAGTTTTCGTTTCTGAACGGTTAAGGCTCAAACCTTGCAAACGCCGGGTAGTTCTGTCTTGACATGAGACACCACGATCACTTTTACAGGAAGGAATTAAACCGCAGATTAGAAATAAAACAACTCCGATACAGAACCGAAAATATCCATGATAAATTTTTATCTTAAAATCCATAACGGTATCAAGATATGATCAGCTTTCCTTGGTTATCACAGGTATTTCAAAAAACAACTTATTTATAATAATTCATCAACAACACATTCTCAACGTTACCCGGATGATCCTTTTTAGACTTTTCTTGTGTCGAACTTTCTATATTTCCTCCATTTCACCCAATGCCCTGTGAAACTGTTTTTTGTGAAATATTGATGCTGCTCCTTCCGAGCATGAGAGCATCCACCTTGGATTGTCCGTATTGTCTTGAGCATAAAATTGAACATATTTAACATAGCTCGGTTATGAAAATCCTTCCAGTGACCATCGTAATTCCTGCACTCCCTGAGTCAGGAAGAGTCATAAAATTATTGACCATCCTGGTACACCAGGCCAAGCGGTACAAGTTACGTCCTCAAGAAGTCTCTGTTGTTCTGGACGGAGGCTCCAGCACCCAATCCGGACACACGTTTCAAAACATCACCTGGCCACACTGGATCAATTTTGTCGCGACGGGAGAACGGAAGGGTCCGGCCTCTGCACGCAACCAGGGAGCCCTGCACGCAACAACTGAATGGATACTATTTCTCGACGATGATGTTATTCCTGCTCCCTACTATATTCGAGAACTGGAGAGTGTGCTGGACAATATCACTACTCAGGTTGGTGTTATTGAAGGGAATGTGACATTGCTCGAGCCTTACCGTTACGGGCCGCTTACAGTAGGTCCGCGAAATGAGTCCGGGGGGGTTTTCCTCACGGCGAATTTGCTGGTCAAAAAGAAGGTGTTTCTTCAGGCAGGGGGATTTGACGAAACCTTCCCGTACCCGGCGTATGAGGATGTTGACTTTGCATCTCGAGTGCGCGGGTTTGGGGATAGTACCTTTGCCCCTCGATTGAAGGTGTATCATGAACCGCGGGCTTTTACTTTTCAGCGGGTTCTATTTGAAGCACGGACCTGGAAGCTTGTGTTGAGAACGGCCAGGTTGTACGGTTTTACAGGTTGGCCGCAATATCCCACCTCTCGTCCCCTGGCATCCACGATTTACTATGGAGTCCTGGCATTACCCGGCGGTCGAATCTTGAAATCTTTAAGATTGTACTCAACCCATCCATTTGCATGCATAAAGATGGTAAGCCTTTCACTGTTTTCCGCTTTTTTGAACATGTATAACATTTTCTCCTCCGCCCTTGTTTTTAATAAAAAGAAAAGTGCATCAGTACATCCACACGAATCAAAGTCTTCCAACTCAGACTGTGGAAGGGTAGAATAGTTTTACATGGGAAATTTAAAAAAGAAAATGTTTTTTGGGGGGGTGGTCTGGGCGATTTTTTTGTGTTCGTGTTCATCCCCTGAAAAATCGGAAATTGAAAAAGGATGGCAGTGGAACGTGAATTCAATTTTTGTGGATGCAAATATTAACGTGGGTCTTATGAAATCTATCGTGTTCGATGCGGATTGCACTCCCCATGTAGTATACAGCGACGACATGGCTGGGGTGGTAATGTACGCGTATCCAGCAAATAACACCTGGGCGCAGGAACAGGTCTCAAACTTTGACATAGATTGTTTCAAGGGTGTGGATATAGATGCAGCCATAGAGGGGCCAAATGTATACGCTGTCTCAGCAAATGCCTGCAAAAATCGTTACACAGTCACCTTTTACACTCGCGACAAAAGCGGCAACTGGACAGAAGAGGAAGTTTATTCAACCAACCAGGAATACATCCCTGACGTGGCTCTGGTTTTTGATAATGGCCGTCCTCATATCTACCTTCACGCAGTTACTGACTCCCATCAGCGCATAATTCATGTGATACCCGCCTGGAGAGGAGGAACAACGTCTTCCCGGGCCGTTTACACGATTTCAGGGGACACCGGTACATTTTCGGGCCTGTCACGCTCGCTTGCCGCTGTTGTAGATCGAGATGGATTTCACCATTTATTTTTCACCGACCTTGTACTTCAGAGCCTTCGCCACATTGTGATAGATGAAAATTCCGATCGAGTAATTACAGACGAACGTCCAGAATGGGAAAAAGTTTATGCCAGGCGCCTCTCATTTACTGCCACGGCTAACGGGTTTATTGCCACCATAGACGAGACAGCTCCAGGAGTAGAAAACGTTGTGCTCTACCGCGACGGCATACCCCAATCTTCTGATACGTACCAAATTATCAATGAAAACCAATTGTTTATTTCAGCGTCTGTGTATTCTCCTTTATCACTTTATACAGTCGATTATGAAAAACCCCGTGTATCTCAAATAAGAAAACACGGGCGCTACATTTCTGCAAAGTCATCACCTGAGGGAGTTACCTATGTGGTCTATACTGACGAATCCAGAGGAGTACCTGTGGTCGCTTCATTTAATAACGGAGAATGGGTTATTAAGGATTTAGACCTTCCGGGTTTCGAAACCAGTCCGATTGCTCTGGCTGTAGATAAAGCGGACCTTGTACACATTTTTTACAGAGACACCACCCATGAAGACCTTGTCGCCTATACCATCAATGAAGGCGAAGAGCCGCCTGTAGTTCAACGCCTGTACACGAGAGGAATAGCGGGAATCAACCCCAGGGCTGCATCTTGCGAGGATAGAGTGGGCATTGGCGTTACCGCTATCAGATACTTCACAGAAGAAAACCAGCTGGGTTACAGTCTTCTCTTTCTGCTCCTTTTTTGACACCGGCAATACCGGTCTGCTACAGGATGATTTTTATTGACGCAAGGGGTGGAAGTTTACATAAATAAAAGAACCTGAATCAGAACACGTTGCGCGGTAATAAAGATGGTAATAATTAAATAGAGGAGGGATCATGAGCAAGGTCGGCATTCTTGGAATCGGAATCGTACCTGCGAGAGCCCTCAGCAGCGATGTTTCCTACAGAGAACTTATCTTTGAAGCAGCTGTTAAGGCATACGAAGATGCGGGTATAGAGCCCTTTGATGTGGACACCTTTGTGTCTGTATCCGAGGACTTCAACGAAGGAGTGAGCATTTTCGATGAGTATGTACCGGATCAGCTGGGGGCGGTGCTCAAGCCTGTACACACCATATCAGGAGACGGGCTTTATGGAGTAATTTCTGTTGCCATGCAGATTATGACCGGCATGTTCCGCATTGGTGTGGTTGAAGCTCATAGTAAAGCCTCCAATGTACTCAATCATCTAAAAATTCTGGAGCTGGCCCTTGATCCGGTTTACCTGCGACACACAGGAGTGGATCCGAGATTTCTCGCAGGGTTGGAGATGAGAGCATACATGGAGGCTTCCGGTATTGACGCGGAAAGTGTAGCCCGGGCAGCTACACATCAGCGAACCAATGCGATCTGGAATCCTCTTGCTGCATACCCTGGCAAATTTTCTCCGGATGACGTATTGCTCACGGAGGTCGTGGCGGAACCCCTTACCGAAGGGATGGTGGCTCAGCCGGCGGATGGAGCGGTCGTTGTGGTTCTTGCCAGTGAAGATGTCATCCGGTCGCAAAAAAAGAACCAGGCTGTATGGATAGAAGGGATGGGTTTTTACACATCTGAACCCTCTTTTGATACCTGGGTGTGGGAAAGGGCCACCTATGCTGAACTTTCTGCCAGGAAAGCATATGAAATGGCCGGTATATCATGTCCATCTAAGGAAATCTCTTTCGCAGAAGTAGATTCACGTTATGCATATAAAATGCTTCAACACATTGAAGCGTGCGCGTTAACTGATGGGCGCAATCCTGCACAACTGCTTCGGGACGGTTTCTTTTCCAAGGAAGGTACCCTGCCGGTGAATCTCTCCGGCGCTCACATGGGTATTGGTATGATGGAGGAAGCAACGGCTTTGTATCAGCTGGCTTTTGCAGCGGATCAGTTGCTGGGCAGGGCAGGGCGTATGCAACTTTCGGATCCTTACAGGTGTATTATTCAGTCGTGGCGCGGTCTCCCCACGCGGAGTGGCGCTACCTGCATTCTTTCACGGGATTAAGGAGGGAGAATCATGGGGCTGAATATTAAACATAAGGTTGCCGTGGTAGGCGCAGGAATGAGCAATGTGATGCGTCGTGCCGAGGAAACAGGAAGGGAACTGAGTTTCTACGCAGTTAAGGAAGCGCTCAAAAATTCAGGTCTTACCATCGAAGACGTAGAGTGCGTGGTTATGGCCACAGCGCCGGATGCTTTTGACGGTGTACACATGAAAGGGGAATATCTCGCCGACGGCGCAGGAGCATTTCGTAAACCTTACATGCGCTCTTACGTGGGTGGTGGTTCCGGTGTTTTTGCCATCATTCACGGATGGTATATGGTAGCCTCGGGAATGTTCAAAACGTGTCTGGTCGTTGCAGAAGAGAAAATGTCGAGCGCTCAGCCACATCCACAGGCTGCGTTTAACTCTATTTATGACCATACTCTGGAACGTCCCCTCGGCGTTAACCTTTTGTGGATTTTCGCCCTTGAGATGAACCGGTACATGAGCGTACACAAAATACCACTTGAAGACATTGCTCTTGTCAGCGTAAAAAACAAGCGAAACGGCCTTGATCATCCGTGTACTCAGGTGGGCGCGGAAGTAACCGTCAAAGAAGTGCTTGAATCAGAAATCATGGCCTGGCCCGTACACCGCCTGATGGTTTCGCCTACATCAGATGCTGCTGCAGCTATAGTAATCGCCAGGGACGATATCGCCCGAAGGGTATCCGAACAGCCTGTATGGATTAAGGGTGTGGGCTGGAATCTTGATACTGCCTTCTGGACCAACCGGGACCTCTATTACCCTGACTACGTTGAAAAGGCTGCTCGGATGGCATACGAAATGGCCGGAATCACCAACCCGAGAAAAGAAATTCACGTGGTTGAACCATACGACCCCTTTGCGTACAAGGAACTTCATCATCTTGAAGGTCTTTTGCTCGCAGACAGGGGGAAAGCCCCTGAACTTTTGAAAAAAGGTGTATTCGATCGTGATGGGGAACTGCCTTCATGTCCATCAGGTGGTCTCCTGGGCGTTGGGAATCCTATTGCTGCTGCTGGATTGATGAAGGTATGTGAAATTTTCTGGCAACTCCGTGGTGAAGCTGGGAAACGTCAGGTCAAGAATAATCCCAAAACAGGGCTTGCCCAGGCATGGGGAGACCTCATGCAGGTGGGTACTGTCGTTATTCTCAGTGTCAATTAAGAGGAGGAGACCATGGAACCGAAGGTCATCAGAGGCAGGGATTTAAAAAGAGACGAATTCGAAAAGGCCCTCAAAGTTGAATATCACCCTGAAGCCAGATACGCATGGGATGCGGGATATGCTGTAGGTAAATTTCTGGAAGGGCTCAAACAGGGGAAGATCCTGGGAGTCAGGTGCAGGCGTTGCAGGCGTATTCTGGTCCCACCGAGAGCTTTTTGCGAACTTTGTTTTGTCCCCATAGATGAATGGTTGGAACTCAAAGATACAGGCACAGTGAACACGTTCAGTATTTCCTACGTATCCATGGACGTAAAACGTCTCGAAGAGCCAGAAATTCCTGCTGTCATTGAGATAGACGGGGCTTCCCCTGGAGTGGGAATACTTCACAAACTTGGTGAAGTGGATGATCCAAAGAATGTAAAGATTGGAATGAAGGTCAAAGCGGTATGGAAACCCGAAAAGGAAAGAACCGGTGCCATCACCGATATTCTTTATTTCAAACCACTGGAGGAGTGAAATGAGCATCTGGCGTAAAGTCCATGTAAACAAGAAGGCACATGCATGGGAAGGGGACATTCCCATTTACTTCTCCTACACTGTAGGTCCTGCAGGAGAGAAGTTTTTCACGGCTTTGAAAGAGAAAGGTGTTTTTGTGGCAGTAAGGTGCAGACAATGTGGAAAGGTATATTTGCCACCTCGTATTTACTGTGAGGTATGCATGGAAGACGTGGAGGAATTCGTAGAAGTGCAACCAGAGGGAAGGGTGGTTACCTGGACAGAAGTAACCCGCGACAGTCGCGGTTCGCTGTTAGAGAAACCCGAGCTCATTGGGTTTATCAATATCTACAATACCGACGGAGGCATAATTCACAAAATCGTTGCGAAGGATTTTTCAAAAGAATCTTTAACGGGCGCCGAAGTGAAAGCCGTGCTGAAGCCTCCGGCTGAAAGATCCGGTGAACTCGGTGACATTCTCTATTTTGAGCTGAAAGTCTGAACATTAGGCGCGTCCTTTCGGACAACTTTTCAGAGATTCTTTTTAGGATTACAAAATCTATTTTTCTTTTTCTTTCGCGTATTTACTTTTCTATGAAAAAGTTGCACAATAAAGAGAAAAATGAGCAAGTTTGTGTCAGATAGTGTGAGTGAAGCCACAGGTCCGTCTTGTAATCTCTTGAAAAATGAGAACTTTTTGGTTACTACCAGTGGAATGGAAATTGCTAACTATACCAAGGGGAGGCAAAAATGCTGATAAAAGAGAAAGTTATACACAACGGGGCAAAAGGGTTTACGCTTGTAGAGCTTATGGTAGTAATAGCGGTGGTGGTGGCAATAGCGACGATTGCCGGGTTTTCCTTTAACACGATGGTGGCGCGCACGCGTGCTGATCAAAAAGCAAACAATGTTTTTGGGCTTATTCTCAGTTCCAGAGCGAAAGCGATGGGGCAGACGAGGACGTTTGTGGTTGAGATCTACACGGATCGGGTTACTGTACTTCGGGAGCTAACGCCTGGAGCAGGGTATGATCCGATAACGGGGTTAAACACGGCTAATTTTGAGCAGATAAATGAATATGAATTTACTCCTCTCGTGTTAACTGATTTTCAGATAAACAATACTTCTTCAACGACGAGCCCACCGCATACAATCATTTTTATCTCCAATGGGCAGGCCATAGTTGATGGGTTATATCCACAGGATGTGGGCAGTGTTGATATAGAACTTTCAAATCAAAATTCTGAGTATCACATTGTTTTGTATCCTTACACGGGGAGGTTGATCATACGATGAAGAAGGTGTTGTTGAATAATAAAAATATCCATTTTCAGAAGGGTTTTACCCTTACGGAAGCCATGGTGACAATTGCTCTTATTTTCATTCTTGCGGTGCTGTTTTCTTCGATGGCGGTACAGGTGAGCAAGACTTCTTCCAATCTCTTGAGGTACTCTCATCTTGAGGGTGCCGCAGATGCG
>JAJRZV010000034.1 GCA_024275095.1 bacterium | reverse complement strand
TTTTTATTTTCCAGATGGTTTCATGTGGGGTGCGGGTTCCTCTGCCTACCAGACTGAGGGCAACAATTTCAACTGTGACTGGTACGTGTGGGAAAGAAAAAGCCCGTTCTTCATAGAGGTGCCTGCTGGAAAAGCAACAAACGCCTATGAAATGTATGACACCGATGCAGAACTCGCAAAGGATATAAACCTTACCCACTACAGGTTCTCAATAGAATGGAGCCGAATTGAACCTCAAAAGGATGTATGGGATGAAGATGCAATCGCACACTACAGAAACGTTATAAACTCCCTTAAAGAAAGAGGAATCACCCCCATTATAACCCTGCATCACTTCACGAACCCCTTGTGGGTATTAAACCCCGAAGAGGGAACATCCGACCTTGGTGGATGGACGAGCAAAGACACCGTTGACGAATTCGTGGAGTATGCAAAGAAAATTGCGGAAGAATTCGGGCGTGATGTTGACTGGTACCTGACCATTAACGAACCCATTATACTTGTTATTTCAGGCTACCTTTACGGACTTTTCCCTCCGGGAGAAATCAATTTCACCACACGCGGAATTTATGAAAAGGTCTACCCGGTAATGAAAAACTTGATTGAGGCACACGCACGAGCCTACGAGGTTATAAAAGAAACAGATGCCTGGGACGGTGACGGAGACGGCGTTTCCGCAAATGTAGGACTCCCGGAAACAATTGCATTTTATGAACCCGCCGACCCATCCGATCCGGGAGATGTGGCCGCAACCACAAGGATGGAACGATTCTACGACTTCAATCTCTACGACAGCCTTACAATATACGGGTTTGACGAAAACCTCGACGGTACTCCTGATGATGTGAGGCAGGAATGGCAGGGCAAGGTGGACTTTATCGGGGTTAACTATTACAACCACTGGTATGTAGTGGACGTCCCCGGCCTTCCGCCTCCAATATCTGCTCTCCCGTGTGTGAGCATGCGAGGTTTTGACATCTCCACTTTTTTGAGGGATTGCCCGACAATCACGGGCGAAAGGTCAAACCTGGGTTACGAAATTTATCCTGAGGGCATCTACCACATCATAAAAAAACTTTACCGGAGATATAAACTCCCCATCCTGATTACAGAAAATGGAGTTGCCACAACAAGCGGAGAAAAGAGGGCACGGGTGATTGTCCGGCACCTGCTCTGGGTTAAAAAACTCGTACAGGAAGGGATCCCTGTCCTGGGCTACATCTACTGGTCGCTGACTGACAACTGGGAATGGGGAACCTTCGAGCCCAGATTCGGACTTTACTCCGTGGACTATGAGCACAACTTTCAGAGGTCTCTTAATAGAGGCGGGGAAATATTTAAAGAAATTGCAAGCTGCAACTGTCTGCCAGGGTGGGTGATAGATAAATACGGACAACAATAAAAATTCTAAATTAACTTCCAGAAAGGCAAAAAATGTCATTTAACATTCGGCAGTCATATACTCACATGTATTGCCCCACCCAAACCGAAACACACAAAAAGTGAGACCTCTGGAGCTGGCTCGAGGCCATTCAGGGCTGGAATAGAAAAAAATCCACCAGAAATTCAATCAGATCAAAAATGAGGGATAAAATAAAAACCGTTTCAAAAAAGGAGGTGTAACATGGGCAGGAAAGAGAAGATACCTGTTGAGCAAAAACTTGAGATCGTGCTTGCGGCACTTAAGGGCAAGCTATCAGTGGAAGAGACATGAGGAGGTGTTCAGTATCACCTGGAACGGTTCACAGGTGATATTATAACTGGCGCAGGCCCCACTGGACATCAGGACTGAGAACACCTGCAGAGGTTTATCTGAACTGAATAAATCTTTTCACGAGATCAGGATTTGAGCTTTGACTCAAATGT
>JAJRZV010000033.1 GCA_024275095.1 bacterium | reverse complement strand
CATGCCTCACGGCAATGGAAGCTCCGTATACACCCGTGAATAACATCTCCACCCACACCTCCGTTATTGCGTCGTGAACACCTGAAAACCGCTATACGCTTCCATTCCATGCTCGTCGATGTCGAGGCCGCGCAGTTCTTCTTCCTGGCTAACCCGAAGGCCTACGGTCTTCTTCAGAAAATAAAAAAGAACAAAAGAGGCGATGCCAACCCACGCAAAAACAGCGAACACTCCAATAAGCTGTACGCCAAGCTGGTGAAAACCGCCGCCGAAAAAGAGACCGTTTACTTCTCCGAGACCAGCAGCCTTGGCGTACTTTGCTTCCGCGAATAAACCCACAGCCAGGGTACCAAACGCACCGCATACGCCGTGAACAGAAATTGCTCCAACAGGATCGTCAATGTGAAGAACCTTGTCAAAAAACTCCACAGAAAAAACAACGATTACACCTGCTATCAGCCCGATAATAACAGCGCTACCCGGCGAGACCACCGCACACGGTGCAGTAATGGCCACGAGGCCGGCAAGAACGCCGTTAAGCGCCATGGTCGCATCAGGTTTGCCATACATGCTCCAGGCAGTAAACATGGCAGCAATAGCACCTGCAGCAGCAGCCAGATTGGTGGTAACAGCAATGGTCGCAATGCTCAGGTTTGTTCCGGCCGTCGTGCTGCCAGGGTTAAATCCGAACCAGCCGAACCAGAGGATGAACACGCCCAGTGCAGCCAGTGTGATATTATGACCGGGAATGGCCTGCGAAATCTTTCGACCGTTGCTTTCCAGGTACTTACCGTACCTGGGACCCAGAAGAGCGGCACCGGCAAGAGCAGCCCATCCTCCAACCGAATGCACAACCGTCGAACCGGCAAAGTCCACCATGCCCAGGTTCGACAGCCACCCACCACCCCATATCCAGTGACCGACAATGGGATAAATGAAAGCAGAAATGACAGCACTGTAAACCAGGTACGCTGTGAAACGCGTTCGTTCAGCCATAGCACCTGAGACGATGGTTGCAGCCGTGGCAGCAAACACCACCTGAAACATCCAGAAAGCGAATTGCCACAAACCTTCTCTGGTAGCCGGGTTACCTGCAGATAGAAAGAAACCATCCGTACCAAAAAGACCAAGTGCATCAGCGCCGAACATGAGGCCAAAACCTATCGCCCAGTACGCAATGGAACCCACGGAAAAATCCATCAGGTTTTTCATAATGATGTTCACTGCGTTCTTCGCACGTGTGAATCCCGCCTCCACCATCGCGAATCCCGCCTGCATGAAAAACACCAAGAAGGCGGCAACGAGCGTCCATACCGTATCAATGGAAACAGAATTGTGTGCCGCCACCGCCGAGGGGTCATCAGCAGCGAGTGCTACTGATGCCACGAGCAGCATCCCGAAAGGTAACATTGTCCACGTATATCGTGCTTTCTTTAACATCCGAAACCTCCTTTAATTCAAAATTCCATTGCCACCGAAGCCCCTCCATAGTAGTTGATGCCTGATCCAGCAAGAGCACCGTTAACGCTGAGAACTTCGATCGCATCCTTAGCCTCTCCCGAAAGAGGAACAGAAACATTCCCTGTAAGGGATAAGCTCACAGGTCCGTACAGGGGAACACCAACACCGATACCTGCCTCTGCATTGTAAAAGTTGTAAAAATCACCGAGCACCTCATCCTTGAGGTTAACGCTTACCAGCGCGCTCAAATCGAGTGACGCACCTGCAGGCAGCGAAAAAGAATGTCCGATGGAAAATGTAACAAAAGCGCCGGTGCCTAAATCAAAGTCGTAATAAATGGTCAATGAGGGTGCAAGGATCACATCGTACGAAGCGGACAAATAAAACTCCTGCGTGTCATTGACACCTTCAAGGCTGTAATAAATATACCCGAGTTCCAGGCCCGCTTTGCCCGCTGAAAAGGAATATGTGGCGAGGTAATCCACTTCTGTCACCTCACCGACATGCGTATCATAATTGGCCCAGAAACCCACACTTGCCCCCTTGTAGGCAAGGCTCGTGTCGAGCTGCACCACGGTACGGTCGCTGAGCCTCTGACCTCTCCAGATGTAATTACTGAAAACGCCCCACGACGCTGAACCGGAAGCACCGGCTCCTTCTGCCACTGCAACCAGTGGAACCAGTGGAAAAAATGTCACCATACCCATTGCCACCGCCAGACCTTTCCACCACGGCACGGCACCTTTTCTCTCCCTGTAGAGTACGGTTTTCTCCATGCTTCACCTCCTCTCGTATGTTTTATTTTTTATGGAGAACAACATATGTGCCAGCAAAGCCTCTCTATTCAAAAGCTGCTAAAATTCAAAAACTTACAACATGAGCCCTCAGTGCTCCCACAATCACCAGCTTGCTCATTCCCACGGAAATGTTAGATTTGTAGGCGTTTTCTACAAAATGGTAGGATGTTAAAACAGCAAGTTCATTCTTTGTTATCAACGAATTTTTCTTTAAACCTTTTTACATTGATGCCGTGTTTCCTGACCCTCAAGCCCATTACACGTTCTGTAATACCCAGAAGCCTCGCGGCCTCTGCCATGTTCCCCCTGGCATGTTTGATAGCTTCGACAATCATCTCGCGCTCCACATTATCCAGCATCTCCTGCAACGTACCTGTAGGAAACGTCCCTGTGGCCTCGGCCGTCTGAAGTGTGGGAGGAAGATTGTGCGAGTGAATGACCCCGTCCGTACTGAGAATCACCGCCCGTTCAATCACATTCTCCAGCTCCCTCACGTTCCCCGGCCAGTGATAGCTCATGAGCATATCGATGGCAGGCGTTGAAATGCGCTTCACTTCTTTTCCGTGAACGCGACTGTACTTCTCGGCGAAGTAATCGGCAAGCAAAGGAATGTCCGTTTTTCTTTCTCGCAGGGGTGGTATGTGAATGGGAAAAACATTAATGCGATAATACAGGTCTTCCCTGAACTTCCCCTCTTTGACGAGAGCTTCCAGATCCCTGTTGGTAGCGGCAATAATGCGTACATCCACCTTAATCGTTTCACTTCCTCCGACGCGCTCGAACTCCTTTTCCTGGAGCACCCTGAGCAGCTTTACCTGAATGGCAGGCGAAAGTTCTGCAATCTCATCAAGAAAAATGGTGCCACCGTGAGCCAGTTCAAAACGCCCCTTTCGCTGGGTAATAGCCCCGGTAAAAGCACCTTTTTCATGCCCGAACAGTTCGCTTTCTATAATGCTTTCCGGAAGTGCGGCGCAATTGACCTTGATAAAAGCCCTGTCAGCTCTGGGACTGTTATAGTGGATGGCATGAGCCACGAGTTCCTTTCCCGTCCCGCTTTCACCCCGGATAAGCACGGTCGTATTCGTAGGTGCCACCTGAGCAATAAGCTCGTAGACATGTTGCATGGCCTTCGAATTTCCGATGATGTTGGAAGGTCTGAAACGTTCCTTCAGTTCTTCCTGTAAGCGAATATTTTCCTCTACCAGGCGCCTTTTTTCTTCCTGAGCTTTCAGTCGCAGTTTAACCGCCTGAGCAATCATGGAGGCAATAATGGACATCAGTCTCACATCCTCTTCAAATGACACCCGCTCGCTGAAGAGCCGGTCGGCACTGAGTGCGCCTATGACTTCATTTCCCAGCTTAATCGGCACGCAGATAAATGAAATATCCTTTTTGCGAAGTTTTCTGCGTGCACCTGTGCGGTTGAGAAAAAGAGGTTCCTCGGATATCCGGGGAACAACAGCCGGCTGCCCCGTCTGAACCACCTTGCCAGTAACGCCCTCACCCAAGCGATAGCGTCCCTTCTCCATTTGACTGCGCGACAAGCCGTAGGCTTCTTCTATGTATATTTCACCCGTATCCCGGTCGAGAATAGTAATGGTACCTCTCAACATTCCCATGTGAGTGGCCATCATCTTCAACACAGGTTTGAGCACAGCCCGCAAGTCCATACTCTGCTGGAGGGCCTGGCTGATCTCATAAAGGAGGATCAGCTCTTTTACTTCACGCTTCACAGGATATTTCTTCACGGCCACGAAAACCTCAACTCACCAATTTGATATGTGATGGTGTTTCACATCACTCGTGGCTAACACCTACAACCACGGTATTTGCCATCGTATCACCTATGCGTTGACCCTTTTCATCCCGGAATACGAAAAAAACCTCCGCCATAAATATAAGCACTCCAACCGTTAAGAAAAGCACCCATCCCACGAAAGGAATGATGTAAAAAAGAAACACCACCACTACAGGAATATTCCTGAGCACAGACGCCCGGAAAGAACATGGCTCCCCGGTAGATGCATCCACCACACGGGTTCTTGTAAGGAATTTTCCCAGGCTGCGCCCTCCCGGGAATCCATCGCACACCGCCAGGTATATCAATCCCGCTGCTGTTCCATACGGAGTGAAAATCTGGGTAAAGAACAAGAAAAGGAGCACATCAATGAGTTTCCCAATTATTCGGTTAACAGGATCAGCTCTCATCGCCTTCTTCCTTTGTAAAAAGTATAAAAGCCATTACAGGGCGTCGTGATGATTCCTTCATGGCAAACTGAATGCTTTCCAGATTCCATCCCTCTTCGACATTTTCATTGATGATCCGTTCGAGTTCATCATCCGTTACCATGCTTGTTTCAACGACCCTGTAAACAAGCCGCTTTTTCTTTTTCTTCACCTGAACACACTCCTCACAACTTCAACCAACCAGATCCCCTGTAAACAATTAAAATTGGTTGAAATAAAATTTACCATATTGTACAGCGATGTCCGAAATAAAATTCACAGCAGATGTCATGTTAGGTGGTTTTGTCCGGCTCATGCGCATGCTCGGTTACGATGTGCTTTACGACAAAAACTCGAAAATCGAAGAGCTCATCGAACGTTCACGAAAAGAGGGACGCATACTCATTACAAAAAGGAGGCGTTACAGGTTCCCCCAGGACCTGAAGGTTGTGGTACTGTCCGAAAACTATCCTCACGAACAGGTGCAAAAGGTGTTGAACATCCACTCTCTTACACCCAGTAAGGAAAAGTTCCTTTCGCGGTGCCTTATCTGCAATGAACTCCTTGAAGAAGCATCTCGTGAAGAGGTCAGAAGTAAAGTGCCGGAATTTGTCTATCGTACACACGAAGAGTTTGCCCGCTGCCCTGTCTGTGGTCGAATATACTGGGAGGGTACACATCACCAGAATATGGGTAAAATGGTGGAAATGTTTTTTAAGAAATAAAGCCAGACAGTCGCTTAAAAAGAAATATCTTCTACCGATGCAAGGTCCAGTTCCCTGAGCATATTTTCCCATATCACTCTCGAAAACCGGGGCCAGTAAATGAGCTTGAACGCATCCTTCTTGTCCGGAAACATGGCAAGCACCTTCTCTCGTGCATCCCTATACAGGCTCCACGCTTCACGACCATAAAGACCTTTATGAGAAATTTCGCTCAAGGTCCTGTCCACTATCGCTCGAGCGCGACGGATAAGACGTTCTTCTCTGTAAAGTTCCTCACTCTTCATCTCTATTTGCCATAACTCTCGTAATGCTCAATAATATTGAGCCATGAAAACTTATTCAATTGACATGCACGTGCACAGTAATGTGTCCAAGTGTTCTTAACTTACATGTAATGATATCAAATTACTGGTACAGGAGAAAAACATCCATGCCGTTGCCGTTACAGATCATGGAAAAATCTCCGCCATTAAAGTATTGGAGCAGCAGGGAGCACACGTTCTTCCGGGTATCGAAGTAACCACAAAAGACGGTGACTTCGGAATATACGCATCACGAGCAGACCTGCTGAAAAAATTTCCTCAGTACTTACCCTCCGTGGAGGCTATAGAAAAAGAGCCGGAGCTTTTCATCGTATGGCTCCATCCCCGTTCGCCCAGCCGTACAGGATGGTCTGCTCCTCAGGAAAACGGGCATCTCGAAAAAGTACTGGAGATCATTGACGGGATTGAAGTTCTCAACGGCAAAATGCTGGACCTCATGGTTCAGGGTGTCGTGGATAAAAGCTATGTGAAGGAACTTGTCATGCTCTGTGATAAATATTCAAAAGTTAAAATTGCAGGCTCTGATGCACACGCGCGCCATCAACTTGGTGTGTGCTGGACGATTATCCCTGCTGATGAACTTTCCCCTGCCAATCTTATCGCTGCGTTGAAGCAAGGAGATACTGCACTCGGTATGAGCGAGGATACACAACGAATGCTGAGTCCCATTCTGGGTTGAACATTCATGGCCCGTGTTGCAGGCCTCACCGGCACAGTGGGATCAGGTAAAACCACCGTTGCGCGTATGTTTGCCGAGCGTGGAGCATTTGTCATCGATGCCGATGAAATTGCCCATCGCGTGATAGAACCCGGTCAACCTGCCCATGAGGAAATCGTGCAGTTCTTTGGAAAAGAGGTTCTTCTGCCCGATGGACGAATTGATCGCAAACGCCTGGGACGCCTCGTGTTCGGCAATGAAATGCTACGCAAAAAGCTCAACGAAATCACTCATCCCCGTGTGGCAGAAATGATGTTAAAAGAGCTCAAAAAAGCCGCTGAATATCACCGGCGTATCCTCCTGGACGTACCCCTTTTATTCGAGGCTGGTATGGAAAAATGGCTCAGGCCCGTCATTCTTGTATACGCCACACCGGAGGTGTGCATAGCTCGTATAATGAAACGCGACGGGCTCAGTAAAGAAGAGGCATGCCGACGCCTTCAATCTCAAATGCCGGCTGATCTTAAACGCGAAAAAGCGGACTTCATCATAGACAATACCGGTTCTTTTGAAAAAACGCGTCAGCAGGTTGAGAGAATGTGGCACGAAATTTGGGATTTTCATCAAGGTCTGATAATATAAATTTAATTTCATAAAAGGGAGGGTATCTTGAAGGAGTCCCTTCAAAGAAAATTAATGATTCGTATAGGCGGGCTGCTCACAGCCCTTATTCTCACATTTTTTATTACCGTTAACATTTATCTATCTGCAGAACGTAAAAGAAGCCTGATCACCACCGGGAAAGCCGTATCCACCCTGATTCTAAAAAAAGCCTCTGAAAATCTACAGCGTTCCGGGGGAACTCTGCTGGCTTTAACCGCTCTTTCCTTGGAGTTGAAACGAACGGTTGAAGGTTCAGAGGACCTCGCAGAAATGGCATTTATCGATGAAACAGGAACCTTTGTCTCCCACAGTAATCCGGAAATGATTAACGGCAAGGCACCGGAAGAGTTCCTGGATACCTCGCGTGAGGCAAAGGTTCTATCTCTTAACGGGTTGCAATATGTCATTTATCCGCTTACAGAAGATCCACTTAAAGGGTTAAAACTGGTTGTCGGGTTCCACAAAAGGGGGCACGCTGCACGTGCAGCAAAATACCTGGCACTGCAACTGTTCATCCTGCTGGCGGCACTGGCCATTGCATACTTCTCATCGAGCATGTTCATTCAGTCACAGGTGTTGAAGCCCCTGGACAGGTTGCGTAGGCACTCCATGCAGCTGAGAGAGGGTGACCTCACGCACTACGCATCTGTGCTGCAACACGATGAAATTGGCGAACTTACGGAAGCCTTCAACAACATGACAGAGAGCATCCGGGGTATTATAGAAAAAATCAGCAGTGTCTCCTAAGAACTGGTTACTGTTGCAGCCGGGCTTTCCAATATCACAGAGGACGTCAAAAAAATCACCGACGACCAGTCTCACAGCCTTTCGGAAATGGAAGCAGAGGTGTCTTCGGTGAGCGAACGCGCAGCGGACATATCAGGCAAAATGCAGTACATGCACAATGTGGTAGAAAGCGCATCCGTCTCCATGCAGGAAATGACAGCCTCTCTCAAACAAGTGGAAAGCGAAATGAAAAATCTGCGCAGGCATATTGACGAAGTCTCCGGTTCCATCAATTTAATTCACGAACAAATCAACGGTATCGCACAGCGTGCAGAGATGCTTCTCACTGAAATCGAAGAAACTTCCGTAGCCATGAGCCAGATCGCCTCCTCTACAAGAGAAGTTGAAAACATGACGGGCGAAGGAACACGTATTGCAGTGGAAGCGGCAGAGATATCCAAAGCAGGAATGCAGGCTGCTGAGGCGTCCAACAGAGGGATGAGAAAAATTCACGAGATCATTCACGAAATCACCGGGAGTGTGCAGTCACTTGAAAAGAGAACCGAAGAAATACAGGAAATTCTTACTGTGATTCAAAACATCGCCGGTCAGACAAATCTCCTGGCCATTAACGCATCTATCATTGCATCGCAGGCCGGTGAACACGGAAAAAGCTTCGCGGTAGTGGCCGAGCACATCAAAAGCCTGGCCAGTCGCACTGCACTGTCAACCCGCGATATCGAAACCATTATCCGCGCGGTCAACAAGGATGTAGAGCGAACTGTCGAGCTGGTTGAAGTGGGGCTGGAGTCGGTTGAGGAAGGGCAAAAACTTTCAAACAATACCTTAAACACACTGAAGAAACTGGAAGAAGCGAGCATCAACACAGCCTCCACCATGGAAATGATTGCGCGTGCAATGGAGGAGCATGCCAAAGGCACACAAAAAATCATGGAGGCTGCAGAAAAAATCAACGAACACGCGCAGGAGATTGTCAGGTCAACAAGGGAACAGGCAACAGCAGCCGACAGGATCAGCACTTCCGCAGAACGGATGAAGGATTTCAGCGAAGAGGTCCTGCGTGCCACCGAAGAGCAAAGCCGCGCCGGTGAGGATATCATGAAGGTGGTGGAAGAGATACGCAAAAATACAGATGTCATCACGGCAGCTGCGTCAGAACAGAAGCAACAACTCGTGGGTACGTCCATCAAGATTGCCCGGGGTGCCAGTTTGATGAAAGAAATCAGCCAGCGCGTGGAAGACGTGTACCAAACAGCCCAATCACTCAACAAGCTTTCAGAATTTCTATCCAGAGAAATTCGTAAGTTTCGCCTGTGAAAAACAAGCGTTTAACTACCGGGATGAAATACAATAGTCGGACTTCAAAAAACCAGCTGATAAAGAAGTCCATCTCCCATGGAATAGTAAAAGATACGGCGTAACGACGAATCACCCCGCGCCCAATCGTACACAGACACCGCTGGAGATGTTCCCTCTGGCTTAAGCCTCACCCATCTGATACGAAGGTCAGACGTATACTCCATTGCCCAGGCCGAACCGAGAGCATTACCTGACTCAGTAACACCACCTGTAAGAACGATACGCGAAAAAGAAACATCGTGAAAAGCGAAAGCCCCGTAAAAAGGCGGAGGGCCTGCGTTATCAGGATAAATCTGAATCCATCCCGGAGGGGAGGTATTCAAATCCAGAACCCATATATCTCCATAAGTCGCCACATTGTCCCGACCGCCAACGATTAAAAACACATTCAGTGAAGGAATATAGGCACATGCTGCAGATACCCGTGCCGGGGGATAGGGTGGAGAAGCATTTACATAAGTCCACGTGTTCGTGGACGGATCAAAAGAATACACATCATTGTAGTAACGGACACCAGAGTAATCACTCAGTTCGCCACCAAATATGTAAAAAATTCCGCTGTTCTCATCCATTGCCGCGCATGTACCTGCTCGAGCAGGGGGGATGCTTCCGCCAGCACCAGTGGGTGCCCACTGAGCGGTTACCGGGTCGAAGTAATATGAAGAATTGACATATGTACCGTCACCCGTAACCCCACCAAAAAGAATATACTTGTTCTGCGCGCGCAGATACATGACCACGTAACCAATTCTCTGGGGAGGGGTAAGAGATGTGCTGAATTGCTGCCACCCGCTGCTCGAAGGGGAATAGTTGTAAAGCAACGTCCAGGGGGGAGCATAAAAAAATATCTGCTGGAGTTCTTCGTTAACACCTCCTTTCATGTAACTTCCTGCTGGAGGCTCGGGATTCGCCGCCTGTAACCACGTACCCGAACCTCCAAAAGCATCTAAGGTCACAGTCTGAGTCACATTCGAAATTTCAGAGCGATTGTTTACGTCGTCGTATGACCGAATGGCAAAATAATACCGTGTCTTAATATCCAGCCCCCTCAGGATATACCTCTCTTCTGTACCGGGACGTGAAGGTTCCCCTTCATTCAACACCTGCTCACATGTTTCCCAGGTTTCCTTCACGATAGGCTCACGGGAATAACGAAGGTCATACCTTGCAACAGGACCTCCGAAGTATCCGTTATCTCCGGGTGCTGTCCAGGTAAGAACCACGTAATCAGGACCCACCTCTTCCACGCTTAAATCGAGTATGCGACCAGGAGAAATAATATCTGTTCCTCCGCCTCCACACCCGAAAACAACCAGAGCGAAAAACAGAAAATAGATTTTCTTCCCTGTACGTATCATTTTTTGTGAATCCCCATTATCGCCGTTCTTATTCTATTGAAGCCCAGGAGCAGCTTCAATGATAATATTGGATATAAAAGAGATTGTGAAACGGAATTCCAACTCCAAAACGTCAAGATGGGGCATAATCCTGTGAAACATGAAGAGTCTGATATAAAAAAAAGCATGGCACCTTCAAGCGAACGCGCTCTGGAAAATTTTTACGTTCACCTCATATTCGAAAGAAACTACAGCCGCTTCACCGCTGAAGCTTACTGTGGAGACGTAAAAGAGTTGCTCGCTGCATTAAAAAAACCCTTCCACAAGATTCAGCCTGAAGATCTCCGCATGTACATACGATTTCTTTATTCCCACAAGAAAAAACCATCGACAATCAATCGAAAAATATCCTCGCTGAAAAGCTTCTATAGTTTTTGCGAGTCCCGGGGGATATGTTCCTCTAATCCTGCTCAATCGCTTGAACACGTGCGGAAAGAGCATAAACTTCCTGATGTTCTGACTGTGGACGAGGTGGAACAACTGTTAAGCAGCGTCCAGGTCACAGGACCTCTTTCGCTGCGCGATCGTTCGCTCCTGGAACTCATGTACGCTACAGGGCTTCGGGTTTCAGAAGCTGCAACCCTTCACGTGAACAGCATAAACAGAGAACACCTGTTCGTGGTGGTCACCGGTAAAGGTGGCAAAAGCCGTATCGTACCCTTCGGTGATGAAGCACACGAGTGGCTTGAAAAATATCTCGAAGAAGGTCGGCCTCAATTATTGAAAAAACGTGCTGACCCCGGCTATGTGTATCTCAGCAATCGCGGGAAAAAACTCACTCGCCAGCAGGTGTGGAACATTATCAAAAAATACGCCTTGCATGCCGGCATACCTTCTGAGCGGGTCACTCCACATGTGCTGCGTCATTCATTTGCCACCCACATGCTGGAGCACGGAGCGGACCTGCGGATCATTCAGGAACTTCTGGGTCACGCAAGTATCACCACCACCCAAATTTACACCCATCTTGATCCTTCAGCAGTGTTAAATATTTACAAACGGTGTCATCCTCGTGCGTAAAAAAACAACCTCTGCAGAAATTAAAGCCATAAAAAAAATAAAAGGACGACTCTACGTTCTGGACAGTTACGTAAAAGAGCGCCTGAAGCAATTGAAAATAGATGTAACTGACACGTTCTACCGCGAGGCCCCTTTTCTGTTCAATCAACAACCGCAGGAGAACATCTCCGTAGTTTACGACATTCCTCTTGCTGAAATTCCTGTGCTCACGGATAACACAGTGAGCCTCTGGGACAAGTTTGAAAACTTCCACTCTCTTCAAGAGGAACATTTGTCCCCTGCCCGTAGAAAAGTCCGGGTTAGTTTCGAATACCTTGCTCGTAAAGAATATCGGGATTTTATCAATCGCGTTTTTTACGCCTTTGAAAGGCGTTCAATTCCGGTATATTTAGTAGGTGGTGCCGTTCGAGATTGTCTGCTGGAACGACCTGTAGTGGACGTCGACTTCTTGGTGCCGTGGATGGATGTAAAGACCCTTCGAGAAACAATCCATGAAGCTTTCGGGAGTCATCCCCGCGTCAACACGCGCTTTGGGACAGCAACAGTGTCAAGGCCTCCCGGACGTTTCGATTTTTCCATGCTCCGTTGTGAACAGTATGCTTCTGCAGGAATATTGCCGGAAGTGTCCGCCGGTACAGTGAAAACTGACATCCTGAGGCGCGATTTTACCGTCAACGCAATGTTAGCTGACGACTCTGGCTATGTATACGACTTTATGGGGGGATTCACACACCTGGAAGAACGGGCACTGGTACCTGTGACAACTGTCTCTTTTCTCGAAGACCCCACCCGCATCCTCCGTGGCTGGCGCCTGGCTGCAGAAGCGGGTCTCCGGGAAAGCGAGGAATTCTCCAGGCTTCTCAACGATGCCATTTCGAGAAATGTATTCCGTCATGTGGAGGGACACCGCATTGCTGCTGAATTCAAGCTGTGTCGCGGGCGGTCTGTAACTGTCCTGTTTTTAAAATGTGTTCATCACGACATATGGACACAGATGAACCTGGCATTTTTGACAAAACGGGAAGTCGTGCACGTCGTGGAAGTAGAAGAACCCCAGACATTTGAAGACCTGCTGGCTCAGCTGGGCCGGGCATTAAAGAAAGAAGAAAAAGAGAAGTTCCATCGCAAACTACGGCTGTCCAAAACGCTGACAAAAATTCTGGAGCAGGGCCTGACCTTATAGGAACGCTTTTAAATTATGTATGGCCTTTCACTCTCTTTCGTGTAAAATCACATAAAGTCGAGGGAGGCGGCTGTGAAACTCACGGGTGACCAGCAGGGTATCGAAGAGCTGAAGAAACTTCGAGAGAAGGATATAGAATACCTGAAATTTTTGCTCCAAGAAGCGAAAACCAACACCGACCTGCGCACATCTTTCCGGGGAACAGACGGTCAAAAATATATTATTTTGTTTGTCCCGGGAGAAAACACATTTAAAGTGGAAAAAGAGTAAAGTCTCTTCCTTGACAAATCCCCCTTTTTTCAGTCAAAATGCCTCGACGATGAAAAACCTTGCGCGCACATATACGCCGAAAAAAGAGAATCTTGTCCCACGCTGGTTCGTTGTAGATGCAGAGGGGAAAACCCTGGGACGTCTTGCTTCACGCATTGCTCTGGTACTCATGGGGAAACACAAACCCACTTATGCACCGCACCTGCTTACGGGCGACTTTGTAATCGTCACCAATGCAAGAAAAGTAAAACTGACCGGGAAAAAGCTTTTACAGAAGAAATATTATCGCTATTCAGGTTATATTGGTGGAATGAAAGTAAAAACAGCGGGAGAACTCCTCAAGACAAAGCCGGAAGAACTCATCCGTCATGCAGTTTCAGGAATGCTACCCAAAAACAGGCTGAGGAAGCGCATGTTGAAACGACTCAAAATATATGCAGGGCCTGAGCATCCTCATCAGGCACAAAAACCCGAAGTTCTCAATGTCTAAGGAGTAAAAATGGGCTTACTCAGCAGAGCAGAAAGAGCTTTCTACGGAACCGGACGGAGAAAAACATCATCTGCGCGAGTATGGGTGGTTCAACCAGGAACAGGAAAAATCACAGTGAACGGCGTTACTGCAGATAAATATTTTCCCTCCAAACGCCATGTGCTTCTGCTTCAGCGCCCCTTTGAAGCAACCGGAACTCTTGGTAAATTCGATGTCATTGCAAAGGTCACCGGCGGAGGCAAATCAGCTCATGCCGATGCTGTAAAACTGGGAATCGCCCGCGCGCTACTGGAATATGACCCCACGCTGAAATCCGCACTCAGCCAGGCCGGGCTTCTCACAAGAGACCCACGCGAAAAAGAACGCAAAAAGTACGGCCAGCCGGGTCGCAGAAAACAATACCAGTACCACAAGCGCTGATATATCCATGATCAAAACCGTCATTGCGGGTGTGACCGGTTATACCGGTCAGGAACTGCTGCGTTATCTCTCACAGCACCCACACGTACACGTGGAAAGCTGCATATCTTCTTCCCAGGCGGGAAAACGCTTAAACGAAGCAGGAATCGCCGTGCCAGACCACCTGGATCTCGTTCTGGAAGCTTCCGACTCCTCCGTTGTCGAAAATGCCGACGTGCTTTTCTCCTGTCTCCCGCACGGATCCTCAGCTCCGTTCATTGCGTCTGTGCTCGCACGCAATTCAGATATAAAAGTGATCGACCTTTCTGCAGATTTTCGATTCCACGACTCCGCACTTTACCAGCGCGTTTACGGAAAGGAGCATCCCGTCCCTGAAAAATGTCAGGAAGCGGCTTACGGTCTACCGGAGCTTAATCGTGATACCATCCGCAATGCCTCCATCGTAGCCAATCCGGGATGCTATCCCACTGCATTTTTGCTTGCATGCGCACCACTGGTCAGAGAAGGATTGTGCACTTCTTTCATCTACGACGCCAAATCAGGCATATCCGGAGCCGGCAAAAAGACCGAAGAAACGTATCTTTTCGCCGAACTTCAGGAAAACTCCTGGCCCTACAGCGTGTTTTCACATCGCCACGAGCCAGAAATGGAACACCAGGGAGAACGTCTACTGGGTCACTCACTCCGGGTGTTTTTTGCGCCTCAGGTTATGCCAGCCTCGCGGGGCATTCTGGGAATGGTGTACGCACGCCTCGAAAAAGATATTTCAGCGGAAGACCTGCGCTCCCTCTATGCTGACTTTTACTGTGCAGAACCGTTTGTGAAACTTCTTCCGCCGGGGAAACGACCGGAAACATCCATGGTACGGGGCACCAACAATGCAGTACTCCAGCTATACACACATCAGGAAGAAACCCTTGTCTGTATATCCGTAGCGATAGACAACCTGGGCAAGGGTGCAGCAGGTCAGGCCGTGCAGAATATGAATCTCATGTTTGCTCTGCCTGAAGAGGAGGGATTGCCCAGAATACCTTTGAAAATTTAAATTTTACCCTTTTTCTTCTTCGTTACCTCTCAGCCGTCTGTGAGCAATGAGGGTTGCTTCTGTGGAAACAATGCATTCTTCATTCGAAATCAGTGTGTTTTCCTCACCCCGCAGGAAACGCACCAGTTCCTGCAACTCTTCTACAAGACCCTTGTTCTGCTCACTGAGGCGCATGCTGGACACCCCGGAAGGAAGGTCTTTCTGACTCCCGTAAACCTTAAGTGCCACGAAATTGTCCATCACAGCAGAGACACCGCCCGTGTGAACTTCTACGTATTCCTTGGCAAGGGTCGTGTGTCCCCTTGCTGTGTACACAAGAGTGCACTGACTTCCATCCTTCATAAGCATTGACACAGTAAAGGAATCAGGTTCCACGTACCGCGCACCATCAGGTGGGATAGCCTGTGCGTTTATCTTCAGCGGCTCGGATCCCGTAAGAAAAATGAAGAAATTGATGAAATGGCAGCCCTCACCTATGAGGCGCCCGCCTTCTTCTTTTTTATGAACCCAGTGGTCAGGGGGAAGATACCCGGCATTTACGCGGTAAAGCACGTGCCCGGGCTCTCCTGTGTGTTCCATAAGCTGCTTCAGCGAACGGGCAAAGGGAGAATACCGGCGGTTGAATCCTACAGCGATGCGTCCGCCGGTTTCTGCAAGAACATTCCGAATTTCTTCCAGTTCCTCGAACGTGACGCACAGGGGCTTTTCCACAAATACAGCCTTGCCTGCCATGAGTGACTTTACCACCTGTTCTGCATGCTGGGAATGGGGTGTGGACAGGATCACCAGATCAACCGAATCGTCTTCCAGCACTGGTTGGAGGTCCGTACATGC
This sequence comes from bacterium, assembly GCA_024275095.1. Classification (GTDB taxonomy): domain Bacteria; phylum JAJRZV01; class JAJRZV01; order JAJRZV01; family JAJRZV01; genus JAJRZV01. Next base: position 16,822 of record JAJRZV010000033.1, on the reverse strand, counting down.
TTTTTCAAAGCCGAACTTATCTGCAACCTCTGCCGTCTTTACAGGATTACGGCCCACCAGATACTTCAGGTAAAACTCCCTTCCCATCTTTTTCAAGTTGGGAAGGTGAACAGCCTTTGCAAAAGCACCGGGGCCAACAAAGGCTAATGTAATCCTGCCATTTTTCGGTACCTGCTGCGAACGCGTCATCACAGGCAGGGATACCTCCTCCGGTGGGGTGTACTGGAAAAGCACACCGATGTGTCTACCTGACTTCACCTCTTCAAAGGCACGAGGCGCATCATCCACCGGATACACACCCGTTATGAGGGGCTCCACCTTTACCTGGCCTGCGCTCAGCATATACAGGAAATGCTCCATGTTGCGGTTTTCCGTCCAGCGCACGTAACCGATGGGATAATCGATGCCGCCCTCCTCGTAAAGCGGATCGTAACGGCCAGGGCCGTACGATGTGGCGATAAACACGTCAATTTCCTGTGGATACATGAGAGCCCTGGAAAGGGCCAGTCCCACATCACCCACCACGACAACCCGGCCCTTGTGCCGCAGCATGCCCATGGAACGATTTACCGGCTCATTGGAAGTGGTGGAAGCATATACCACTGATGCATCCGCACCGAAACCGCCTGTAAAGGCTTTCACGCGCTGCTCCATGTCACCATCCGGCTTGAGCACAAGGTCACACCCGAGCTCCACGGCAATTTTCAGTTTCTCATCAGCAATATCCACACCCACTGTTTTCAGGCCCCAGGCTTTCGCCATCTGCAGTGCCAGCAGCCCGAGAAGACCCAGTCCGTAAATAACCACTGTCTCACCGGGAGTCACACCTGCACGCCTCAGCCCGTGCATGGCAATGGCACCGATTGTGGTGAAAGCTGCCTCCTTCAAATCCACTCCTTCGGGAACACGCGCCACCAGGTTGCGTGGTACACGTACGTATTCCGCATGCGAGGCGTAACCCACTCCGGCAGCAGCCACGCGCATACCGGGTGTGATGTCCATCACATCATCTCCCACAGCCACCACCTCTCCTGCGCAACTGTATCCCAGGGTTACAGGGGGAGCTGAGGGAGAGAGTTTTTCCATGGCCTTGCGCACAGCAGGTTTTATTCCCTCGGTACGCACCTTTGTAATGAACTTCTGGATCAGCTCCCGGTTTTTAAGAGCTCTTACAGCCGGACTGCCGGAAGAAGCCTTTACCGCTGTTCGCTCTGTTCCCGTGGATATAACCGAATAGGCGTTGCGTACGAGCACCTCTCCAGGACCGGGACGGGGAGGCGGGTACTCCTCTACCGTAACAGATCCGCCCTTAACCACTACCTGTTTCACAGCGGACCTCCCCCACGTAGGTGAGCCACTCTTCGAACAGAGGCTTGCGGCCCTTCACGATATCGAAAAACTCCCTCTGAATCAAAGCGGTAACCTCTCCCCTTCGTCCTTCTCCAATGACCTTACCGTCAACCTCCCTTATGGGTGTAATTTCAGCAGCCGTGCCGGTGAGAAATGCCTCATCGGCCATGTACAGTTCATCGCGCGTGAATCGCTCCTCGCGCACCGGTATCTGGAGATGTCGCGCGATGCGTATAACCGTATCGCGGGTAATGCCTTCCAGAATGGATGTGAGAGGCGGCGTTTTCAGCTCACCGTGCCGGACAATAAAAATGTTTTCTCCGCTACCTTCTGCCACATAACCTTCCGTATCCAGCAAAAGGGCTTCGTCGTAGCCGTGGTCCTTGGCCTCCTTCTTGGCCAGAATGGAATTCACATAGTAGCCGCAGACTTTCGCCTTTGTCATGGCTGTGTTTACATGGTGGCGGGTATAAGAAGAAATTTTTACACGGATGCCTTTTTCAAGGCCTTCCTCACCAAGATACGCACCCCAGGGCCACACGGCGATAACCGTGTGAACAGGGTTTTCATAACCGTAAAGCCCCATCGCTCCGTCACCGATAAACACCAGCGGACGGATATAGCCTTCCTCCAGTCCATTAACCTTGATGGTCTCCAGTATGGCATCCTCTATTTCTCCCAGCGAATAAGGAATTTTCAGATCCACGACTTTGGCTGAATTGAAGAGTCGCTCTACGTGCTCACGCAGGCGGAACACAGCCGTTCGCCCGGAATCGCAGCGGTAACAGCGTATCCCCTCGAACACGCCGAGGCCGTAGTGAAGAGTGTGTGTGAGCACGTGGACCTGTGCATCATCCCAGGAAATGAATTCGCCATCAAACCAGATTTTCTCAACCTTCTCCATTCACTCTATCCTGACAGGAAATGAACTTATTATATTGAAAGGTCCCCCAGGCTTCAACGTCTGCCGGTTCCCGGGTATAGAGTTTACTTAAAAACCGAGAAACGACTTCAACGTGCCGAACACTCTTTGTATCATCTTTTCTTCTATCCTGTTTCACGGTCAGTTAAAATTACAGCCAAAAAAGGAGGCGGACATGGCGGCAGACGTAGAAGTGAAATTTGAAGAAAAAACCACAGTGGACAAGTCCCCAAAGGATGTATATAAGGTGCTTGCAGATTTCAGCAAAGTAAAGAAAATGGTGCCTCAACTTCAGAGTTTCAAGAAAACCGGTGAAAACCGCTACCACTGGAAATTCAAGCCCACCGGGGCCATGGGTATAGAAATTGCAGCGGAATACGAAACCGACTTTGAACTGGAAGAAGGCAAGCGCGTGGCCTGGCGCTCCGTGCCCGGAAAAGGCAACACCGATGTCGAAGGCGAGTTCTGTCTCAAGAAGAAAGGAAAGGGTACGCAAATCACCCTCAAGGTGAGAACCGTCGCTCACCTGCCCATCCCGCGCTTTGCAAAAAAGATGGCCAGGCCGTATGTTGAAAAGGCCATCTCCAAGGTCATGGGAGGGTATCTCGAAAATCTGAAAAAAGAAATCGAAAAAGCCTGAAGACTATCGCCGGATACTTTACCATAGACAACGTCCGGCTCCTTCAGGAGCCGGGGCTGCCATTCAAGCCCGGCAGGGATTCCCTTCTTCTGGCACGGGCTGTAAGGGTCCGGGAAAGAAGCAGGGTGCTTGAGATAGGAAGCGGTACGGGATTTATTGCTCTCTACCTCGCTCTGCAGCACAGGTGCCGCGTTACAGGTGTTGAAATATTTCCCCGGCTGGTCAGAATATCGCGTGCAAACGCACGGCTCAACGACCTGGAAGAACTTGTGGAATTCAGGTAAGGCGACGCAAGAAAAATAAAAGAGCTCTTCGCGCCGGGAACGTTCGATACGGTGGTGTGCAACCCGCCTTACATTCCTGCAGGCAAGGGGCGCCCATCCCCTTCTCTGGAGCGCACTGCTGCAAAACACGAACTACTGCTCAACATCAACGACGTAACCTTCGCATGCCGGTACGCACTTAAGCCAGCGGGAGTCGCCTGGATCGTATTTCCTTCGCAGCGGCTCACAGATGCGCTTGAAGCCTTTTCAAAGCACAAATTCAAACCCCGGGAAATCACTTTTTACACCCCTCAAGGATCCGACTCTTCCGACATCTTCACTGCGTGTTTCACCCGTAAAGCCGGCAAACTTGTGGTTCGGTGTAGAAATGGCTGAGAAAAACGACTATATTCAACTTCCAGATTTCTGAAAGAGGAGGTCCTGCATGAAGGCAAAGTGGCTTTTATTTCTGGTTCTGCTTGCATGTTTCGTTCACCTCCAGTGTGGCTACATCCTCTATCCCGAAAGGCTGGGCAGGCGCACTGGCATCATAGACCCCGAAGTACTGGTAATGGATTGTGCGTGGTTGCTGGCAGGAGTTGTACCGGGAGTGGTGGCACTCATCATCGATTTCCACACAGGATGCATCTACGCCACCAAAAAGGAACTGCGCACGCGGCGGGGCCAGAGAATACGCATGAACCTCAACGAACCCGCACCAGCTGATGCTGAAATCCGTGTCGTTATCAGGAACCCACGAAATGCCGGCAACCAGGTTGTGCTCATGCAAAGATATCTGCAGAAAGGCGAAACACTGAGAAGTGTGGAGTTCCGGATTCCCCGGAATCTTTCACCTGGGAAATATGAACTTTTGCTTCAGACCAGCGGAAGAACAAACGCCTTCTGGATTGTACACGTGGATGCGTAAAATTCAGGACAAATTCAATTTAGACATATACCCTGCAACACACGCGGAAATCAATTTGTAAATCCGTGCTATTAATTTTTTGAGGAAATGAAAATGGACACGGACGAAAGAAAAGAAATTTTTGAAGGCAAATGGTATGCACATCCTCCAATGAGAAACGCGCTGATCGCCGGGTTACTGACCAGTACAACTTTCGGTCTTACACGGGTGGGTATTATCTCCCAACTTCCCGGAATTATCCTTTACGTCGCGGCAATCCTGCTGGGCGGTTATCACTGGGCTCGCGAAGGCATTGAAGAGCTTGTTGAAGAGAAAGAAATCGGCATAGAAATTCTCATGATAGCCGCTACCGTGAGTTCAGCTATTCTCGGCATGTGGGATGAAGCGGCGTTCTTAGTGTTTCTTTATGGTACGGCAGAAGGACTGGAAGAGTACATTTACGCGAGAACGAGAGCCTCGATAAGAAAACTTCTCGACCTTGCTCCCAAGGAAGCAAGGGTTCTGAAAAACGGCGAAGAGGTCACCGTCCCCGCGGAACAACTGAAGGAGGGGGATGTTTTCGTTGTGAGGCCGGGCGAATCCATCGCGACGGACGGCATCATCATTGAAGGTCGCTCCAGCATTAATGAGGCATCGGTAACCGGCGAGTCCATACCCGTGGAAAAGAAAGAAGGCATGAAGGTTTTCTCTGCAACAATCAACCAGGACGGCGTATTGAAAATTCGAGCGACCGCCACCTTTGACAACAACACCCTTGCAAAAATGATCCACCTTGTCGAAGAGGCACAGGAACAAAAAGGCAGGGAACAGCTGTTTATCGAGAAGTTTGGAAAAAAATATTCCCCGTTCGTTCTTTTGAGTTCCTTATTACTTGTAATTGTACCCTTCCTGGCTGGTGCACCCCTCTCCCACTGGGCCACAAGGGCAGTTGTACTTCTTGTTGCAGCTGCCCCGTGCGCTCTGGTGATGTCCACCCCGGTGGCCATTGCCGCAGGCATCGGAAGGGCGGGACGGAACGGGGTCCTTATCAAGGGCGGAACTCATCTGGAAAATCTGGGAAAGATCAGGGTGGTAGCAATGGACAAAACCGGAACGCTCACGAAAGGAATACCTGTGGTAACGGACGTTATCCCCTTAAACGGAAATGAAATTGAACTACTTACTCTGGCTTACAGTGTAGAGAAGTACTCAGAACATCCTCTGGCCAAAGCAATTATCAAAAAAGCACAAGAGAGAGGGATCGAAAGTTTAGACGTGACAAATTTCGCCGCTATTGCAGGCTACGGAGCCAAAGCAAAGGTCCAGGGCAAAATCATTTACGCAGGAAAGGAGGAACTGTTCAGGAAATCAGAACTTGACAGCCGGGTCACTCCACAGCTTGAAACCTTAAGAAATCAGGGCAAGACGGTTGTGCTTATCGGAACAGAAGCAGGCATTGAGGGCATCGTTGCTATCAGGGATGAAATTCGTCCGCAGGCAAAAGAAATTATCAACGAGCTACCGGATGGGTGTCAGGGCAATCATGCTCACAGGAGATAACGAAATAACCGCCCGGGCGATTGCGACAGAATTGGGACTGGATGACGTGAGAGCCAATCTCAAGCCGGAAGACAAAGTGAAGGCGGTAAAAGAACTGGGAAAAAAGTACGGTGCAGTCGCCATGGTCGGTGACGGCATCAACGATGCTCCTGCCCTGGCACATGCTACCGTAGGCATTGCCATGGGAACTGCAGGTACAGATGCCGCCATCGAGGCTGCTGATGTTGCACTCATGGGCGACGATATCGGTAAGGTTTCGTTTGCCATAAGCCTGGGCAAAAAAGCCCGCAGAATAAGCGCTCAGAACATCGTTTTTTCCCTGCTGGTTCTGGCCGTGCTCATCCCTTCAGCTCTTGCGGGGATCATGAGTGTCGCCATGGCAGTGTTCTTTCACGAAGTTTCGGAACTTCTGGCAGTGGCCAACGGTTTACGCGTGGCAAAGTCCTGAAAACTCGCCTGGATACCGCAAAAGCTCATAGAGGTAATGTCCTGCAACGGGTTATACAATCCCATGGGGTATCCAGTCCACGGGCAGGCCTGCCGCTTCACTGACGATATGCATACTTGACGGATGTGTCGCTGGATTCCTGCCGGGCATACACGATATGAACTCCTCCTGCCGCGTCCACGGCAATGGAGCAGGCATCCGTATCGGAAGCATCATCCTCAACATTGTCGAAAACCCATCCGCTGGAAGTTCGCTGGCCGTGTATGAGCCAGGTGAGGCTGCCGGTGTCAGCCGCTACAAATGCCACGTGGGGCTGATCCGTGGGATCGCCAGCCATGGAAAGTGAAGGATAAGAAGAGGAGTAAGGGATATTTTCCGTGATCCACGTGGTGCCGTCCGAATATGCATGAACGAACTTATCGTTGTAATAAAAAGCGTGGGGAAGATTGTTGCTGTCCATGTAGAGGGCCGAAAGGCGGGTTTCCCAGTAAACGAGAGACATGGGCCCTATCGTCTGGATATCAAAGCTGCTGCCGTTCCAGAAGGCATAATGCAAGTTCGGACTCTGGCCATTTTCATAAACGATGTGGGGATTGCCGTCACCATCGACGGCAATTGCGTTGTGCCGTCCGGTGTTTCCATACAAGGAGTCCACAACCACGGCTTCCGCCATCCCGGTTTTCCAGTAACCCAGCGCCGCACCCATGGTTCCCCACATGCCAACTGCCAGGTGTGCGTTACCTGCCGCGTCTACGGCAATGGAACAATTATAAGAAGGAGTATAGGGCTGTCCGGATGAGCTATCGGGATCCACAGGTAAAGCAATGGTGTTGATTGTCCATGTCGATCCGGACAATGCGGCATGTTTAAACTGCGAGTCTCTGAAGCTGTAATAACACAGGTAGGGATCACCCGAAGAATCTACGGCGATAAAGCACCTGCCGCCGTCACCTATGGAACCATCATCGTCAGCCACCCGTTCTATCTGGGTAAGTTTCCAGCCAGCGGTGGTGCGTGAGGCGTACATAACGTATCCGCTTGTGTAGTCATAGAAACACACGTGTGGATTGCCGTCGCCATCCACCGCCACGGCGGGAAAAGAGCCCTTGGATGCTATAAGTTCAGTGGAAAAATCGCCACTTACGCCTGTACCATCAGGTTTGCCTTCCCCGGCTGTAGTATGTCCGCTGTTACTGCAACCTGCTAAAAGCAGCAAAAGCCCGACACCAGCCGTAACGAAATACCTGCTCGGTCCTTTCATGAAAACCTCCACGTAGAATCTCTTTTTTCAATCACGTCATCCAACCCATTTTTCACTATACCATTGAATGCATTTTAGCACTAACTTAACAAGTTCCTCTGGCGCAAAAGCCGTGAGGGCGACACCTGTAGTTCGGGACCCTGAAATCCATGTCCACTCACAAGGCGAGGAGTTCCACCCGCCACCATCGCTTGAGCACTTCCGCGGCTTTCGGAAAACACAAAAGCAGCGTGGGACAATCCGCACCTTTTACACAGTCCCCGGCTTGAATTTTACCTGTCACTGATTATTTCTTCATCGAGTGATGCCTCTATCGGCAAGTTGGACGTAAAGCAGGGAGAAAGTTTTTTCATTTTGGTCCGGACGGATGTGCATCACGACAGACGAATTCGTTGCTTACGTCTCCCATCCTCGTCCTTGCAGGTGTATCATTTCAACTATCGATTTTCGACAGGGTAGGGTGATGAATCCGCTACGAGAACTCATGAAAGCTGTCGGTCTCTCCTTTCAAACCGGTTCGCAGTCGTACCCAATCCACCGGGAAACAAAGGTATGAGTTTCCTGTCTTCACCAGGTGTGCTTTTCGCTTCGATTGTAGTAAGCGCAATAGGCCTTGCTCTTTTCCTCTATGGGAAACGGCAGGGTCGCCCATTGCAACTGGTCGCCGGGTTAGGACTGATGATCTATCCATATTTTGTACACAGTATAGGATGGATGCTCGGGATCTGCGCGGTGATCCTTACAGGGCTCTGGTTGGTAACACGATAAAGGTTCCGTGTTTCCAGGATATGGGTGGCGTCCCCCTGCTCACCGTGCGGAAGGGTTTCAAGTGCAACGAAGGCAGCCGGCACTAATCGATCTGACGCGCTTGCGGAAACATGACAGCCAGCGTCGGGGCGACCAGAAGTGTGGCGATAAGAGATGTTACAAGACCTCCAATTACTGTAATCGCAAAAGACTGAAACATCCGCGAGCCCATACCCGTTCCCACAGCCGCAGGTAGAAGGGCAGCGATGGTGGTGAACGTGGTAAGCAGTATGGGCCGCAGCCGTACCGAAGCGGCGAAAAGCAACGCCTCTTTCATGCAAATTCCGAAAGCCTTCCTTTTGTTCGCATAATCGAGGAGAAGGATGGCATTGTTCACGGCAATACCTGCCAGGGTCATCACACCCATACCGACGGACACGTCAAGGGCGTGACCGGTTATGAAAAGGGCGATAACAGCCCCTACTATCGCCAGGGGTATGGTAACAAGAATCGCCAGTGGCTGGAGCCACGAACCGAACTGCATCACCATAATGAGATATACAAGGCCTACGGCGCACATCATGACGAAAAACATCTCCACTGCTGTTTGGAAAATGACACGGTACCGCCCGCCGAATTCTATACTGTAGCCACGGGGCAGCGCGAGGGCGCTGAACTTCTTTCTGAGCCTGGAGATAATCCCAGAGAAACTGCCTTTCACATCAGCGACAATTGTTATCTCACGTTGTCCGTTCAGGCGGGTGATCACCGCCGGTACGCGGTGGATACGTACGCTCGTAACATTTTTGAGAGGTACGGCTGTCCCGTCTCGACCCGTGACCGGGAGTTCCTGGATTGTCTCAATTCCCGGATGTTCTCCCGTATCGAGCTTTACAATAACCGGGATCTCTTCCCTCTGGCGGACGATCCGGGTTGCCTCAACGCCCTTGTACGCCGCTTGCAGTTCGGTGAGAACATCATGGGGAGCTACGCCGTTCATGGCGAGAAGGGCATAATCCGGCCGGACATCAACTTCGGTAACACCGGCCCTTGTGGTGTTGAGCACACTGGATATGCCCGGATCGGTGGAGAGGATGCTTGTGATTCGGCCGGCAAGTGAAACGAGCTTTTCCATATCCGAACCGTACACGGTAACACCGAAAAGCGCCGGAAGACCTGAGAAGCTTTCTTCTATCTTTTCCTGCGTGGGCTGGCGGTAAGAAAAAACGCACCCCGGGATTTTCGAATACTTTTCTTTAAGGGCGGCGGCGATTTCCCATGCGCTGCGGGAACGCTCCGCCTCGGGCCTGAGCTTGACAAGCATCTCTCCCTTGTTGACACCCTCCACCTGGTAACTGTTCCCCGGGGATCCCGTGCGCCTGTAAACGCAGGAGACATCGGGATCAGCAAGAGCGATACGTTCCACCATCTCCCCGACACGATTGCTCTCTTCCAGCGAGGTGCCCGGGGGCATGACGTATTCAACAAGAAGCGCGCCTTCGTCAATCGGTGGCAAAAACGATGTTTCCATGAAAACCGTTGCAAGTCCCGCTGCCGCTGACACCAGTAATGCAATGATAATGGTCTCCCGTGCGTGCTTGAAAGAAAAGCCCAGCATCTTCTGTAACGCGGCGTCAAACCTGCGGAGCAACCGGCTCCCGGGGAAACTTTCCTTCAAGAGCATGGGAGCTCTGCTCCGACTGAAAAGAAGAGGTATCAATGTGAGAGAAAGCGCCAGCGACACGAACAGTGCAATGCTTACCGTAAGGCCGAAAGGCCGAAGAAAAAGAGAAGCCATGCCGTTTGTAACAACCAGCGGCAGGAAAGCCGCCATGGTGGTAAACGTACCTGTTGCATCCGGACCGGCGATTTCAACAGCCCCGCTGATGCTCGCAGCCACAGGATCGGCAGTGGTCCTGCCGTGACGAAAAATGTTTTCCGCAACCACAATGGCATCATCAACAATCATGCCCACGGCCAGAGCAAGCGCCGTCATGGTGATCATGTTGAAGCCGAGCCCGAACAGGCGCATGAGTGCCACCGTGGCAATGAGCGTGAGGGGGATGGTAACCGCGACCACAAGAGTCGGCCGCAGAGCTCCGAGAAAAAACCAGAGCACGAACACCGCAAGGAACGCACCGATAATGAGAGCCTGGAATATTTGTTCTCGAGCTTCCCGAATGATCTCCGACTGGTCATAAAATTTTTTGACCACGGTCCCCGCAGGAAGAAGATGCCTCAGCTCCAGAAGAACCCTGTCCACGTTTTTGACCACACTCACGGTGCTTGCTCCTGGCTGTTTGCGGACAACAAGTGCCACGGCGGGAACCCCGTCACCGTGAACAACGTAGTGTCTCGGCACCCGCCCTTCCAGAACATCCGCTATCATACCGAGCAGAATGGGACGGCCGTCAGCGTCTCTGCCCACAGGAACCGCACGCACATCCTCAAGCGTTTTCAACCGGGCGTCGCCTCTGACCAGATATTCCCGGCCGGACACAGCCACAAAGCCGGCGACAACGTTCACGTTGTGTCTCTTCAGGGCTGCGACAATATCGGCAACGGAAATGCGGAACCTCACAAGCTCTTCCGGCCTGAGTGTGACCACGAACGCACGCCTGTCACCCCCAAGAACCTTAATTGAAGAGACGCCCGGTACACCCATCAACCTTCCGGCGATATCGTGGCGGACCGTTCTGCGCAAGGCTACGGGGTTTCCTCCGCCGTAAAACACGTATCCACAAACTTCCTGAAGGGTGGTGCCGATGTTTTCAAGCCTCGGTGTCACACCAGCCGGGAGCAAACTCCTGAGCCTGGCCAATCGCGCCTGGACCAGCTGCCTCGCGTACTCTACAGTCGTACCCCAGGTGAATTCCACGGTCACGCGTGAAAGTCCCTGCACGGAAATTGAGGCCACGCGTTTTACACCTGGAATCACGCGCATTTCATCCTCTATGGGTCGTGATACAAGCATTTCCATATCCTCGGGAGCGGCTCCCGGGTAGTGGCTGATGATGTTCACCAGCGGCACTTCAAGGTTCGGGAACAGGTCCACGGGCATGTACCAGGAAGAATACACCCCCATGAACACCAGAACCCCCACCACAAGGCCCGTGACCATGGGATATCTCGTAACGAAACGAAGAAAGGCGTGCACTATTCCGCCTCTTTGTAGGTTTTCATGAAATTCCTGTAAAAGAGTTCGTAGGCACAGCGGACAACCACTTCGTCGTTATCGGTAATCCCTGAGATGACTTCACACCACCCATCATTGATCAATCCGATTTTTACAGCCTTCTTCAGATAACCCTGAGTTCCCTTGACAAAAACAAATGTATGCCCCTGTCCATCCTGGACGACGGCATCCCGGGGGAGCGCAAGGCGATTCTCGCGGACACCAAGCACAACCCGACCGGCCACCTTTTCACCGGCTCTCATCAGGTTGCTTATCTGCGCACCTTCAATCCATATGACAGCCGCACCCTCAGCGGTTCGCTTGGGCAACACGCGTACAACCATCCCGTGTATTTCCGCACCCCCTGCCGTCCGGACAACGGTGGTGGCACCTTCGGGTAAGCCACCGCCCGGAGGAAAAAGCCGGGCGATGATGCGGAGGTCCGCCGACATGATATCGGCAAGATGCGCGCCTTTTTTCACGTACTGTCCCGGGCTCACCTGCCGATTCACAAACAACCCTTCCATGGGGGAACGAACAACCATGGCGTCTTTAAAAGCGGCCAGTTCACTTTCCGCCGTGAAAAACTCTTCCTTCAACCGGGCGAGCTCCCCCATGGCGGATAAAAGTGCCTCCTTCTTGACAAGGCCCTCAGCCACTGCTTTGCTTCTTCTCTTCACCGCCTCCCTTGCCAGAGCCACTTGCTTTTTCAAGGCTAATACATGCTGTTCGAGCGCCGACAGTGTGTGCATGAGCTGGGAACCGCCGAGAACAAACAGCACATCATCCTTTTGCACATGGTCCCCGTCCTTCACCTCAACCGCAGCAATCCGGCCAGCCGCCAATGAAACGACTCTCACGGTTTCCCTGCTCACCACCTTGCCGAACCAGGGAAGCCGCAAGAAAAAGTCCCGCCTGATCGGTCGACCTGTTTTGATGAGCGGTGCTGTCGGGAAAGGTACTGCCTGTGACGCAGGTTCTTTCCGCTGGTGCCGCGCCAGCCACACCACGATGATCGCAACTACCGCAACAGTGACTAACGTTAACGCGCCTTTCCTTCCGGATACTCTCATTTTGTCTCCGGATGGTGATCCGACTTGAATGCGCGCTGTTCAGTCTCTGATCCGGTAAACAAGTAGCGTCCCGAGGCGATCTCGAGGCCCACGGCGAGGTCCACCAGCCTTCGCTCCAGGGCCAGTTCCTCAAGGTTCACCTGATACAACCGGAGCAAAACGCGATAATAATCAATGACACTAAGGTCTCCCCGACCGGCAGCCTTGCGATAACGTTCCGCCAGCCGTTGCAGATGCCAAACGACACTCTTGATATTCTGCAATTGCTCACGGGTTGAACCGAGGCCTTTGTAAATCTTGATGATACCAGTTCGTGCTTCGAACAAGCGCGCGGCATACTCGTCAAAAAGCTGTTGCCTGCTTGCGCGCTCACCGGCGATCCGGCCCTGCCCCCTGTCGAAAATCGGAAGGGAAATGCTGATGTCAAAGCCGACCGTGGTGAGCCCGTCAGTATCCCTGGCCCCGCTGAACCCGATATTAATTCGCGGGAACCCGGACTGTATCGCTGCCCTGAGACGCTCCTCCCGGCATTCATATCCATAGCGCAGCGCCAGCAGGTCAAGCCGCACTTTTTCAATGTTACCGACGAGTTCCTGCACCGGCGGGATCTCCTCCATCACCGGGAGGTGAGCGTCCTTCTCAAGCCTGACCACTCTGTCAGCGGGCAACCCAAGCACTCTATTGAGTTCAACCTGCTCTGCTTTCACCTCTGCTCGGGCCTGCAACAGTCTCATCCGTGCCTCGTGCAAGACAACCCGGGCCTGGAGCAACTGCCCGGAAGCCAGCAATCCCAGGCTGAGGCCCTTTTTCACCCCTGCGTAAAGATGCTTCGCAACGCGCTCCGCCGCCTCGGTCACATCAAGGCACTTTTTTGCAATGAGCAGGCGGTAAACGTGCAATTTCGCCGCCTCGCCCACCTGCCATTCCTGCCACGCGACTTCCAGGTCTATTGACTTTCTGTGAGCCTGCGCTGCGGCAACCCGGACATCCCGTACCATGAGTGAATTGACGTCCCAATCAGCGCTGAGAGCAAAGGCGTTGACCTTGCCGGAGGCATCCCTGCCTGCGGGAATTTCCATAGAGTAAGACATCCGGGGGTTGGGAAGAATACCGGCCTGGATTACCTGAGCATGGGCCAGTCCCTTGGCGTCCCTGGCCGCTTTGAGCAAAGGATTGGCTGCAACCGCAAGGATAGCCGCTTCGTCGGGCGAGAGGCCGTTGCGTTCGTCGAAAACAACCGGTTTCAAAACAGGATGTTCAATCCGGAATACCTGCACCCGGATGGACTCGTCCGCTTCACCGGTAACCGCCTGGTTCACCGCGGCAGGGACAAGAGGCACGGCCCGGTAAAAGCAGCCACCGGCCATGAAAACAACAAAAGACGCCGCCACGAGTTCATAGGCGAACTTACGAGCTTTACCGGGCATACACCTCATAAAAGAAATTCTTTGAGCAGGGGTATTACCACCCACAAAACGCAGTGCATCTCGGCCCTGATGCTCGGCCACAGCCACGTCCGGTATGAGCTGCCGGAAGCAGGCATATCCCCGTGCCTGATAAACCTGGGAATCCATCGCGGCACCGCCCTCATGTAATTCCTGTAAGCACTGCCGTACCTGCGGAGCAAATCCGACTCCTCATACCGGATGACAAGGCTGTAGACGAAAATGCACCACGCAAGAGCAACAGGTACAAACCACACCAGTTCCAGAAGCATAACAAGGCTGCAGATTATGAGAGTGTTTGCCGTGTATATGGGATTTCTCGTAAAGGCATAAGGTCCTGTTGTTGTCAGTGCCTTAGGAACCCCCAGGCGGTAATGGATATGCATCTGGGCCCATATCCTCAACAAAATTCCGGCGACAAAAGCACTGCCCCCCACCGTCCAGATCAGCAAGTCCCACTCCACCTCATGCCACCTGACGAAAAAGGCGAACAGTATCGGCGGAGCCATAAGTAAGCCTCGAAGCTTGTAAATCCGGAAAAGGGTGTGCTTCACCTGCACCCTCCTGATGAAAACAACTTCAACCCAAGGATAGCAGGCTTTGCTTGCCGGCGGATGACCGCAAAATTACCATTTGGTCATTTTGAAAAAAGAAGGGACGGTATTTACAGGTACACAGAAGGAATAATAATTGTGAACTTGCTACCTTTGCCCGGTGAACTTTCAACCCGAATCTCGCCATGGTGAGCTTTTATAATGGCCAGGGCGAGACTCAGTCCCAGGCCGCTGCCGGGGGTGGAGCGGCTCCTGTCGCCCCGATAAAACCGTTTAAAAATATGGGGCAACTCCTCCTCGCTGATACCGCAGCCCGTATCAGCGATCTGCAATCTGACCGATTCCGGTGTGCTGTGAACACTAACGGTCACCCGTCCCCCCGAAGGCGTATAATTAATCGCATTGTCCAACAGATTCGCCACGGCACGCTGGAGTTTCGCCCTGTCTCCCATGACAAACACGGGATCCGGGGAGCCGGACAATTTCACGGCGACCTGTTTGTCCTCGGCCAACGGACGAAACAGGTCCACGGCCTCTGCCGCGATTTCCTGAACATCAACCCGCTCGCTTGCAAGTTCAGCCACACCCGCCTCTGTTTTTGTTATTTCAAGCATCGTATTGATCATTTCGATCAGGCGATCGCTTTCCTCAATAATGGCGGCCGCCATGTCCTGAAAATCCTCAATGCTCGCCCTTCCCATCAGGGTGGTCTCGGCAATACCCCGAATCCGCGTAATGGGACTGCGCAGGTCGTGGGCGATATTATCGGTAACCTCCTTCAACTCATTCACCAGGGCTTCCACCCGGTCAAGCATATCGTTGAAAGTTCTGACAAGGTTATCAATCTCCAGACCCTCTCCACCAGGCGCCACTCTGCTGGCAAGGCTTCCCTCTCTAATCTTGGCGGCTGTGGATGTCACCCTCTGCACCCCTGCCATGGCCTTACGCGCCAGGAGCCATCCCAGCAAACCTCCACATACCAGCATGATGACCACAGCCGTCCCGAACGTCTCGCGGTAGCGTTCCATCATAAGCTCACTATCGTGCAGCGTAAAACCCAGCTCGAGCAATCGGCCGTCACCAGTCGGCATAAGCACAACCCGCACCTTCCCGCGCTCATCGGCCAGATGAAATGTTCGAAAAACCGGCTTCCCTGCCGAAGCACCCACACCCCTGAACTCCAGTAGTTCACCCGCGTTCCAGTGCCTGGTATCCGACGAAGCGAGCACCTCACCACTGCCCGACAACAACAGGAAAAACACGCGCCGAACCCCCCTTGATTCAGCTTCGCGCTGGAACTCAGCCTGAAGCGCCTCGACCCCGTGTTCGCTGTAAAGCGCATTGAACTCCTTTGCCGTGGCCAGTAGTTCCTCGTCCACCTGTTTGCTCAGGTGCCAAGCAAGAGACACGTAAACAAGCAAAAACACCGCGATCGACAGCGCACCGAACAACACCATGTACCACAGGGTCAGGCGAAAAGTGACGGTCCTGAAAATATCAGTCACGTTCTTCAAGAACATAGCCGACGCCCCGGATTGTATGGATGAGCTGGCGTTTGAACGGGCGATCTATCTTGTCACGCAGGCGGCAAATTCGAGCTTCAACCACGTTCGTCTGGGGATCGAAATTGTAATCCCACACGTGTTCCATGATCATTGTCTTGGACACCACGCGCCCGGCGTTCCGCATCAGATACTCCAGCAAAGCAAATTCTTTCGGCTGCAGGGGAATTTCTTTACCGCTCCTGAAAACCTTCCGCTTCACGAGATCCATCTCGAGATCACCGACCGTAAGGGTGGTGGTTTCCGATGCTTGTTGGGTGGACCGCCTGATCAGTGCGTGAATACGTGCCACCAGCTCGGAAAAAGCAAACGGCTTGACCAGATAGTCGTCTCCTCCGGCCTGTAAACCCCTGACGCGATCATCCACGGAACCTTTGGCACTCAATATAATGACGGGCGTTCTCACCCCGTGTGCCCGGAGTCTGTCAATCAGCGTAAGCCCGTCGAGCCCGGGCAACATGATGTCGATCACTGCGGCATCGTAGGAACCGGTCAAGGCAAGATGAAGGCCCTCATCGCCGTCACCAGCATGGTCTACAGCAAAGCCTTCCTGCTTCAGCCCTTTTACGATGAATCGGGCGGTCTCCAGATCGTCTTCCACCAGAAGAACCCTCATCGCCTCGCCTCCAAACCCTGTATTCTGCCCAGCTCCTTACGCTCTGCCCGCTCAAAATTTCGGCAAACCACTGTGTTACACTAAGGCTTTTGAAAGGTACTCTTATGTTTCACATTTTATGGGAAAGAAGGAGAATACAAAAGAAGTTAAATGCGCCTCACACAGGCCACAGAAACACAAAACATGCTCCTCTCATATCAAACACCCCTGCCTCATCTCCTCCTCCCACACGCGCTCCGTATATGCTCGCTCCGCTCGCCACCGGCTCACGCCGTTCGATTCCTTCCGTACTTCACACT
>JAJRZV010000032.1 GCA_024275095.1 bacterium | reverse complement strand
GGCTTGTGGATTTAGTTGTGAGATTGAAAGGCGGAAGGTTCTGGCCTGTAATATTTGACCAGACCAAAATTGGAACAGTTCTGGTTTTATTTGCTGGTGTTCCCTACAGGGGGCGAATTTTACCTATCTCCGTATATACCTTTGAATACCCGTGGGTGGAGAGCAGACTGGACAGTCAGAATCAGCTTGAGCACATATTTCTTCTGGATATAGAGATTTCTTTACCTGAGGGGGTTATTCCTGTTTTTATAGGAGATAGGGGCTATGCGAGGGCAAGTTTATTAAGGCGCTCTTGCGTGAGAAAAGGCTGTACATTATTCGTGGGCGGTCTAACACCATAGTAGAGGTGAATGGCGAGCGAATAAAGATGAGAGAACTTCCTTAGCCTATACACTGGCTCTCATATTGGGTGCCTCTCAGGAAGCCGAAAAGCGAGAGATTATTTTGAAATCCCTCGCAGAAAACCCAGACATGGCACCACAAGAACTTTAAGTGTGCTTACCCTCGCTATGAATATGTTGGCACATCCCCGCTGGAGATATAAAGCATACCTTGTACTCCTGTCTATTACAGAAAAATTACCCAAAACAAACCTCCTCCTTTTACTTCATCACGCACCGCTTAACACTTCTTATGAAAGTAAATCATTTTTATAATCTTCACCCGGGAAGGCGACCCTACAAACCCTCCTGGTTTCTTAATCCCCCTGATTTGATAAAAGCACCCTTCTTAAATCCATTTATTTCTAACCGTGCTTAAAAACTGGGGGTGGACAAGCTTAATAATTCAACCATCAACCCAAAATAATCTCTCATCAATGGAGCTTGCCCGTGGTATTAAGCATGTGGCGCGTGTGTACGATAAATACAGACGGAAATTAAACTCTGTCAGTGACTTTTCGAACTCGCTATGAATTTCCACAGTGTGGGCAGTCAGGCACTCGTCTTATCTTCAGATGATCGAAACGCATGGTTTCTCCATCCATAACGAGCAATGTGCCGCAGAGGTTTTCCCCTATACCCGTGAGATACTTAATGGCTTCCATGGCCTGAATACAGCCAATCACACCAGGTGTTGCTCCCACAACCGGAAATGTTTCTCTCGGTGGAGATTCCGGGAAAAGACATTTGAGGCACGGGGTCTCTCCCGGCTTGATAAAAGTCACCTGCCCTGTCAAACCCCAGATGGCTCCGTGTACCAGAGGTATCCCAGCTTTAACTGCGTATTTATTTATAATGTGCCGCGTATCCATATTGTCCAGACAATCCATTATGAGGTCAGCATCACCGATAAGGTCAGCAACACTATTTTCGTCAATGTACGCGACAATTCCCTTTATCTCCACATCAGGATTGATCGCTTTCAGGGTCTGTTCCGCAGAGCGTGCTTTTTCAACTCCTATACGCTCATTGGGATGAAGAATCTGCCTGTTGAGGTTCGAGAGCTCAATTTTATCTGCATCCACAATTGTGATGGAACCAATACCTGCCACAGCCAGATAGATGGACACAGGGCTACCAAGTCCACCTGCTCCTGCGATAAATACTTTTGAATTTTTAAGTTTTTCTTGAATTTGCTCGCCCCACCCTGCCATCATCATCTGCCGGTTGTAACGTTTGAGATCATCTGCTGATAATGTCATTGATTCCTCCTGAATTTAAGGTTTTCCATCCCTTTCTCATAAAAATAACAGGGGGTATATATCAAATACCCAAATATTTTGCAAATTTTATCAAAGTAAAGAACCCGTGAATTCTGCGAAAAATTATATTCACGTGTAGACAATGCGCATCATAGATTTTTGAAATCCAGCGGGAGCTTCAAACCCGCTTTACAGCCGGTCGGATTCTGAAGGGACTCCTTTCCTATTGATTACACTAAGGAACCGCTTTTATTCTAATATTCATGAGGTCACTAAAACTGGCTGTCCATATATGCTGTGCTCCTGACAGTGCGTTTGCACTGCCATTTCTCGCTTACGCGTACGATGTAGTAGGATATTTTTACAATCCCTGTATACAACCGCACCAGGAATACCTGAAGCGCCTGTACCAGATGGAAAAAATCGACAAACGCTTTCACGTGCAATGGGAAGAAGGACCATACAACCCAAAGAAATGGCTTGCATGTGTTAAAGGACTTGAGGAGGAACCAGAGGGGGGAAAACGCTGCAAGATGTGCATTTACATGAGGCTGGAGGAGACGGCTCATTTTGCACGGAAAATCAACGCGGGGACTTTTACAACCGTACTTACCAACAGCCCCCGTAAGAATGCGGAAATGATTTTTCAAATCGGTTCCGAAATTGCAAAACGCACTGGGATCAGATTTCTACCTGTAAATTTCAAGAAACACGGATGGTATGAAAAAAGCCTCTACATATCACGAGAGCTGGGAATTTACCGCCAGAACTACTGCGGTTGCACATTCAGCTTGCGAGATCATCAGTGGAAAAACGCCAGGCATTTCTGAAAGTCCGTTTCTCGCACCTGCTGTTTGCAGCTTTTGCTGCAATTGTTTCTCAGGAAAAGGCCCTCGGCTGGTCTCACCATTACCTCATTACGCGTAAGTATCTTGAAAGTCACTATCCGCAATTTAGCACCATAGTGGTACCCGTACAGCAATTAAGCAGGGAAGTGATTGAGCTCACACCACACTACGATCCACTAAAAAACGGAATCAAGGCGGATGCGCCCTGCTCCAACCCACCTGAATCCATGGAGCAAAAAGGGCTCAATCCTGACTTATGCCCGCGGATACAGAAATTACTGACACCCGGAGAATCCGCCACATTATCAGAGATACTGAGCACGTTCTCGGATGAGCCTGACTGGGGAATGGATAGAGACGGAAAGGGGGGAATATTGAAAACGTTGATGGGCGGGGCACAGGGAGTAAAACACCTGTATTACCCGTTTCCATTTCTTATGGTCCCCTTTATTGTCTTTCCGCAGGGGGAGGCTCCAGACAGAGCCCAAATGTTCTTCAATATCGCACAACGAAGTTTTAGAGAATGCCGCATTTACGAAGGTGCCAGAATGCTGGCGCGTGCAATTCATTATGTTGAAGATATTGCCCAACCCATGCACACCGAACAGACGTGGTGGAGGTTTATCAAACTTGCATCACCTGTCAAAGGAACAGAGCGGGTTACAAAAAATTTTCACTCTGCATACGAGGTTACAGTGATGTATCGCATGTTCCGTGAAATGTCCGGTATTGACGAAAGTATGCTTTCATCTGCTTTTGAATATGCACCGAAACAGATCTACCGCAACATCGCTTCAATGGTACGGATCAAAGCCAGGACCTCACACAAACTCGCACATTCGCTGTATGCCCTCGTATGGAAAGTGTTCCCGGAGAAGCTGAGAAAAGCACAAAAGGTAAAACTCACCTACTCAGACGTTCTGAAGATTCTGCGATCTCCTGAAATCAATAGGGTTTTCGAGGTGACAGGTAAAGCCCTGCAAAACATTGATTTGAGCTTTATGATCGAGACCTCCGGCATCCTGGAAGCACTTGAGAAATGCAAATAATTTCTCATGTCCCAGCCCATCCAGGAACATCGCTTCTTATGATAATGGTCTCAGCGGGATCACCTGCCGAGGGCACCTGCATCTCCAGAAGATGAAGGTGAAACATTCTTTCTTCTCGGCTTTTCTGGCTCACACCGTAAATCGAATCACCAACAACCGGATGTCCGATATTAGCAAGATGCGTTCTAATTTGATGACGTACGGCCCTGCAAACCTCTGCAATAACAAGCGTGTTTTCTCCCTTTCTTTCCAGCGGGATTACATGTGTGACCGCTGGATATACCTTGCGAGGTTTCGCTGAAAAACTCGACGGTACAGATGTGTAAACTTTTTTCTCTCTTCCGTGTAAAAACATAACAGGCACACGAATTGTTACTTCATCATTCAGGTCGCCTTTTACAAGGGCCAGAAATTTCTTCCTTACCTTTCCTTCTCTCTGCCATTTATGAAATTTCTGAAACGCTTCCTCCCTGCGGGCAACAAGAATAAAACCTGACGTATCAACATCAAGACGATGCAGTATGCCCCCCTCCAGGCCCTTGCGTCCCACTTCCATCACTTCCGGGTAATGTCTGGCCAGGTAATTGGCCACCGTTCCCTTTTCATCCCAGCGGAGCGGAAGGGTGGGCACACCACAGGGTTTCTCTACAGCAACAAAATAGTGATCCTGGAAATACACTTTGAGATTCAGTGTCTCGTCGGGTTCTGGCGTAATAGTCTCAGGAAGTGGGAGATCATTTATCTCAACAACATCGCCTCTATTCAGAATAAATCCCTTTGGCACTTTCTTTCCGTTCACGGTAATAAGGCCTTTCTCTATTGCTTTCTTAATGATGCTCCGGGAAAGGCCGGGTACTGAATCTCTGACAAATACATCCAGTCGTACACCTGAAGAGGAAACTTTCATCGAAGTAGAAATTTTCTTCATAATATTGTTTATTCTACATTTTAGAATCTTTACATTACCATCAGCCCTGGTGCATAAGATGCGCTTAATGAAAATATCCATTAAAATGGCCCATCATGGATGGAGGACTTTTTTACCTGGGACTCGCTGCTTCCATCATATTCGGGCTTGCCATGGGAAGTTTCAACAATGTACTTATATACCGTCTGCCCCGGAAAGAGTCGATTGTACGGCCTGCTTCGCGATGTCCCGATTGTGGCGTGCGTATTCGATGGTACGACAACATACCCCTCCTCAGCTATTTGATCCTGAGAGGCAGGTGCAGAAATTGCGGAACCCGGATCTCTCCTCTATACCCCTTTGTGGAAGTTACCACCTGCGCTCTCACTGTTGGGGTATACCTGGTATACGGGTTCTCCTGGGCAACCGTACAATACATGATACTGGCATGGGCGCTTGTGCCTGTATTTTTCATTGACATGTTCCACTACATCATTCCAGATGTTATTTCACTTCCTCTTATTTTAATCGGACTCTTTTTTGCAGCGCTGAAAGGGTCTCACGTACTCTTTCACAACTTCATTGCGGCTGTGGTATGTGCGGGTGGACTTTTTATCCTTGGACTCCTGATGACGCTTCTGCTGCGCCGGGAGGCGCTGGGAATGGGAGACGTGAAACTCATTGCAGGAATAGGGGCATTTCTCGGCATTCAGGGGACATGTTTCACCCTCTTTCTGGGTTCTCTACTGGGAGCCGCCGCAAGCGTGCCTTTCCTCCTGTGGCGCAAGGGCAACATAAGAGGCGAAGTGCCGTTTGGACCCTTTCTCGCAGCAGGAGCGGTCTCTTATATACTCCTGTGGCCTCTTACAGGCAAACTGGTACAGAGCCTAATCGCAGGACTCACATTATATTAGTTTAGTTATACCCTACGCACCGCCATGACCGTGTCCGTGGCGCCACCCTCCTCCACCGTGATGCCATCCGTGTCCGCCACCCCGCCAGCGCCAGCGCCGACGGAACCTGCCGCCGTGACCACGACACCAGCCCGGTGCACCTGCACGATGAAGGTTTACACCGCCACATTCAGGACATCGACCCGGCCGTGGCGTACCAAACGGAACTTCCCACTCATGACCGCAATCACTGCACTGAAATACTCTTTTGACCTCACCCATGGCTGACCCTCCTTTCATAATTAACATTTTGCCTTCAACAAGAGCCTCGGCCACCTTATGTCGTGCCGATTCCAGGATACGACCAAACGTCTGGCGGGATACTCCCATCAGTTGAGCCGCGTCTTCCTGATAAAGGCCCTCCAAATCAGCAAGCCTCAATGCCTCAAATTCGTCCAGCTCAAGAATTACGCGCTCAAGGGCAATAGCAGGAATACCAGCCGGTTTGAAAGCCTTGGCCGGAGGCTCCTCCTCAACACAGCGTGGGACTCTCGGTCTGGGCATTTTTTCTCCTCCCTGGTACTCATTATAAGCATATGCTCATTATTTGTCAATTTTACCTTCCCCTGAGAAGAACCCTATGATAGAGTTCTGCCTCATGAAGCACAATCTATCTGTCTTTCTGATTTTCCTGCTCGCAAATTTTTTCGCTTACGCAGGAGACAAATGCAAACTTATTATATTTCATGCCGGTAGTCTGACAGTACCATTCTCACGGCTGGAAAAGGTTTTCGAGGAGAAGCACCCGGGCTGCGAAGTTCTACGGGAGGCATCAGGCAGCCGTCTGGCCGCCAGAAAAGTAGCAGAACTGGCGAAACAGGCTGATATCGTAGCCGTGTCTGACTATACCGTCATAGACGAAATATTAAAGCCCGAATACGCAGTGTGGAATCTTTACTTTGCACGAAACCGCATGGTTATCGCCATTAGCAAAGGAGCCCGATATGCGAGCGAAATCAACGGGAACAACTGGTACAAAATTCTACTGAAAAAAAGTGTTGAATACGGGCGGTCAGACCCTTTTCTCGATCCCTGTGGATACAGAACGTTGCTCGTATGGAAGCTGGCAGAAAGGTACTACGGCCTCAAAGGGCTCTACCGGAAACTTCTGGACGGAATGTCACTGCGCAACTTGAGGCCAAAAGAAACAGATCTGCTCCCGCTCGCACAATCAGGTGACCTGGATTACCACTTTACCTACCTTTCACTGGCCAGACAACACGGTTTCCAGTATGTAACCCTCCCGGAAGAAATAGACCTGGGCAACCCTTCGCTAAAAAACATTTACAGTGAAGCTGTACTGGAACTTACAGACGGCAAACAAACCCTGAAAGTCCGAGGCAAACCTATTGTTTACGGAATTACCATCGTAAAAGGTGCCCCCCATTATCAGACCGCTGTGGAGTTCATCAAACTCCTTATCGGTAGTAAGGGGCAGGAAATTTTAAAAGACAGTTTTCAAGAACCTCTCGTGCCTCCGGTATCTCCAGACCGTGACTTCATGCCAGAAGCACTACGAATTCATGTGATATCCCAGTGAGCCTGACCAGCAAAAACGGGGTTGTCGGCGTCTCTTTATTATCACGAGAAAAATTACTTACGGGCATTTTTGCCGGAGTTGGTGCACTTATTGTCATATTTCTGGTAATTCCACTGGCCAAGCTTGTAGCAGCAAACACTCCACAGGTACTGTTGGAAACCGCACGCGAAAAAGAAGTGATGCAGTCTATCGGGCTCACATTCCGCGCGGCTCTTTACGCGACCCTTATAGCAACATTAACCGGCGTGCCACTGGCATATCTGCTCGCACGGCGTCACTTTCCAGGCAAAAGCGTTATCAGTGCATTTGTAGACCTACCCATGATCATCCCCCACACTGCTGCTGGAGTCGCTCTGCTTTTTGTGTTTGGCAAGCGCTTTTTCGCCGGGCGTTTCTTCAGCAGCCTGGGCATTCACTTTGTAGGAGACGTTCCAGGTATCGTAATTGCCATGCTGTTCGTCAGTGCTCCTTTTCTCATAAACCAGGTAAGAGAAGGCTTTTCTTTGCTCGATCCAAATCTGGAAAAGGCAGCCCGAATATTGGGAGCATCACCATGGCAGGTCTTCTGGAAAGTCTCGCTACCGCTGGTCAAAAGGCATATTGCATCAGGCATGCTCATGATGTGGGCAAGAGGCATCAGCGAGTTTGGTGCAGTGGTGGTGCTCGCATATCATCCCATGACAGCACCTGTGCTTGTGTACGAGAGATTTGAATCGTATGGCCTTGCATATGCTCGACCAGTGGCCACGGTGCTGATACTGCTTACGCTGGTGGTGTTTATCGGAATGAGAATAATAGTATGGAGGGAAAAAAAGAATGTTCCGCATTGAAAAACTCGTATACCGGGTAGATTCTTTTCAACTTGGACCGTTAAGTCTCGAGCTGAAAAAAGGCGAATTTTACACCATAATGGGACCCTCGGGTGCAGGTAAAAGCGTACTCCTCGAACTCATCAGCGGTCTGCGCAGGGAAAAACAGGGAACTGTCATTATCGCTGGTGCGGACTCGTCAAATCTCCCACCTGAACGCCGGCGGGTTGGAATGGTGTTTCAAAAAAATCTGCTGTTCCCTCACCTCACCGTATTCGACAACATTGCCTTTGGGTTGAGGGTAAAAAAGCTCCCCGAGTCACTTGTGCGCCAGAAAATAAAAAAAATCGCTGAACTCACCGGGATTTCACACCTGCTCTACAGAAGCGTCCACGGCCTCAGCGGTGGAGAGAGCCAGCGCATTGCCCTCGCTCGAGCCCTGGTGACGGACCCGGTGCTTCTTCTGCTGGACGAGCCGTTCAATGCTTTGGATCGTACCGCCAGAGAGGAGCTGAGAGGAGAACTCAGACGCATCCAGAAACAGCTTGATGTTACCACTATATTTGTAACACATGACTTCGAGGAAGCAGCGGTTCTCTCCGACAGGATTGGTGTATTGATAAACGGCCAGATCGTCCAGGAGGGCTCTCCCGGAGATATTCTCCAAAAACCAGCCACGTGGGAAGTGGCACGACTGGTAGGATACTCAAACATCATCTCTGGTTATGTAAAGCGCTCTGGTGAAACAGGTGTGTTCTGTTCAGGAGATATTAACATCCCCGTCAATACAGATATACCCGAAGGTCCGGCTATCGTATTCATCCGCCCCGAAGGTATATACCGCATCACCGGAAAAGGCACAGAAGCTGTGGTTGAAGAGGTAGCAGAATGTCCCGGATATACAAGAATTGTGTATCGGCTTGCTCACACGGCACTTGTATCAAAGGAGTCGTGGATGGGGAATAAAACGGTAAACACTGGACAACGTGTCGAAATCAGCATAGACCCTCGATTTGTACATGTGGTGCCTCAAAAAGACGGAAATACTCTGGGTGTTTTCGAGTACATTGGTGATAACGTTAAAACTGATATAAAAGTAGCTCCTTATTCGACGATTTCGTAAAATCTCCCCGTGTGCTCTTTGAAAAAACAATCACCAGGCACCATCGAAATAGAAAAAACACCGTCCCGGTTCCATATTGCCAGTACACTCATGAAGGAATCTCTGGTGAGTAAAACCGTTCAGCAAAAGACTCACCAACCCCGTGAAAGACGCATTTTACCTGATGCAAACTTGCTGAAAATTGGGGGGGGCAGCGTTATAGACCGGGGGAAAAATGCAATATTGCCGCTGATCAAAACCATCGGACGGCTTGCAACAAGGCACCGCATAATTGTGGCAACAGGCGGGGGCATCCGTGAGCGTCATACTTACGCAGTTGGAATGGATCTGGGTCTCCCTACAGGTGCACTTGCAGCCATTGCAGAAGCCGCCCATGAACAAAATGCCCTGCTCATCCAATGCTTACTCGCTCCGTACGGCGGTATAAGAGTAACCAAAGACGAATTTGAAAAACTCCCCTTCTTTCTGGCATCCAAGGCGATACCCGTAATAGTAGCAATGCCGCCTTATCATTACTGGGAATATCCCTCACAAAAGGAACCTTTGCATGGGTCTGATACCGGTGCACTTACTATTGCTGAAACGTTCGGAATGAAGCGTTGCATTCTGATCAAAGACATTGACGGCGTATACAGGCCAGATCACGTTTCGGGGGCGCCCCAAAAACCTGTCAAAAAAATCACAGCAAAAGAAATGCTTTCCTGGAGCGACGATGAACTTCCTGTTGAACGCCAGATGCTTCAGGTTCTGCTCAAAGCAAGAAACTGTAAAAAAGTGTACATTATCAACGGACTTAAGCCTCAAATGCTTGAGCGTGTGCTTCAGGGGAAAAATGCGGGAACAGTGATCACCGCCCATGGCTGAAAATAGAAAAAAAAGCATTCACACCAACGCGCGAAAAAGCGATGCACTGCTTCAGTTTCTGCATCGTAAAAATACTGTAAAGATATTCCCGGATGTAACAGTGGTGAAAATCGGTGGACAGTCCATTATGGACAGGGGACGTGCCGCGGTTTATCCACTGGTGGAAGAGCTGGCCCGGCTTATGAAAAAAAGGAGGCTTATCATTACAGTAGGCGGAGGCACTCGTTCAAGACATGCCTATGCCCTGGCAGTAGAACTCGGAATGCCACCCGGTGTACTCGCAAAGTTGGGAACTTCGGTTTCACGGCAAAACGCCCGCATGTTGCAGTTACTTTTAGCACCCCACGGCGGCGTTTACATTCCCAAAGAGACATTTGACATTATAGGCCTGTATCTTAACACCGGCTGCACCCCCATAATCTCCGGAATGCCACCGTATGAATACTGGGAGGAACCTCCTACAAAAGGGCAAATTCCAGAGTGTCGCACTGATGTGGGCACATTCCTTATAGGTGAAGTGCTGGGGGCAAAAAATGTCATATTTGTAAAAGACGAAGATGGACTTTATACCGATGACCCCAAAAAAAATCCTGCAGCTACATTTATACCTCGAATCAGTGTGGATGAACTTGTAAAAATGAACCTGCCAGACCTTGTGGTGGAAAGAAAGGTCCTGGAGTTAATGAAAAATGCAATTCATATTAAAAGCATTCGAATCGTAAACGGATTGGTGAGGGGGAATCTTACGCTGGCCCTTGAAAACAAAAATGTAGGCACACTGATATATACATAAAGAACATTGAACTCGAACGATATACTACATATAATAGATTAAATGAGTGTTCGTAAAAGGAATATCGAAGAGCTTATTGAACGGCACGGTAAAATTTACCCTCCACAAACTCTCGTGTTCAAAGAAGGAGAAAAAGGTAACACCATGTTCATCATTCATGAAGGTGAGATAGAAATAAAAAAACGCTCCGGACGAAAAGAAAAGAATATCGCCATTCTCACAAAGGGAGAATTTTTTGGCGAAATGGCCATGCTTACCGGGAAACCCAGGAGTGCAACAGCTGTAACAAGGTCGGAATCTATTTTAATTGAAATCAGCCAGGATCAATTTGAAAACGTGATTCGCAGTTACCCCCACGTGGCGATAGAAATTCTTCGAAAAATGGCTCATCGGTTATGGCGTACCGACCAAATACTGGAAAATCTTTTGCTGGGAGACCGTGAAAGCCAGATCATCAATGTAATTTTACAGCTTGCACGGGAAGCAGGCGGAGAGGCTCCTGGTGTCAAGGTTCATCTTGACCTGGATGAACTGGAGTCACGTGTGGCAGCAGATGCACCACTTATCAAATCTATACTGTACAGACTCCATACTCTCGGGTACATTCAGGTGAAAGAGAGGATGATCTTCATATTGCGGCCCAAAAAGCTGCAGCAGTTAATTGACTTTTACGAGTGGAAGGAAGCATTAGCAAAGTCCAGAAGTAGTGACGTAATTTCCTGAGTTTTCATCGGCAGATAGTAATATAATAAACAAGCATCTTTGAAATCCTGCTCCATAAGTGGCATATTTACTCCATGCCTGGCAAACGCCAATCAGCAAAAATTTTAACCGGTATCACTGTAGATGCCGCTGTTATATTTCTGATTGTTTCTCTCGTGGCCCTACTGTTCAGTGCTTCAGGAGGATGGGGAGAAGCCCGGCACGAACCTTTTATTTCACTGGACTTCAAATACATTCCTCTATACGGGCTTTATTCTATATCACGAATATTTATCGCCCTTTTCATCAGTCTGGGGATAGCGCTTACATACGGGTATGCAGCAGCCCACTCCAGGATCATGGAACGGGTTCTTGTACCCTTACTGGACGTGCTCCAATCCATTCCTGTACTCAGCTTCATGCCGGCGGTTGTGGTATCCTTCACATCCTTTTTTGGAGGTTCACGCCTGGCCCTTGAACTTTCGTCCATAGTGTTGATTGTTACAGGCCAAGTATGGAACCTTATCTTCGCTTTTTATTCTTCCATTAAAAGCGTACCAGAATATCTTTGCGAGGCATCCGACGCATTTAAACTCAATGCTTTCATGAAATTTCTCAAAATAGAACTTCCTTTTGCCGTCCCCTCACTCGCCTGGAACGCCATGCTATCTGTTGCAGGAGGCTGGTTCTTCCTCATGGCCTGCGAGATGCTTGTCATCGGCGATCGAAGTTACATCATGCCGGGCATAGGAGCCTACATTTATACTGCATCCCAACAGGGTAAAATGGTAGAAGTTGCATGTGGTGTGCTCTTCATTCTTATCGTTATTGTATTAACGGACGCGATCGTGTGGCGACCCGTTTTTGCATGGGTTTCTAAATTCAAACCTGACCTCACGCACGGCGAAGAAGAAAAAAGTGAATCGTTCATTCTGGACGCTGTTCAACACTCGAGACTCTTTTCACTTGCACGCGATGCAGCTGGGTGGCTGAGCCAGTGGATTATAGAACAAAGTACACGTTTTAAAAGCATGCCTCGAGAGAGCGGTTCCATCCCCTGGATATTCATCATCTCTCTGGCGGGGATGTTGTTTGCAGTGCTCTACTATTCCTTTGAACTGCTGAGAGGGGTCAATATTTCTCTCGTTTTACAGTTGCCTGGAGCAGCACTCTCAAGCCTGGCAAGAGTGCTGGGAGCACTGTTCATCTCCCTGGCTCTGGCCCTGCCACTTGGAATATACGCTGGAATGCGCAAGCGCCTCTCACGCCGAATACAACCGGTTATACAAATCCTCGCATCCATCCCCGCAACAGCCTTTTTCCCTATCATTATTATGTTCTCTCATCGTCTGCACCTGCCCCATGAGTTCAATGCTCTCGTACTTCTTGTTCTTTCCAGCCAGTGGTATATTTTATTCAATGTGCTTGCAGGGGCTTCTACAATCCCCACATAATTAAAAGAATTTGTAAAAATGTACAAAATATCAGGCCTCCATCGATGGGGAAAAATAACCATTCCCTTTGTCTTTAAGGATCTTACCACAGGACTTATTACGGCCGCGGGAGGAGCCTGGAATGCCACCATTGTGGCTGAATATTTTGTATTCAGAAACACAACGCTGAAGGTTCAGGGACTGGGGGCAATGATTACTGAAGCCACTCTCAAGGGGGATGTAGCAGGGGTACTTCTTTCTACATTTACAATGGCCGCGGTTGTGGTATTGTTCAACCGGCTTGTTTGGAGGCAAATGTATCGGTTAGCAGAAACAAGGTTTAAATGGGAATGACAGTAACGTAAAAATCATTCATAATAGCCGCCATGTTTATTGAAGACATGTTAAATCAGTTCAAGCAACTGTACCGATACAGAGAATTTATAAAAAACAAGGTAGAACGCAACATAAAAGTCCGGTACAGACGGTCTGTCCTGGGTTTTCTATGGACCATGTTAAACCCTCTATTGATGATGCTTATCCTCACGGCGGTGTTCTCAGTGCTTTTCAGGCCGAACCTTCCCAATGTCTCGTACAGTGCATTCGCTCTTACAGGAATTTTATTTTTTAACCTGTTTTCTGAAGCCACTAATGACGGCACGCAATCAGTGGTAGGTCACGGCGAGCTGCTAAAAAAAATCTATATTCCCAAAATAATCCTTCCAATAACATCCGTGATATCAGCTCTTGTCAACTTTGCTCTTGACCTGATACCTTTACTGGCCATTTATCTCTTTACAGGAACATATCCTGGAGTAAAAGCACTATATTCAATTATCGCCATAGTATCCCTCACTATATTTTCAATAGGTGTGGCTTTTACCCTCTCTGCCCTTGCCGTATTTTTCAGAGACGTAATTTATATTTACAACCTGCTGCTACTTGCCCTTTTTTATGCAACGCCTGTATTTTACCCAGAAAACATAATACCCGCAAAGTATCGATTTGTTGTTCTCGGTAATCCACTCTACTATCTGCTCGAAGGATTTAGAAGGCCGTTATTACTTAACACCCTTGCGCCGCTTGAATACTACTTAATCGGAGGCATTGCATCCATAATAATATTCCTTTTCGGCTTCTGGATATTCATCAAATTGGAAAACCACATGCTTCCTTATCTCTGATAATCTGTTTCAGTAATATCTATCGAAAAGTAAAAGCTTTATCCTTTTTAACCGTAACGATAATCCTCGAGTAACCCACCAGTTCAACCGCCATTTCTCTTCAAACTTTTTTCTGTTTTCTTTAAAAATCTTTCTGTAATTCTTCCTGTCTAACAATGATAGAAGGGAAACCCTGCCAAAATGATGCACAAAAACGTTCGGAGCACATATCACTTCAAATCCTTCCTCCTTAATCCTCATGCAATAATCATCATCTTCAAACATTCCCACAGAAAATCTTTCGTCCAGAAATCCCACCTTTTCGAAAACGTCTCTGCGCATAACAGCACAAAACAGGTTTAACGTTTTAACTTTAAATGCTTTAACATCTTTATGGTTGAAATTATACCAGTTCATAAAAGCGGCCATTTCCTCCACGGTTCTATATCTCACTTTAATCATTGCTTCTGTTCCGCAAAGATTTGTAACCGGTCCCACGATGCCTGCATTTTCTTTTATCGCATGCTTTATAAGCCCTGAAAGCCATCCCCGGCTCACAATCACGTCATTGTTCAATATAACAATGAAGTCTCCCTTGGCACTCCGTAGACCCTCATTAACACCTCCCGAAAAGCCGTCATTAACATTTCTTGATATAAACTTTAATGCAGGAATATCGGCTTCAAGCATAGAAAAATACTCTTTGGAGCCATCGTTAGAAGCATTATCTACAAGAAGTATTTCATAAAATGGATACACTGTATTGTTTATAATGCTGTCTATACACATCTTTGTAAAAGCTATTTTATTGTGATTAACAACGATAATACTTGCACTGGGGAAAAAATATTTCAAAAAATCCATTTCATTCTCTGCACGCAACAAGTCTTTTATAGTCTTTTCATTAAGCCGAAGAATTGAAGCAGAAAAGCAAGAAGCAACGAGCTGAGAAATATCATTTTCACCATTGCGAGATAAATCTACTACCACTGCGTTACATATAAAATTATTTTCTACATGAGAAAAAATTTGCTTCACGAGATCATTATTCTTTATAGAATTCCTGTGCCAGAACAAGTATATAATGTTATCGTTTTTTGTTATTTTACATTCACAATTCAAAGAAGTTTTATACTCTACTATAAAGAACAAAATAGTGGAAAATTTCTTTGCTACTGATCTTACTCTGTCTATAAAAGCAGGATAATTCTCTGCTCCAATAAAGAAAACAGCATTAGATGGTTTGCAATTGATGTGCTCCCATTCTATCTTTTTTTTACTACTGGTTAATACAGATAAAATGTTTTCTCCAATTTTAGAGATTAAAAAAGCTTTTGATGTATAAAGAGTATTAAGTTCATTCTTAGCCTCTACCACCTCGCTTTCAAGCGCTTTTACTACATTCTTTTCCATGTTTTCAACATCTCTCATTAATTTAACAAATATGCAATCATTTCTTCAGCCTTTTTGCTCCACAGATGATCCAAAGCAATACTTCTAAGCACCTCGCTCAGTCGAGCCTTTTCGTTCAGCGCTTCTTTTATTTTTTTTATGAAATCTTCTGGATTTGAAGCTATAAAAGCCTGCTTCGATATGCTATAGGGAAGCGGTGTGGATATTACGGGCACGCCTGCTGCGTAATACTCGAGAAGTTTGACAGGAGAAGCGCATCTACCGACCTCGTCCATTTTAAATGGTAAAAGCCCAGCATCGGCACTTCTGATATATGAAGGCAAATCTTCATAATTTATAAAACCGAGAAAAAAAACATTTTTTAAATTTTTACTGAGAATGTAATTTTTAAACTGACCGTACATGTCGTATCCCATGAAAACAAAATTAACATTCTTTATGCCTGTTACGACACTTTCCAATAGCCTGAAGTCAATCCACCTGCTGAACACACCGTGGAACATTACATTCTTCCTGTTATTTTTAACCAGGGACTTTATATCAAATGCTTTTTCCGGATTTATGAAAAAATTTTCGGTAACACCGTTTTCTATCACAACCCATCTCTCTTCCCTTCTGGAACTGACATAATCGGAAAGAGCCTGAGATGCACAAAAAACGTGAGTGCTTTTTTCTAATGCATAATCGAAATCTTCAACCGCTCTTTTCCATCCTGCATCAATTTTATAGATAAGAGGATGATCTATTGCGTCAAAAACGCTTATTATTTTTTCACCATCAGCCAGCTCTGCAAACACCTTTCCCCAGTATGGGTAGTAACTGATCACATAAACCCGCTTTTTCGTGGACAGAAACAAAACCAATTCAACAGGATCGCAACAATAAAGATAAAGGTTGTCGCTCACCTTATTAATACAACCTTTAAACCTATCTTTCTTTTTTCGTGATCCAAACAGCACCAGCTCGCCTTTTCGGGAAATTTCCACGGCCATATGGTGATGTCTTTGCTTTATGGAATTCCAGTCGTCATACGGTGTAAACACGAAAACACGGTCTTTCTCAATCTTATTGGTCAAAAGTTGCACTTCATGTCTCGTTGCATCATTAAGAGAAGCAAAAAATTTTTTTATCAACCACCATCTTGCTGAATACGGAATTGAAGATTTTAATTTATTTATTACTGACATAACTTTACCTGAAATTCAGCAGGGATACTGTTTCTGCATATGCATACCATCCCTTCTTTCTGGTACCATCTTTGCGGAACAATCCCCAGTAAGGTTCTACATCCTGAAGCCCGGCACCGCCCTGTTCAGAAGTCACAAGAGTAAAATACAAAAACCCCACTCCTCCATTTTCAAATGTGGATTCAATCGCTTCTTTGATGAACTCCGCCTGACCCGACTCTGAAAACCCCTTTTTTTCCGGTTGTGTGGGATATCCGGATTCAATTACAGCAACCGGTTTCTCAGGAAAGAGAGTCCGTGTCTTTTTTACCCTCTCTCCCACCCAGTGTCCTCTGGGAACACGCCCGCTTAAATAATTGGGGTACGCATCGAGGCCGATTATGTCCACATAATCGTACCATTCATATACATCTTTCAACCAGTGCAAATCTGTATGAAAATTATGGGTGGTAAGCGCATCACTGTCTTCTGTTTTAACCGCTCTGTAAAGCCTTTTTATCAACTCCGTCAAAAAATCAAAATCACACCATCTCGCCCCCCTTCTCCAGCCCCACAAAACCGTTTCACATGCCACATTGAGTTCGTTTTCAAGCTGCCAGATTTTTATGTAATTGCCGTACCTGCGGACAACAGCTCTTGTGTATATTTCTATTCTGTTTAAATACTCCTCTTCATCTACATCATCGGGTGAAAGATGATTATTTTTGTAATACGGAAGTTCGCCCGAGTATCCAACACCAACAGTCGCAATAATCCTGATACCAGCCTCTTTATAAGCCTCGATGACCTCGTCGAAAGCGTCCCACTGAACTCCGGGGTGAACTGTGTAAGCGGATACAAGGTCATTGACATCCGTGGTTGTATCCTCTGGAAAATCTGCAATGTACTGGGGTTCAATATCAACCCATGGAATTGCTATTCTGAGTGTATTACCTCCAAGTTCTTTTATAAGCCTTGCATACAAGGTCGCCTTTTCATACAAAGAGTTCCCGCTGATCTGATGTGGGAATGATACACCGGACCCTGCACTGAATCCTACAAAAGGTTCAATGCTCATTCCATTGTCCGTGCTTTCAGAGCAGGAAACAAAAGATATTGTAACAACCGTGACAATGAGCGCGTGAAAGGGGAAGGTTTTTAACATGTAAGCCTCCTGACTGAATTATGCTGCGAGCCTTTTGTTCAGCTCTTTAACTTTATTTTTAAGCGCATTCACCTTTTCAAACCCGAATTTTTTGATCGAAAATGCTGTTTTATTGGTCTCAATAGGGTCCTCAATTCGATATTCCTCTATTGCTCTATCCCCGTCTGGCGTTCCTTTAACGGGAGAAAACTCGCTCAACATGATCCTAACACCTGACTTCGAGGCTGCGTTTACATCTTCCTCTGCTTCGCAAAACTCCTGATCCGGGTGACCAAACATTACATAAAACACAATATCATTAGGGTTAAATCCCGCCCGAAGCAGGTTTTCGACGCATCGAGTCGTATCCTGAAGCCTGACCTTCCCTCCTGTCTTCTGAAGCACCTCTTCTCTCCCGAATTCGAAACCGACAAAAATAGTCCTGAATCCGTTCTTTCTCAGAAAAACTGCCACATCGTCGGTTACAGTGCTCGCATGAATAGCATTAGGTGTGTGAAAATTAAAACCTATGCGGTGCTTTTTCAATATTTCCATGATCTCTTTTAGCCCTTCCATATTAAACATCAAAGCATCGTCATAAAAAGCCAGATCTCTTCCGCCTTTTGAATAAATCAGCCTGAGCTCTTCTGCAACCACATCCACAGGAATCTTCCTGAATGCCCCGTGAAGTTTAGCGGATGCACAATAAGTACAACTAAATGGACAACCCACTGTTGTTCTGACAACTCCGTACCGGAGTGTATCATAGAGTTCCCAGGCCGCCACTTCCAGATCCACGTCTGTAAAATCTATACCCGTAATCGCCTCGAGCACTTCAAAGTTTTCGTCAAGATACACTCTTTCATCATTGTATCTGCTGTGTGCATGTTCACCAAAAAGCTTTACATAACTCCCACCGATTATGATATCTGACCCGGGAAAGTGGTATTTTAAACAACCTGTCACCTCATCTGCTCCGGGATACCAGTAAGTCATGGTTACAGAAATAAGAATGACATCGGGTGTGTCTACATGCTGGAGGTATTTCAAGAACATTCTCTCATCAATTCCGTACCTTTTAAAAAAACGCGGCACGTATCCAACAGGTGCAGGTTTGGTTACAATTTTCTTTTCGTAATGTCCTCTGCCCCACCTGTCCGAGCGTGCTGTTCCAGTATCCGTAAATCTCGGGTTGAACCGATCAGTAAAGTCAAAAAAATATACCTTCCATCCCGACGATAAAAATCTTCTGGCTAACTTTAACAACCCGTAAGGTTTCATCCAGAAATCATACGCGGCGAAGTCATATACAGGAGGATTCACCAATAGAGCTCTTTTCATGTGTGCGCGCGCCCTCCACCGGGGATCTCTTCGTCGAGATCCACGCGGGCAACACCGCACCTTTGAGCGCTCATTGCCACGGCCTGAGAAACACGCCGGTGGACTTCGATATTAAGCGGATCAGGTAAAAGGTCATCGGCGGGAGTACATCGTGCAATGGTCTCCGCCGCAGCAATAAGCATATCTGACGTAATCCGGGTAGCACGTGCCTTAATAGCCCCTTTGAACACACCTGGATATGCAAGAATGTTGTTTATCATCTTCCCATCAGCAGCAAAGGCGGCTCCAGCAGCAACTGCTTTTTCCGGGGAAATTTCCGGTTCAGGATTGGTCAAAGAAAATACGATCTGACCCTCTTTTATCCACTCTTCGTTTACCAGGTTGGACACACCTGTGGTAAGAACAACAAAGTCAGCTTCAGCAAATATCTCCCGTATTCCTTCAGCAGCTTTACCACCTGCTGCTTCAAGCCTTCTTGCAGCATCTTCTTTAATGTCATATCCCAGGACACTTCGGCCCGTGTATTCCATCAGAAGCCTGGCAATAGCAAAGCCCGCTGCTCCAAGGCCCACAATACCGAATGAAATTCGATTGATATTCACCTTGGCCTTACCGCATGCGTTAATGGCTGCAGCAAGAGCAGCCACAGCCGTTCCATGCTGGTCATCATGCATTACCGGTTTTTCCAGGCGCTCCACCAGTTTAGCTTCAATTTCGAAACATGCGGGAGTCTCAATATCTTCCAGATGAATGGCTCCAAAACTTTCGGAAATCTTTACAACGAGCTCAACGAACTCGTCTACATCACGCGTATTGACAAGAATGGGTATTCCGTAAAGCCCGACAAGTTGATTTAATAAGGCCGCCTTGCCTTCCATCACAGGCAGTGACGCCACGATTCCAATATTTCCAAGGCCGAGAACTCTTGTGCCATTGGTAATAATTGCCACCACCTTCCTTCTCCAGGTATAAACATCTGCCAGTTCAGGATTTTTTAGCAGCACCCTGCAGACGTTAGCCACGCCGGGGGTATACACCTTTCTCAAATCCGATTGAGACCGCACACTCATTCGGGAACGCACTTCCAGTTTGCCATCAAGATGTGCAGCAAGAATTTCGTCGCGAATTTCTAAAAGTTCCACGCCCTCCATTTCCTCAAGTGCTGTAGAAATCTCATCAAATATATTCTCAGTATCACTGAAAACATCTATGTCTCGGATAACATAATGTGAACCGAAATGAACAACTCTTATGTCTCCAACAATAGCGCCTTTATCTGCAACAACCCGCAGAGCTCTTGCAAGAACACCTGGTTGATTGATATTTCGAATACGAAAGGTACGAGAAATCTGCCGGGCAAAAAGCATCAGTTCACCTCCTTACGACGTCTTTTTCATGTTCCCTGAACCATTGAACGCTGTCCCTCAGAGTCTCCTCGATCGGTCGCGGTTGATAACCCAAATTTTTTCTGGCTTTCTCCCAGGAATAATACCAGTAGTCGGTCATCACAAGGGCAGTACCCCTGTCCAGAGGTGTTCTTATGCCCAGGATATTCTCAAGGACAGTGCCACCTCCTCGTATAAGTGACTTTGGAATTTTTAAACGCGGCTCACGCTTTCCAGTAAGCTGCGAAAGTTCTCTGAAAAGGTCCCGAAAAGTCACATTCTTTCCGCCAATAATATATTTCTCTCCCACCTCACCATTCTTCATCCCCAGGTAAAGTCCTACAGCAGCATCACGTGCATCCATTACATTAATACCGCCTTCCCACCACACCTTAACGAGGCCCTTTATAAAAAAGTACACCAGCGCTGAAGATGATAAATAAATATCTCCTGGCCCCAAGCAAAAACACGGATACACAAATACCACGGGCATACCTTTCTTTACATGTTCTTCCACGAAAATTTGAGCCTCCCGTTTGGCGGCGAAATAGGGAATCACCTTCGCATAATTTTCCAGATTATAGGGCGTGTCCTCAGTGGCAGGACGAGTCTCCGTACCCTTCCCAAGGGCAAAAATAGAAGCGAGGTAAACAATTCTTTCGGGTTTCTTATCCTTCAAAATCCTGAACAGGTTGCACGTTGCATGGTAGTTAATATCGAACACTTTTTTTCGATATGCCTGACCTGTTCGGACAAGACCTGCCAGGTGATACACATACCGTGCTTTGGGGAGGTTGTGCTCCAAGGACTCTGAGTTCAGGAGATCTGCTTTAACCAGTTTAAGATTCGCATCATTAACATCGGCAAGATTCAGACCTTTATCACCACGGCGAGATACTACAGCAACTTCTTCACCCTTCGAAAGAAGAAGACGTACCAGATGTGATCCGATAAAACCTGTACCACCTGTTACAAGATTTTCGACCTCATATTCCATGATAGACAGTATATTCCATTCTACTCTTTTTGAATTTTTTCTAAATGCTGCGTATTTTGAATATTCTCAACAAAGGACTGCGCCATTTCCTCAAGAGTTACGACAATATTTTCAATTCTTGAGGAGATGTATCTGTAAGCTAAAAGCGTTGGAATGGCCACTGATAACCCTGCAGCAGTCGTATAAAGAGCTTCCGATATACCACCTGCAAGATCCGCTGGGTTAACAAATTGTTTCTGTGAAATTGTGGCAAACATTTTGATCATACCTGAGATGGTTCCCAGCAATCCGAGGAGAGTGGCTACACTGGCAAGTGTTCCCAGTGTTTCAACTCTTCGGTAAAGAAAAGCTGTTTCAGTCTTACCTATGGTTTCAACACTTCTTCTCAGATTATCCATATCCAGATTTTCACCAGTACGGGCCAGAAGATGAGCGATAAGTCTCCCGGCCACTGAATTTTCTCTTTTTGCAACAGCGTGGGCTTCAGAAATACTTCCCTTTTTTACCATTTCTTCTATTTCCTTGATAGATTCCATAGGAATTGTTGCAGCTCGACGAGTAGCCCACAATCTCTCCATGAAAATAGCCAGCGCGAATACAGAGCACGCAATGATGGGGTACATAAATGGACCGCCTCGCATAATAAACTCAATAAGATGTTTCACGCGAAAGCCTCCTGGCTAAAAGTGATAGCCCAATAAGTCCTGCAAGATTGGGGACAGCCATCAGGCCATTCATTACGTCACTCAAATTCCATACCAGTTCTACTCTCACAAAAGCCCCTATCCATACAAGAATAACAAATAATAACCTGTAGAGGAAATCCCCGCGGGTACCAAAAATGTAAGTAAAACACTGCTGGCCATAATAAAACCATCCCAGTATAGTTGAATATGCAAAAAGGGTAAGACCCATTGCAACCACAGCTTCTCCTGCACCACCCATTCCGAGTCTAAATGCTTCCGCTGTTATCGCTGCACTTTTGAGATTGATAATATCTGGCTGCGTCATGAGAATTACCAATCCTGTGACTGAGCACACGACCAGTGTATCAATAAAAGGTCCCATCATTGCAATAAGAGCCATCTCTTTCGGATGCTTTACCTGGGAAGCTGCATGAGCAATAGGAGCTGAACCAAGGCCTGATTCATTGGAAAAAAGCCCTCTGGCAATGCCGAACCTGACGGCCTCTTTTACAATCAAACCTGCAATAAACCCCTTCCCTGCCTCAGGGGTAAGGGCTTCACGTACCACTTCACCAAGTACAACCGGCAACAAGTGAAAGTGCTTGAATATAATAATGAGACCTCCACCAACGTATCCGATACACATAAAGGGAACCAGACGTTCAGCCACAGCTGCAATACGCTTCAAACCACCAACGATCACCAAACCCGCCATTATCGCGAGGACAAGGCCTGTTATCCACGGTGGGGTACTTGTATATTTGTGCACCACCACAGCAATGGAATTTGACTGAACCATATTGCCGATACCAAAAGCAGCTATCGTACCGAACAATGCGAATGCCCACGCTGCACGTTTCCATCCAAGTCCCCTCTCCAGATAATACATGGGGCCGCCCCTGAAGACTCCTCCGTCTTTTTTGCGAAAAGCCACTGCAAGTATGGCTTCAGTATATTTGGTGGCCATACCCACAAGAGCCGTGACCCACATCCATAAAAGGGCTCCAGGTCCTCCAGCGGCAATAGCTGTCGCCACTCCCGCAATATTTCCGGTACCTATGGTCGCTGAAAGAGCAGTGGTAAGAGCCTGGAAAGGGGTAATCTCGCCTTCAGCTTCATCATCCCACTTACCCTTCAGCAGAAGTTTCCACGAATGCCCGAATCCTCTGATCTGAATAAAACAAAGCACAAAAGTGAGGTATATTCCCGTACCTACAAGGGCAATCTGAAGAGGAGCCCCCCATACAAAAGAAGCTATTTTTTCAAAAAGCTCACTTATATCCATATCGCAAACTCACGGTTTATGAATTTATCATTATAGAACGGATAAATATTTAATCATACTTTATATTTCCCACCCACCCTATCCCTGATT
>JAJRZV010000031.1 GCA_024275095.1 bacterium | reverse complement strand
TTTGTTGCTTTTCCAGCAGGCACCTCTATGAAGAACGGGCTTTTTCTTTCCCACACGTACCAGTCACAGTTGAAATTGTTGCCCTCAGTCTGGTAGGCAGAGGAACCCGCACCCCACATGAAACCATCTGGAAAATAAAAAGTGCTTTTACCGCACCCTCCGGGTGACAGGAAAAAAAGAATTAGAAACCTGAGCAGAATTTTCTTCATTTATCAACATGTTATATGTGGATACAGATGATGTCAAACCAGAACCAAGGGGATTACCCGTGCATGTTGAAGAAGAACGCAGTGGATACTGAGGTTGTGTGTTACCATTTACCAGGGAAGAGGAAGGCGAACAAAAGCAACTCCAGCCTGGACATGTTTGACCCGTAATACTTGCCCGCCGGGCTGCTTATTCGGTATACTTAGTTGAATTACCATTCAGTTAAGGAGAGATTCCGTGATCAGGAAGGTACTGATAGCCAACAGGGGTGAAGTTGCGAGCCGAATTATCAGGGCCTGTAAAGAACTCGGCATCAAGACAGCGGTTATCTACCCTGAAGTGGATTCCACAGCACTTTACATAAAAAAAGCAGATGAAGCACACCTGCTCGAAGGTGATCCTGTGGCTTCATTCCTTGATCCCGAAGTCATTGTTCACATCGCTGTGAGTTGTGGCGCGGACGCTGTGCACCCGGGATATGGATTTATATCTGAGAAAGCAGAGTTTGCTGAACTTTGCAGAAAAAAGGGGCTCATTTTTGTCGGTCCCAATCCAGAAACGCTGCGCCTTTTGGGTGACAAGCAGCGGTCGAAGGCCATTGCGAAGAAGCTCGGAGTTCCCGTTATTCCGGGCTCGGAAGGGCCTGTTCAGAGTGCAGAAGAGGCAGAAGCCGTGGCGGCGGAGGTGGGCTATCCCGTGCTGATAAAGGCCTCTTACGGTGGTGGAGGTCGGGGGATCAGGAAGGTGGAGTCTCCTGAGGACCTCGCTTCAGAGCTCGCCAGTGCTTCGTCCCAGGCAGAAAAGTTTTTCGGAAGCGGGGAAGTGTTTATCGAGAAGTTCATCGAACGTCCACATCACGTGGAGGTGCAGATTATCACCGATTCACACGGTAACATACGCCATCTTTTTGAACGCGATTGCAGCCTGCAGAGAAAGAACCAGAAGCTCGTGGAGATCGCTCCGTCACTGATACTCGACGAGCCGACACGTCAGGAGATGGCTGAAGCAGCCATGGGAATCGCACGGTACACTGGTTATGTGAACGCAGGTACAGTGGAGTTTCTGGTTGATTCCAGCGGGAAGTATTATTTCATGGAGGTTAACCCACGCCTGCAGGTAGAGCACCCTGTAACCGAAAGTATTACCGGTATTGACATAGTAAAGGAGCAGCTTCGCATTGCTTCAGGAGAACGCATTTCTTTTGAGCAGAGGGATGTTTCGATTTACGGAAACGCGATTGAATTTCGTGTAAATGCTGAAGACCCCAAGCGCAACTTTGCACCGAGCTCCGGCCGTATAACTGCTTATTATTCGCCGGGTGGTACAGGAGTGCGCATTGACGGCGCGGTTTACAAGGATTACATCGTCCCTCCGCATTTCGATTCGCTCATCGCCAAGCTGACCGTGTGGGCTCGCACCTGGAAGGATGCGGTTATGCGTGCCCGCCGTGCACTCGAGGAGTTCGTCATAAAAGGCGTGAAAACGACCATTCCTTTCCACCTGGCGCTGGCGAGTACAGAAGCGTTTGAGAGAGGAGAATTCTATGTCGGTTATATTGAGGAGCATCCAGAACTTCTCGATTATCATTACGATGAAGACCCTTACCACCGTGTTATTGCCATAGCGGCGGCCATTGCCGCTTACGAAGGATTTTGAAAATTACAGGAGGAGTTGCATGCTGAAGGAGAAGTTTAAAGGGAAAAAAGTGCTTATTACCGAAACCGTGTTAAGAGATGGTCATCAATCTCTCATTGCCACCCGCATGCGCACGGAAGATATGCTCCCTATTTGTGAAAAGCTGGATCAGGTGGGATACTGGTCTCTGGAGGTCTGGGGAGGAGCCACTTTTGATTCGTGCTTGAGGTACCTGAAGGAGGATCCCTGGGAGCGTTTGCGCGCTATCCGGGAAAGGTGAAGGACACGCAGCTCCAGATGCTTTTGAGAGGCCAGAACCTCGTTGGTTACAGGCATTATGCAGACGATGTCGTAGAGGTGTTCGTGGAAAAGGCTGCGGAAAATGGTATTGATATCTTCCGAATTTTTGATGCTCTCAACGATATAAGAAATATGGAATCTTCAATACGCGCCGTCAAGAAGCACGGAAAGATTGTCGAAGCCGCTGTGTGCTACACGATTTCACCTGTACACAGCCCGGAGTATTTTGTGGAACTGGGTGAACGGCTGGTGGAGATGGGAGCGGATATTATCTGCATCAAGGATATGGCAGGATTGCTTTCACCTTATGCGGCGGAAGAACTGATAGGTCGGATGACGGAGCGCCTGCGTGTTCCTGTTCACCTGCATACTCATGAAACGAGTGGTATGGGTACCGCCACTTATCTCAAGGCCGTAGAGAGTGGAGTGCGCATACTTGACACCGCTGTTTCGCCATTTGCATCAGGTACATCTCAACCTCCCACAGAGACCATCGTGGCTGCATTGAAAGGTACGGAGTATGATACGGGCCTTGATTTGAAATTACTTGAGGAAATCGCTCATTATTTTCGAAAGGTGAGAAAGAAGTACAAAGAATACGAGAGCGAATTCAACACTGTAAACCCTTCCGTGCTCGTGTGGCAGATACCCGGCGGTATGATTTCCAACCTGGCCAACCAGTTGAAGGAACAGAATGCTCTGGACCGGATGAATGAGGTTCTTCGCGAGGTGCCGAACGTACGCCGTGACTTCGGATATCCGCCGCTGGTGACTCCCACCAGCCAGATTGTTGGTACTCAGGCAACACTGAATGTTCTCACCGGCGAGCGTTACAGGGTGGTCACCAATGAAACGCGCAACTACCTGAAAGGGCTTTACGGAAGGCCTCCTGGAACGGTCGATGAGGAACTGAGGCGGAAAATTCTCGGTGATGAGGATGTTGTGGACGTGAG
Organism: bacterium; assembly: GCA_024275095.1. GTDB lineage: Bacteria > JAJRZV01 > JAJRZV01 > JAJRZV01 > JAJRZV01 > JAJRZV01. The sequence goes on along the minus strand of JAJRZV010000031.1, from coordinate 6,983 downwards.
GCCGGCGGATCTCCTGGAGCCCGAACTGGAAAAAAGCACGAAGGAACTGGGAGACCGTGCCAGGTCAATTGAGGATGTACTTTCGTACACGCTTTTTCCCGCCGTGTTTCTTGAATTCTTGGATTACAAGGAACACCCTCACGAGGAAGAGATTCCCGAAGAAGAAGCGGAAGAAGAAGTCCCGCACATTCGGTATGCACCAAGCGAGTTTCACATGACGGTTCACGGTGACACATACCATGTGAAGGTGTCCGGTGTTTCACCCAGAGCCTCGGGAAGGAGAACGTATTTCCTGAAAATAGATGGAATAGTGGAAGAAGTGATCATTGAACCGCTGGTAGAGGTGCTCCCCACGGAAATTGGAGAAATTGTTGCCGTTGAGGATAAAAGGAAACTCGGCCGGCCGAGACCGAAGGGTCCCGGAGACGTGGTTACACTTGTGCCGGGGACGGTGGTGAAGGTAAATGTGAACGTGGGCGACGTGGTTGAAAAAGGCGATGTGCTGCTCATCGTGGAAGCCATGAAGATGGAGAACGAAATTCGCGCACCTGTCAGGGGTATGGTAAAAGAGGTATTTGTAAATCCCGGCGATAATGTACAGCCGGATGAAACTTTAGTATCCATAGAAGTGAGTGAGTAATTTTTTTATCACGTATCTGTGGTGGGGCGCTGCTGGAGGAGCAGCAGCTTTTTTGGCCGGGCATCTTGGAATAGGCGGCGGTGTTATACTTGTGCCCTTTTTTTACTTTGTGTTGCAGGGTAGATATTCATCGGAGATACTTGGTCACGTTGCTGTGGCCACATCATTATTCGTGATTGTGGTAAATTCTTTCGCAGCTTTTGTGACACACCTTTACCACAAAAATGTGGACATGCGAAGGGGCCTGCAGATTGCTGCAGGAGGCCTGGCTGGAGTTGTGCTTGGAGTCAACCTGAATGTTCATTCCGGTGCTTCTGTGGTGATGAAGCTCTTTGGTTTTTTTGAGATTGCCGTGGCGGTGTACATGTTTTCCAGAAGGGCCGGCGTGTTTGAAGAGGGCGGTGGTGGCACGGATACGCTGTTCAGGAACCTGCTTGTGGGTTTTGCAGCAGGGGTTATTTCCAGTTACTTCGGGGTCGGTGGAGGTGTTGTGGCGGTGCCCCTTCAGGTGTTTTTTCTCCGCGCGGGCATTCACAGTGCGGTCGGGACATCTTCTTTCATTGTGTTTATCAACGCTGTGGTGGGCACGGGCGGGTATATCTGGAAAGGCTGGGTTGACTTTCGTGCCGGGATTGCTGTGGCGGCCTTCAGCCTGTTTTTCTCGGTAGCTGGAGCACGCCTCGCTGCTATCAGCCGTGCCGTGTGGCTCAGGCGTTTTTTTGCTCTTCTTTTATTTGTGCTTGGCCTTTTGATGGTTTTTCGCGCGGGATGATCCTGTCCGGTATCCACCCGTGATTGATATACCACCGAATGGTTTCTTCCATGCCTTTGCGATAGTCGGGGAACTTGAATTCGAAGCCTGTCTTTTTCAACTTCTCGTTGGAATACACGTTGCTGACACCCACGTACTTGAGCCAGCCCTTGTCAATGCGTGGAATAAAGGGGGATTCCATGTCCAGTTTTTTCATCACCTTTCTCCACAGCTTTTCCAGGTCGCGGTTCAGGCGTCGTTCAAGTGCAGACGGAAGCATCAACACCAGGGTAACCATGATTTTCCACAGGAATGGTATGTACTTGATGGATTTTCTGGCTTCAACGCCGAGGGCGTCCATGATGGCTTTCATCATTTCTCCAAGAGGCACCGGGGTTTCATCTGCCACGTTGTAGGCGTTACCGACCATGGAGTCGTTTTTTGCCGCGTAAAGTGCTGCACGTGCCACGTCTTCCACGTGGACGCTGTGCTCCATGGGACCGCCGTTGAGCATGTAGTCCAGTTTTCTTCCCAGCGCTTTGATAAGCGCGAGTGCACCTATGGCCATGGCGTGGCCGTAGCGACTGCGGGGGCCGTAGATGAGGGTGGGTCTGAACACCACCACCGGGAGCCCTTTTTTCTCGTAGTATTCAACCACTGCCTTTGCTCCTTCCCATTTTGTAAGTTCGTAATTGTTGCGGGGTTTTTTCCGGTCCTCTTCATGGCACGGGATGCGTGCCGGCTTCCCGTACACCCCCGTGGACGAGATGTGGATGAATTTTTTCACTCCAACGTTAAGCGCAGCGTCCGCCATTTTCCGTGCGCCTTCCACATTCACGGCCCATAAGAGCTCTTTGGGAGCCTTCAGGTCAAACACACCTGCGACATGGACGACAACGTCAGTGTTTTCGAGGAGCGGAGTGGGGTCTTCTTTGATGAGGTCGAGCGGCTTGATTATGGCTCCTGCACGCTCGTTTACTGAAAAATCTGAACCGGGCCGGTCGGTGGCAATGCACTCAAACCCGTCGCGGGCAAAATAGTCCACTATGTGACTGCCTAAGAATCCAGTGCTTCCTGTGATAACTACCCTCATTTCTCTCCTCCCCAATAGGAATGTATTGTTACTTTAGTAACGCCTTTTGAAAACAAAGTAAACAATTTTTGAAAACGATGCGCCCCCTTCTTTGGAAAGTGAGATGATGAGTTTTCAGCGGAAAAAGGCGTGTTTTTGTGTTGTTCCTCGAAAGGATGGCAGGATGGAATGCTTTTTGATCGAAGACACACAGGCGCAATTGACGAACAATTTTTGTTTCAATGGGTCGAAAGATAAATATGTGTATTTCTGAAATTTTTTGCTTGTTTTTTTACCGTCCGTTTGGTAGAAAAGTGGTATGCCCAAGGTTTCCTTTAAAAACAAAGACCATATCCTCACAGTGGCCAGCCGCATGTTTGCCAGAAAGGGTTACAGGGCCACCACCATGGAGGCGATAGCAAAAGCCTGTGGAATGAACAAGGCATCGCTTTACTATTATTTCCCATCCAAACGCGAACTTTACAGGGAAGTGTTGAAAAGTATCTACATGAGAGTAAGTGAATCTTTTTCATCTTCCATGGCCAAAGAGACGGATTATATTGAAAGGGCAAAAGAGCTCATTTCATACATTATTGATTTTTTTGCGTCCAACAGGGAACTGGTCGAACTCGCCCACAGAGGGCTGGTGGATAAGGACCGCATTTTAATGGACATGATTCGCAGCGAGGGGAAGATTTTGCTTGATTCCCTCAAGGTTTTTATAGAACTGGGTGTGCGCACGGGAAGGCTCAAGGATTTTCCCGCTGAATACATTATCCAGATAGTACTCGGCATGTGTGCGTTTCATTTTATCTCCGGTGAATTGGGGAAAATGATTTTTGGAGGGAAGGACCTCTATTCAAGGGAAGTAGTGGATAAACACAAGGATATTGTGCTGGATATCCTTCTGTACGGTCTTCAACAGAATGAAGGAGAAAAGTAGTCAGGTTGTCGTTATTGGTTCAGGAATTGGCGGCAGCGTGGCTGCTGCCCTGTTTGCTTCACACGGATTTCCGGTGACGCTGGTCGAGAAAAACCCGCGCATTGGGGGCTCGTGTTCTTACTACACAAGGGATGGATTCACAGTGGACATCGGCACCCATATGTTTTCGAGAGGCGATAAAGGTCCCATAGGCCTGGCCCAGTGGTTGTGCGGCGTGGAAAAGAAAATAGAATTCAGGCAGATCTCCCGCCTGTCCGAGGCTCGGGGCCTGGGTTTTAATATTGTACTTCCTGCTGAGAAGTGGAAACTCCCCATGTTTTTTGCAAAGTTGTTTTATCAGATGAGGCTGAGGCCGGGAGAGATCCCTCCTGCAATCAAATTGTTGTGGAAGATGGCCACGATCAGCGATGAAGAGTGCGAAATGAATGACAGACGCACGATAGAAGAATTCATATTCGATTATGTACAGAACCCTGGGTTGATGGGATTTTTCGGGTTTCTCCTGGGTCTGTACTTTGTTCTCCCCATGTGGAGGGTTTCCGCAGGTGAAGCTCTTTACTGTTACCGTCGCATGTTTAACGACATGCGATTGAGCTACCCTGCAGGCGGTGCCTGGCGGGTGCCGGGCACATTTGTTGAAAGAGCAGAGGAGTGCGGGGCGGAAGTGATTGTGAATGATGGAGTGAGGTCGATAGGAGTTGATAACGGAAAAGTCAAAAGTGTCATTCTGGAAAGTGGGCGTGAAATAGAGGCGGACATTGTTGTGAGTACTACTTCAGCAAAAGACACGGTAAAAATGGTGGGCCACGAACATTTCCCACAGGAGTACATTAAAGCTGTGAATGAAACAGCGGGGTCCTTTATCGCTGTTCAGGTCAAGGTGGCCTTGGAAAAGAAACTTCTCAAGTGCGGGTGTCTGGTAGGGGGAGTTGCGAGAGACCGGAGCATTGATTTTCGCCGGCTCTCCGTTGATGACTTTCGACGGATTTACGCGGATGTTGAAGATGGTCGCATACCCGCCATACTTCCTGTTTACGCACCGATTCCCACCAATTTTGACCCTTCGCTGGCCCCGGCAGGTACCCAGCTCATCACAGCCTGTGCCGTTGCACCAACCACGAATGTGCCGCTGAAAGACCCGCCTGAAAAGTGGCTTGATGCACTGCTGGACGCTCTCGACGAGATGGTCCCAGGTTTGAGAAATAATATTCTCTGGGTGGACAGGTTCGACGTGAAATTTACCGAACGATGGATCGGGAAAACAGGAGCACCTGCTATCAGTACAGGTCAGGTGGTCGGCCAGGTAGGAGGGGATAGATTACCTCACAGAACCCCGGTGAAGGGGCTTTACCTGGCAGGTGATTGTGCCGGTGCCAGAGGGGTTGGTACGGAACTGGCAGCGAGAAGCGCCATAGAATGTTTTTATCAGATTAGAAAGGAACTGGAGCTCCATCTCATATAGGAGGTGACCGTGCTGGATGTCGAAGAGAAAAAAAGACTGATTGTTTTTTTCTCACTCTTCCTGCTCGCAGTGCTCATTGTTGTCGGATATGTTGAGTCGAGAAAGAAACATTTTTTTTACGAAGAGGTCAAACCTGCAGTTCCTCCATCATCGCGCCGATGTGTTGATTGTCATTTGCGCAAGGGCATCGCTCTTGCTGATATTGCTTTGTGGGAGTCATCTCTTCACGCACGTGTGGCTGTAGGTTGTGCAGAATGCCACGTGCCTGTGAAGGGGGCTCCGGAAGAGGTCGTGAAGGCGCCGTCACGCTGTGAAGTAAAAGAGGCAAAAAGAATTGTCAGTGGAGCGAACTGCAAACTGTGTCATGCCGGAGAGGGAAAGGATTTTGAACAGGGGCTCCATTCCGGTGACCACCACCGCTCCTGGGAAGCTGTTGTGGTGTCTCTTGGAGCAGAGAAGGCGGGCGCATCTCCCTGTGCAGATTGCCATCGCGTTTCGCGGTGGCAGGGACAGTGCGGAGTGTGCCACAGGCCCCATGCTTTTCGTGCCAGTGAAGCGCGGCGTTCCACCGCATGCACCTCATGTCACTCGGGAAGGATGCATCCTCAAATAGAAACCTATCGTGCTTCCGCCCACCATGGTTTGTTTGAGTCCCGCCAGGAGGACTGGACTGCCTTTCGCCTTGTGGATGTGTACGAGAGGCCCAGGGCTCCGGGTGCTCCGGGAGCGCCTGCATGTGCCTACTGTCATCACAAGCGTCTGAGCCCTTATGGTTTCATGTTTGCTGGGTTGAGGTCGAAAGCTGCAGACAGATTGCGCACGCTTTTAAAAGAGAACCTTTCCGGGAACCTTTACTCATTTATTGCCGTTACCTGGGTTGAAGACGCGGAATACAACAAAAGAAAAAAATCTCTCAGTGAACGATGCAGTTTGTGTCATGCGCCGTTTTTTGTAAAGGAGCGGCTGGAGAGGATGGAGAAAGACATAGATACGGCAATGAATGACTTTTTGAAGACTGTGCCTCCACGGGTGGTGGGGGTGCCCGACCTTCTTGTTTATCAACAGGCTCAAATAAAGGACGCAGCCGTATATCTGGTGCGGATTTTCGCCACCGCCCATGTTGGGGAGGGTAAAGCCTGGGGCTGGAGCAGTGGCCCATGAAGCGGCGGAACCTGATCCTGGCACTGCCTGGTGCTGCAGCAGTTTTACTTGCTGCAGGATATTCAGCTCTTTTCCTTCAACGATGGAAAAGGTCGAAACGAAGGAAGGTTTTTCTGGGTATGGCAGATGCGATAGAAGAGGGTGAGGTGATGCTTGTGGAGGTTAACGGTGAAGAGCTGGCCCTGGTAAAAGCCGGTGGAAAAATTATTGCTTTGAGCACCACGTGCACGCACCTTGGATGTCGGGTGGTGTTTCGTAAAGCGGAGAAAATTTTCTTCTGCCCATGCCACAGAGGCAAATTTGACCTCACAGGCAAAGTGCTTGAAGGTCCTCCGCCTCTGCCTTTGAGGCGGAAACATGTAAAGGTGGAAGAGGGCGTAGTATTCATGATTGAGGAAGCTGGATGAAGGCGGAAATACGGCGCATCTGGGAAACTGTTATCAGCGAAGAAATCCCTGATTCACACTCTGGACTGGCCTATACAGGCGGTGGAGTGGTTCTGGCCCTTTTCGCAGTCCAGGTGATCACCGGTGTTCTCATGCTTTTTTATTACAATCCCGCTCAACCATTTGCGAGTGTAAGAAACATCACCGAGTCCATACCATTCGGGTGGTGGATAAGAGGACTGCATCGCTGGACCGCAGATTTTATAGTGGCGCTTCTTTTACTGCATGTGTTCAGGACTTCACTGACCGCGGATTTTGCTTCGCGTGGTACTTTCAGATGGTACACAGGTTGTTTCCTGATGATTCTTACGCTGGGGTTGTGCTTTACAGGTTACAGTCTTGCAGGGGACGAGAGAAGTCTCTGGGCTTCTGTTGTGGGCCTCAATATTGCCTCACAGGTACCCCTGGTGGGTAAAATTATCAAATCTGCTTTCACAGATGCTGGGGGTCTGCCACTCAACCAGCGGTTTTTTACGCTTCACGCGTGGATTATACCTGGAGCTCTCGG
>JAJRZV010000030.1 GCA_024275095.1 bacterium | reverse complement strand
AAAAAAGAAAAGCGACGTTGTCAGTGCTCCTGTCAGTGCGCTGGGCCCCACGCCCTTGAATACGGTCACAAGTGAATATTCCGGAGAGGAACCTTTACTCCTTTCCTCACGGTAGCGGTTGAGTGTATGAATGCCGAAGTCAATGCCGAGCCCTACAAGCATGGCACCTATCATGCTGTTGACCATATTGAGCGAACCGTAGAGAACCTGTGTTATTCCAAGTATCCATACGATTCCAAGAGCGAGTGCAATGCCGGAAAGTAGTGGAAGCAGGAGACCCCTAAAAGCCAGGATAAACAAGATGACAACCCCGGCGAGTGCTATGGGGGTTGTGATGTTGAGGGTTTCTCTCATCACTTCGATTCCTTCTACGTCAAGGGGAGCTCCACCGGTGAGTTCCACGTTGACCCCTTTATATTTATCGCCAGAGAAAACACTGCTTATTCCCTTACGCAATTCCTTTACAAATTTTTCTTCTTTTTTTACGGAAGAGTAGAGGTCACCATGGGCTTCAACCCCCATCAGAAGCACTTTCCCATCTGATGTGGTGAGGAACCCTGGTCCTGACACGGGCATTCGTCTTTCCCCGGGCAACAGGAAGCCGGCGAAGAATTCATTGATTTCATCGTCGGAGACAGGTTTGTCTTTAAATGCGTCATCGAGTATCGAAAGGAATTTGTTGATACTTCTGGCACTTTTTTCCAGGTTCTCCAGCTCTCTTACATCCATGAGCCTGCCGGTTTTTTGCTTTTCCTCTACGTAATCATTCAGGGTTTTTATGAGCCCGAGTGGGTAAGGTTTCTGCAGCGCCTCTTGCAGGAAGTTTTCTTTCACGGCTTTTCTTAAGGCTTTGAGGTCTTTTAAGGACAGGTACAGCAACGCGTGTTTTCTAAAAAAGGACGCGGCGCCTGCCAGACCCACGCTTTTTACAGTGTCAAATTTTTTAAGTTCACTCGCGATGGCTTCAGCTGCTTTTAATACAAGAGAACGGTTTTCGCCTTCTACGATGATGTAAGCCGGGACGGAGGCTGCTCCGAATTCTTTTACAAGGGAACGGTAGTCACGGTAAGCAGGGGAGTTTTCAGGTAAGAACTCCCACCAGTTGGGGGATAGCTTGAGGTGTGCGAGGGGAATGAGGAACAACATTGTTAGCAATACAGAAAGGAATACGATCAGTTCGTGATGTTTAACCGCGAACTCCGCGTAGCTCTGCTTTTTAGCTCTTGAATTCACAGGCTCCTCCTTGTTGGCTACGTTTACAAGATTGCTTTTTACTCAACAATTACAATAGCTGTTCAGGTGTCCACCCCTTTTCTTTTACAGGGATTCCGTCTTCTTCCGGTGATGTAATTCTGGAATCTCCTGCTGCCCGGATGCAGATAAATTGCAATTCGGTATCGTGGTTGTTTCTCACACCCCTTTCTATCTCGGGCTCAACAAATACCGCGTCACCTTCTTCCACCGAGACAATTTTGTCTCCCAGTTTCATTTCCCCCTTTCCTTTTATGAAAATGTACAGTTCCACTTGAGACCTGTGCCTGTGTAAAAAAGGATTAATCCAGCCAGGCTTGAGAGAATTGACCGAAGCGTCCAGCTGTTCAATATGGAGAAGCGGCGCAAGGTAAAATTTGCCCCGTGCAGATTGCCCTTTTTTGTCGGCCATGTCTTTGAAGCTACCAAGTTTTACCAGTTTCCATCCTTTGCCCTCACTTTTTTCAACTTTGTTCATTGTCTGCCTCCTGTTTTTTATTTACTCACGCAAGGGGTCAAAATCCCGAGATTTTATGGAGCACGCGTGAGGTTACCACCATGTGAACAGAAAGTTCCCACTCGAAAAAATAGAAATACTGAGTGTTTGTTTTCAGGCATGATGTTACCCGTGTTTCACATGATCGAGTCCGCGGTTAAACAGGTCACGTATGTGGGCATCGTCAAGCTGGTAGTAGACGTGACGTCCCTGGCGGCGGTGTTTGATTAACCGTAAATTTCGAAGATAACGCAGCTGGTGTGAGATTGCGGACTGGCTCATCCCCACCGCGGCCGTGATTTCGTGAACACAGGCTTCTCCGTTTCTGAGGGCAGAGAGTATGCGGACGCGTGTGGGATCCGCCAGAGCTTTGAAAAGCTCAGAAAGTTTCAAAGCGGTCTCTTCATCTATAACCCCTTTCAGGGTCCTTGTGGAGTTATGTGGGCCTGCTCGCTTTTTAAGCATTTTTCGCGGCATGTTTTTTCCTCTTATATGTATTTATGTGAATATATGTTCATATAAACAATTGTTGGCTGTACTACCACCCCCTGTCAAGAAATTTGTCGTTTTTGCAGCCTCTGTCTGTATGAGCACTCAGGTGCTGACAAAATTCAGTTTTTTATTTTCAAAAAGCGTGCATTGATAGCGACGATGACCGTGCTGAGAGACATGAGCACTGCCCCCATGGCCGGACTGAGCAATACTCCCCATTTGAAAAGAACTCCCGCGGCAAGAGGTATTGCGAAAGCGTTATAACCCGTTGCCCATGCAAGATTTTGCACCATTTTGCGGTACGTGGCCCTGGCCAGAAACACGATACTGACCACGTCAAGTGGGTTGCTCCGAACAAGTACAATATCCGCAGTCTCTACCGCAACATCCGTACCCGCGCCGATAGCAATGCCTACGTCGGCCTGGGCAAGAGCAGGAGCGTCGTTAACTCCATCTCCTGTCATGGCCACAACAAGTCCCCGGGCCTGTACTTCTTTGATTTTCTCAGCTTTTTCATGTGGAAGGACTTCAGCAAAGTATTCATCAAGTCCGATTTCCTCAGCGACCCATCGGGCGACCTGTTTGTTGTCGCCTGTAAGCATCATGCATCTGATGCCCATGTTCTTGAGCATTGCGATGGCCTGTTTGGATTCTTTCCTGATGATGTCTGCAAGGGCAATGGCGCCCACGAGTTGGTTTTCAATAAGTACGAACACCACGGTCTTGCCTTGGGACAGGAGCGGTTCGATTCGTTCGTCGGAGATCTGAATTCCTTTTTCTTTCAGATACCCGGGACTGACAACTTTTACATCTTTGCCATGAACACGTCCCTCGGCACCTTTCCCTGGAATGGCTCGAAAGTTTTCGACAGGGTGCTTCGCATCCGCTGAGGCAGCAATGCTCTGGGCAATGGGATGCTCGGAGTGTGCTTCTACTGATGCTGCATATTGAAGCAGTTCTTTTTCGTTTATGTCAGGTGCCATGACAACGACGTCAGTCACACCAAAGTTGCCTTCCGTAAGGGTTCCTGTTTTGTCGAAGACAATGGCCTGAACACCTCTTGCCTGTTCGAATGCAGCCCGGTCACGTATGAGCAGTCCCCTTTTTGCCGCGAGGGCTGTTGAGACTGCTACAACAAGCGGGACCGCAAGTCCAAGAGCATGGGGACACGTAATGACCATGACCGTGACAGTGCGCTCAAGTGCAAAAGCAAAGTCTTTTCCTCCGATGGTAAGCCATACAAGAAGTGTTATGGCTCCGCCTCCGAGGGCGATGAGCGTGAGCCACATGGCCGCGCGGTTGGCAAGATCCTGGGTTCTTGATTTGCTTTCCTGCGCTTCCCTTACCAGCTCAATGACCTGAGAGAGGAAGGAGGCTTTACCTGTCTTGGTTACCGCGACCACGATGGAACCTTCTCCATTAATAGATCCACCGATAACCTGTGCCCCGGGCTTTTTGGACACGGGTTTTGATTCGCCCGTGAGCATTGCCTCGTTCACCGATGTTTCGCCTTCAATCACATCTCCATCAGCCGGAATCTTTTCACCGGGTTTAACAAGCACCTTATCTCCTGTAGCAAGTTCGTTCAGCGGAACATCTTTTACGCTTCCGTCAGGCATGAGCTTGTGAGCGTCTGATGGCATGAGGCGCGCGAGCTCTTCAAGGGCACGTGAAGCACCCATAACGGATCTCATCTCGATCCAGTGCCCCAGGAGCATAATGTCTATAAGGGTCGCCAGTTCCCAGAAAAACATTTTACCGGGAAGCCCGAATGCCACAGCACTGCTGTAGAAATACGCGGTGGATATGGCCACGGCGATAAGGGTCATCATTCCCGGAGTCGCTTTTTTCAGTTCATTAAATATGCCTTTGAGAAATGGGTAACCGCCGTAGAAGAAGACTGCGGATGAAAAGGCAAACAGCACATAGACATCTCCTGTGAATCTGAGAGCACTACCAAGTCCAAGGAACCGCTGAATCATAGTAGATAGAAGAAGTACAGGCACTGTGAGTATGATAGAGACCCAGAACCGCCGCTTGAAATCCTGCACCATGTGGGCATGATGATCACCGTGAGCGTGTTTCATGTGATGGTCTGGCATCTCGTGTCCAGGATGCTTGTGGACATGGTCTGCATGATGAACGGTATCTTCCGGCATGTGATGTTCGTGGTGTTCGTGGTGCCCGTGCATCATGTGTTCACGGGAATGTGATCCGGTGCCTTTTTCACCTCCGTTTTCCTCTCCTGTACAACAACTGTCTGAGTCCGTGTGTTCTTTTGTATGGTCTTCGTGGATATTACCTGCGTGTTTTTTTTCGTCGTCGTGGTTTTTCATTTCTTCCTTCCTCCGTAAGTTGTAGATGTTCAGTGCCCTTTCATCATCCCTTTGCCTGCGCCCATGTGCTTCATCATCATCCCGTGACACTTTTTCATGTGTTTCACGAATTCCGCTGCAGTTGTTTTAAGCTGTGCAAAGAGTTTTTCCTGCCTGGGTTTTTGAAGTGCGGCTTTGAATTGTGTGTTCAGAGCCGTCAATGTCCTGAGGAGTTTTTTCAACTGCTTGTAATGTTGTGCCATCATTGAGTCCTTTTTCATCATGCCCGGATTGGTTCTGGTCATCTCGTTCATCCTGTTTACGAATTCTAGAGCCTTTTTCACGAACGCATCAGCAATTTTGACTCCCCTGGAAGCGTTTTTTGTCTGTAAAAGCAACCCTTCGAGTTTGATAACTTCCGCGTAATTCTGCATCATGCGCTCATGTATGCCGCCGTGCTGCATTCCCTTTTGGTTCTTGAGATACTTTTCCGGGTTCTTCTTGAACTTTTCAAGGTCCGCTTTCATGCAGAAGTAATATTTTCGGCCCCTGTATTTTGCGACCAGTCCCTTTTTCTCCGCGGTTTTCGGGTCCACCTTCATTCCGCAGACCGGGTCAGTGACCCTGCCCGAGACTTCTGCTTTTGCTTTCTTCGCACCACCGCATTGACCGCATTGTTCGCAGGCTTTTGCACCCTGGGGAAAAAGAAACAGAACCGCACTTAAAATAATGCCTGTTACTGCTGCGTGCTTTGCTCCGTATTTCATGTCGCACCTCCTGTGGTTTTAGAGTTGTTTAATTTTTTAATTCTTCTGTATTTCCATACGGTATAGATGGCAGGATAGACGAGAAGTTCCATCATTGCAGAGGTGATGATGCCTCCAATCATCGGTGCTGCTATCCTTTTCATCACATCCGCGCCTGTTCCGTGAGACCACATGATGGGCAACAACCCTGCGACAATGGCACTGACGGTCATAATTTTCGGCCTGATGCGCTGTACAGCACCGTACATTACCGCTTCTTTCAGGTCCTCAAAGGTATTCATACGACCTTCTGATTCGCGTTTGCTGTAAGCCTCGTCCAGGTACACCAGCATTATCACTCCTGTCTCCGCGTCGACGCCGAGAAGCGCAATGATTCCCACCCACACAGCCACTGAAAGGTTGTAGTCGAGAAGCCATAGAATTAATGCTACTCCTACCAGTGAGAATGGTACAGCGAGCATCACGATAAAAGTTTCGGTAATGTTTTTCTTGTTGAAGTAGAGGAGCATGAACACGATGAGTAATGTTATCGGCAGAATGAGTTTCAGCTTTTCCCTGGCTCTCAGCATGTATTCATACTGGCCGGACCAGGCGAGGTAATAGCCAGGGGGCAACTTGACCTTTTCTTTCACGAGCTTTTTCGCTTCTTTTACAAAGGAGCCGATGTCTCTGCCCGCAACGTCTATATATACCCAGCCGGTGAGCGCACCGTTTTCGTCCTTGATAAGGGGTGGCCCGGTTGTGATTTCAATTTTCGCTAACTGACCGATAGGAATCTGTGCTCCGGAAGGTATGGGCACGAGCACGCGCTGGAGTTCTTCTATGTTTTCACGCAGTTCACGCGGATACCTGATGTTTATGGAGTACCGCTCTCTCCCTTCGATCGTAAAATCTATTTTCATGCCTCCAATAGCTGTTTCTATGATGTTTTCCACATCTTCTATTGTGAGTCCGTATCGAGCCGCCTCCTGGCGGTTAATTATAAAATCCACGAAGTACCCTCCCACAACGCGCTCTGCGTACACGCTTCGAGTTCCGGGTACGTTTCGGATGACCGTTTCTATTTGCTCTCCGATTTGCTGAATTGTTTTAAGGTCCGGCCCGTAGATCTTGATGCCCACGGGAGTGCGTATACCTGTTGTAAGCATGTCGATTCGTGCCTTGATGGGCATGGTCCACGCATTGGTCACTCCGGGGAATTTGAACTTGGAGTCCATTTCGTTGATGAGTTCTTCCCATGTGATTTTGCGGCAGGTGCCGAAGACTTTTTTGAGCAGGGGTTTCATAAAACCAGGAGCGTGGGGATAGTTTTTTTTCACCCTGCACGGCCACTCACTTTCGGGCTTGAGCACCACCGTTGTTTCAATCATGGAAAGGGGGGCGGGATCTGTGGCGGTGTCCGCGCGGCCCACCTTTCCAAATACAGTGTCAACTTCAGGAAAGGTTTTGAAAAGCCTGTCCTGCACAATTAGCAATCTCTCCGCTTCTGTTATGGATATTCCCGGGAGCGTTGTAGGCATGTAAAGTATTGAACCTTCGTTGAGAGGGGGCATGAATTCCGAGCCGATGAATTTAAACAGGAACATGGATGTTCCGAAAATGGCAACTGCAGCGGTTATGAAGTACCAGCGATACTTAATGGAAAGGGCACACAGCGGCTCGTAAATTCTTATGAGAAAACGCGATACGGGATTTTTTCCTTCGGGTGTAATTTTGCCCCGAATGAAAATGTGCATGAGTACAGGCACGATCGTAATGGACAGCAGGGACGCAAAGAACATGGCAAAGGTTTTGGTATATGCCAGGGGTTTGAACAGCCTTCCTTCCTGAGCCTCCAGTGTGAATACCGGCAGGAATGAGACGGTGATGACCAGCAGGGAAAAGAAAAGCGGCCTTCCCACCAGCTTTGCTGCCTCTGTAATGATTTCCCGCCGAGGTTTCTTTCCCGCATCGTGTTCAAGATACTTGTGTGCGTTTTCAATCATTATTATGGCCGCGTCAACCATCGCCCCGATGGCTATGGCGATGCCGCCCAGTGACATGATATTTGCCGTGATATTGAGTGTGTGCATGAGGATCATCGAGAACAGGATGGCCAGTGGCAGCATGATGATGGCCACGAGCGCCGAGGGGAGATGATAGAGAAAGCCAATGCAGACGAGACTCACAATCACGCTTTCTTCGATAAGCTTTTCGTAGAGAGTGTCCACGGCCCTTTCGATGAGTTCTGATCGGTCGTATACAGGGATGAGCTCCACGCCCTCGGGAAGTGAATCCTTTACTTCTTCGATTTTCTTTTTAACGTTTTGTATTACCTTGTAAACATTCTCGCCGAAACGGACGACCACAATGCCACCGACCACATTTCCTTCTCCGTTAAAGTCTGCTGTACCGCGGCGTATGTCGGGACCAAGGTGAACAGTACCGAGATCTTTTACAAGTACTGGCGTCCCGTCAGGAGTGTGTGCTACAGGGATGTTTTCTATATCTTTTACTGATCGGATATATCCCCTGCCCCTGACGAAATATTCAGTGCCTGAAATTTCGATAACCCTCCCGCCAACGTCGTTGTTGGAACGCCTGATGGCCTCGGCCACCTTCGATATGGGTATTTTGTAAGCAAGCAGTTTGTTCGGGTCCAGCTCTACCTGGTACTGCTTGACAAATCCTCCGACTGCAGCGACTTCCGCAACTCCCGGGACCGATTCGAGCCAGTATCTCAGGTACCAATCCTGGAAAGACCTCAACTCGGCGAGGTTGTGCTTGCCTGTCCGATCCACGAGCACGTACTGGAACCCCCAGCCCACGCCGGTTGCATCGGGTCCCAGTTGAGGAGTAACGCCCGGTGGGAGTTCTCCCTGTACTTCTTGCATGTACTCAAGCACACGTGAGCGCGCCCAGTACATGTCGGTGCCGTCCTGAAATATAACGTACACAAACGAGTACCCAAAGAAAGAGTATCCTCGCACCACCTTTACACGCGGGGCTGCAAGAAGAGCTGTTACGATGGGATACGTAATCTGGTCTTCGACCAGGTCCGGAGAACGCCCGGGCCATTCAGAATAGACAATTACCTGTACATCTGAAAGATCAGGGATGGCATCGAGATGAATGTGTTTTAATGTGTAGATGCCGTAAAAAATTCCGAAAGCGGTAAATGCAAAAACGATAAACCTGTTATTTGATGACCATTCAATAATTCGTTCTATAAAACCTTCTCTTTGAGAAGTCTTTTCAGGCATCGCATCCTCCTGCAGGTCGGTTAAGGCTTAAACTCTCACTGACCACGGGTTTTATGAGCACCCTTTTCTCCACCCATGCTTTCGATGGCGAGCTTTAATTTGCTCTCTGAATCTATCAGGAAATTGGCAGATGTGACGATTTCATCTCCTTCTTCCAGACCATCAAGTACGATGAGATAATCGCCTACTTCAGGACCAACCCGGATTTCTCTCGGTACCAGAGTTCCTTCCTTCGCTCTCACAAATACTATGTTCCGCTTGCCGGTACGCATTACTGCATCCACAGGGACAGCAAGACGCTGGCCGAGAGGAATTTTGAGGATGACGTTTACGTACATCTCCGGTCGTAACGTGAGCTCATCATCGTTGACGATGGTCAGTCGAACTTTTTGCGTGCGGGTTTTTTCGTCAAGGTAAGGATAAATATAATCGACTGTCCCGGTAAGTTTCAGTGAAGGGTCGTAGCTCGAGGTGATAACCGCTTCATCTCCCAGGCTCACGAAAGGCGTTTCGCTTTCGTAAATGTCTGCCATCACCCATACGCGCGAGAGGTCTGCGATTTCGTAAATATGTGTGCCCGCATTGATAAACATTCCTTCGATTACGTTTTTCCAGATCACATAGCCTGTGTATTTGGAATATATGGGTACCTTTACAAAGGGCTGCTTCTTTCTTTCGAGCGCCCGGATTTGTCCCGGGGTGATGTCCCACAAGAGCAACCTTTCCCTGGCAGCTTCGAGGAGCCTGCGAGCATCTTCTCGTACCCCCGGTACTGGCGAGTCTTTTAGCTTTTCCCACGTGTTGAGCGCGATGAGATACTCCTCCTGGGAAGAAAGAAGTTCGGGGCTGTAAAGTGTGAACAATGGCTGTCCTTTTTTAACCATGGCACCGCGGTAGTTTACGTAAAGCTTTTCTATCCATCCGCTGACCTTGACGTGCACGTGATATGTACGGCGTTCATCGGGCTTAACAATTCCTACGGTGCGTATTTCTTTGGTTAAATCCACGTATTGGACTTTTGAATATCTCACCCCGATAAGTTGTTCTTTGTAAGGAGAGATGACGACAGTTCCTGGAGGATATTTTTCTTCTGGCGTTTCTTTTTCTATGGGGACAAGGTTCATGCCACATATGGGACATTTTCCTGGTCTATCAGATATATATGTAGGATGCATGGGGCAGTGGTATTTCACCTTTTTTACTTCACTGGTTTGAACGTTTCGCGAGCATGAATAAAGCAGGGTTGTAGAGGCTACTGTTGCGATGAGGGCAGTAGCTAACAGGGTGACCCTGGCGCCGAGATTTCGCTGCTTCATTTTTTACCTCCAATCACTCCAGATATTCCAGCGTCCTCGCCCAGCATTTCCAGGAGTTTTGCTTCCAGCTTCAGTACATCGGCGTACACGCGGGCATATTCCACGCGATATTTTAGAAGCGTGAGAGTATCTTCTATGAGATTGATGAAATCGAGTTTTCCCACCTGGTAAGCCTGCATCGCTGATTCCACGGCGGCAGATGCCTGGGGAATAAGGGCGTCCTGGTAGAGTTGCAGGAGTCTCCTGCTATCATCGTAGGCTTGAACGTAATATGTCAGTTGTGAAACGAGCCGGATTTTCAGGTCTTCAAAGCGTTTTTCTGTTTCGGCAAATTCAAAAGAAGCTTCACGTACCTGATTAATTTGTCTGTGCCACCAGTACAGGGGTACGGTTACTCCTACACGTGCCTCCCATATATCCGGGAATCCATCCCTGACGTACCATCCCATGGCCAGTGAGAAATCAGGAAAGTATTGAAGCCGTGCAAGCTGAAGGTTCTCCTTGCGTGCCCTCAGCAGGTAAGCGAATGCCTGCAGTTCAGGATTTTTTTCTTCCAGCAGTTTCAACATTTCTTCATGGGGAAGGTTCGCGATGGTCCCTGAAATTTTGACTTTTTGTGGTGTTCCGGTGAGTTCTCCCCCGGAGAGGTTGAGCAGGTGGGCGAGGTTTGAACGTGCATCTTTTTCTCTGATACGCGAAAGTATCAGTTTTTCCCTGAGGCGTGACATTTCCAGCTGTGCCCTCAGTACGTGTTCCTGAAAGCCCCGTCCCACGCGGTAAAGGGACTCGGCTGCTTCCTTTGCGCGCTGCAGTTCATTGAGCATGTTCTGGATGATTTGCTGTTCCTCGCTTCTGAACCATAGCTCGTAAAAGTATTCTCGCACCTGCCTTCGTACTCGAAGCCTTACGGCCACATAACGCGAGTACTCGCTGTTTTTCAGTTGTTTCTGAATGTCCCCCCTGGCAAAGAGCTTGGACGGAAAGGGAATTGTCTGCATAACGCTCACACCCACAGCACTCATCATTTCGTTACGGATAGACAGAGAGTTGAACCCCTCATTTTTTATGCTTATTCCCACGTTGAGATCGGGAATGGATGAAGCTACCTTTACAGAAGCGGCTTTCGCTTCCCACGCTGCACGCGCCGCTTTTATTTCATTGTTGTTTTCGTCTGCCTTTTCAGCAACTCGGATAGAATAAGGTGTTCTTTTACGTCGGCATTACCGGTAAAGCAAGGCGCAGCTGCGATTACGAGACATAGAATTGCTGTACGATACATACTCTACCTCCTTGGTTTTTTGGAGAAAAAAAGGGATTAAGTAATTAACAGAGGAAAGACTGGATAATTATATGTACGGGGATTTTGGTGGTTTTAAGGCCAGTGTCTATAAAGGGCGGGTCCGGTCCGGAAGTGTAAGATTTCCAGAGCGAACCGCTCTCGGGTATGCTCCCAACACTTTCAGGTGAGACGTATTTGTGCCGTTCCGAAGAAGAGACCTTCCAGACGGGACCGTTCACCAGCGAACACAAGCTGCTAAATGAATGAATACATTCACATGCCGTGCCGATGTTTTCCGTGTTTGAAAGCGTGCCGCAGCACGGTCTGATGATGTCAGTGTCACTCTTTTGACAATGGGCGCACAAACGAGAGGAAGGAATAACCACGAAAATAAATGCTGATACAAAAATTGAGAAATAAAACTTCCTGGCTATTTTACTGATTAAATTTTTCCTCATCTAAACATTACCATAGCCATGGTATGGGTAAAATGTCAAGCGTCCATTTTCACTTGACATAATTTGAACAAGGGTCAAAAATTGAACATGGGTCAAAAATGAGAAAATCTGGTTCCAATAGAAAAATTGCTCTGCGTGTCCGGGTGAAAAAAGAACAGGTGGAGCAGCGCATTCTGGATGCAGCGTACCGTTTGTTTGGCAAGCAGGGCTACGAGGGGACTACTCTCCAGGACATAGCTAGAGAGGTGGGGCTTGTGAAATCCGGAATTTTGTATTATTTCGCGAACAAGGAGGAAATACTTCTGCGTGTGCTGGAAAAGCATGTAGGAGAATTTTTCTCTACTCTTTCCGGGACGAACCTTAAAGATATGAAAATGGCCGAGGCAGGGGCTTACATTCTGGAAAAGTCGTGCGATTTTTTGCTGAGGAATCCTGACTTCTTTCGAATATACCTTCCTTTGAGGTTTGGTAGTGCACCAGCAAAGGTTTCCAGGAAACTTAATCGCTATTTTGACACCCGGTACCAGGAGAAGTGGAAGGAAACCGTTGGCTGGGAGGAAGAAAAGGTTTACTGGATGCTGTTTATGGTGTGGAGCATTTTTCTCGGGATCTGCATGTCGTATCTCACGAGAAAAGACAAGAAGGAAGTTAAGCTCCTGGAGGAAAAAGGTAAAAATGCAATCAGGGCAATATTCAGGTAACCTGCTGCAGCGCTTCCTGTTGGTATTTGTGAATTATCCGCGGCTGACGGCGGCTGTTATTCTGGGTGTAACGGCACTTTTCGCCTTCCAGCTTCGCCTGCTCCACATGGAGCCTGATATATCAGAGGCCCTTCCCAAATGGGTACCTGCGAAAAAAGCCTATGACCTCATGGGAAAATTGTTCCCCTCGAGAGATTTTATGTTAGTTGTGATCAAGAGTCCCGATGGTGTGTTTTCAGCAGATTTCATTGATGAACTCGATAAACTGACAAAACACATCGAGGAGCTTCCCCAGGTTTACTCGGCCGTGAGTCCTGCGAACGCCAGGGTGATTTCGTCAAGTGAAGGAGTTATCTCAATAAAGCCCATGGTGGAGGTGGTACCTCCGGTTCCGGATAACATGCAGGAGTTTCGGCGGGTCTTCAACCAGGAAATTCCGCTGAAAGAGAATCTTGTTTCATCTGACGAGATGTACGCCGGGATTATGGTGTTCCTCAGGAAGGGGGTGCGGCCTGAAGAGGGAGCCGAGGCCGTGCTCAATACCGTGGAAAAAGAAATTCATAGAAAGTTCTGGTTCGGTGCAGCAGGACGCCCTGTAATTAACTACCACCTGGGCAAGGGCATGGCCAGGGATATGGGAATTCTCACCACTGTGGCCGTGATCATCGCGTTTGTTATTCTGTACCTCACATTCCGGACACCGCGGGGCATATTCCTGCCTTTCGCAGTCGTTGCATTTACCATCGTGTGGACCCTGGGAACAATGGCATCTATTCACCATCCCATATCCCACTCGACGAACATCATGCCCATTTTGCTTTTTTCCATCGGGCTTGCTGATTCCATACATTTATTGAGCCGATACTTTTCGGCCTTGCGCACGGGAAAGGAAAATGGCGAGGCTGTGAGGTTTTCATTGAAAGAGCTGAATTTGCCCGTCATTTTCACCTCGTTCACCACCATGGGAGGGTTTCTCGCATTGCTTACATCGGGGATACGGTCCCTGGGGGAGCTGGCGGTTTTTACGTCTCTCGGTGTTTTTTACGCCCTGATTATTACACTTACACTCCTCCCTTCGGCACTGGTACTTCTTGGCAGGCCGCGAAGATTGCAGGATGCTTCCGCCGGACTTGGTCAGAATCTGCACTCTTTTGTCTGGCTGGCGGTAAGCCGGTGGAGAAAATATACTATCGCACTTTTCGTATTGTTCATGATGTTCTTGGCGTGGGGTTACACGCGCATTCATGCAGAGTTTAATTCCCTGGAAAATTTCAGGAAGAGCTCTAACGTGCGTCAGACCATGGAGGTGGTAAACCGTATCTTTGCAGGCAGCGTGTCCCTGTCCATAATGGTTTCAGGCAGTGACGGGCAGATGCTGGAGCCTGATGTGGTCAGGCGCATTTATGAATTTGAGAAATTTCTCAGAAGCATTCCACACGTAAACGAGGCGTTTTCCTATGCTGACCTTGTTGCCTTAATGAACCGTGTGTTTACAGGAAAGGAGGAGATACCCCGGCAGGTGGAAAAAGTGGTGGATGAAGCAACCGGGAAGGAGGTTTCAATAGAAGGTAAAGAACTGATCGCTCAATACCTGGAGCTTTACGAGATGTCCGGAAGGGGTGAGGAAGTAGCGGCGAGCCTGGATTACAGGCGTGCCAATGCCAGAATTATTGCGTTCCTGGATACAGAAGCAGGAAGTGTACTTTCGGGCGTGAGAAAGAAGGTGTTGAATTACCTGGAAGGGCACATGCAGGGGCTCACCTTTCTGCTCGATGGAATGTCAGAGGTGGTTCTGGCAGTGAATGATCTCGTTGTGAGAGGCCAGAAGGTTTCCCTGGTGGCATCGCTGAGCATCATTTTTATTCTCAATCTTATATTGTTTCGATCGCTGCGGTATGGCCTTCTGAGCATTGTTCCGCTCATTTTTGCGCTGTTTGTCAATTTTGGTTTGATGGGTGTACTGAAAATTCCCGTCAATCTCATGACGATGGTTACAACCAACATCGCCATTGGGGTAGGTGTGGACTACGCCATCCACTATCTCTTCCGCCTGCGAACGCTTCGTGCCTGGAAGCTCGATGATAAGAGCGCCGTCAGAGAAACCCTCGAGGTCGTGGCGAGACCCATTTCAATGAATGCCCTTGCCACGGGGCTCGGCTTTTCAGTGATGGTTTTTTCCACGTTTGTCAGTGTCGCCATTATGGGATTTCTTATAGCACTGGCCATGGTCACCACGTGTACAGGGGCCCTCCTCATCTTGCCCCTGATCAATCAGAAGGGAGGTGAATAAATGTACAGTGCGTTTGTTTCAATGGTGGTAATTTTTACTGCCGCAACACAACTGACAGGATATGAAATCATGGAAAGGGTTGTGAATGCCGGGCGCTGGCACGACCTTAAGGGAGCAATTGAACTGACACTTGTAAGTTCGTCCGGAGAGGTCAAGAAACGCGAAATGGATTTTTACACAAAAAGATATGAGGCAGACCTATCACGAATGATCATGATACTCAAGGCTCCTCCAGAGGTAAAAGGGATGGCCTTTCTCCTCATAGAAAGAAAAGAAGGTGACGATGAGCGTTATTTATATCTTCCAGCCATGCGCGTCGTTCGCCGGATAGAAGCGAGTGGGAAAGGGGGTAGTTTTATGTCGTCCGATTTTTCGTATTACGACATTGGCGGCGTAAAACTTCGAGACTGGACGTTTCAGCTTAAAGGAGAGGAAGAACGAGAAGGACAGGATGTGTATGTCGTGGAAGCATTACCGGCAAACAGGAAAGTGGAAAAAGAAACCGGTTATTCAAAGATTGAATACGAAATACGTAAGGACATATTTCTCATCTGGCACGCGTATTACTACAATCGTGCAGGTGTTAAATTCAAAGAATATAAACTCAACGAGTTTCACCGCCTTGATGATGGCTCAGTTATTGCGGTGGATTTTGAAATGAAGAATCTTGTCACTGCCCATCGCAGTCGCATTCGCTTCGTGGGTCTCGAGGTTAACACAGGTGTGCCGGATAAATTGCTTACTGTACGGGCACTGAGAAGGCGATGAGGCGGCTCGGTAGAACAATTTTTACTGGGGTTTGCCTGCTCCCGGTTGCGGTGTCACCTGCATTCGCGGAACTTTCCCTTTCCGGTTATGCCAAAACCAGCGCATACTGGTTTACAGTTTCCGGGCGCACACATGAAGCAGGTGAATTCTCACGTCTGGGAGTGCGTCTCCAGGTAAACGGCGACGCTTCTTACAATCAGGTCAGGGCGAAGTTTGCTGTGGATATTGATTATGACTTTGGTATGCTGAGTAAAGATGTTCTTTTTATTAACCCCTTTGAAATTTACGTAGACCTTTATACAACTCTGGTGGACCTTCGTGTGGGAAAGCAGTTTGTTTTCTGGGGAACCACATCCTGGCTTCCTCCGACAGACGTGCTTGCCCCGTGGAATTTTGCAGGAATGGGACCGGAAATAGAGGATTACCGCGTATCTGTACCTGCAGTAAAACTTGATTTTTATTTGGGCGATGTCACCGTGGAAGGAATTTGCTTTTATAGCGCCGCAGGGAACAGGTACGGGCCGGGGTTGACCGCCGTGCAGGTGGAACCTGAAGCCAAGGCCCTGGAAGGTGCCCTCAAAGTGATGTGGCCTGTGAAAACCGTGGATTTTTCAGCGGGGGTTCTTCTCATTCATGACAAGGACGGCTTGCCTGTTTTTTCACCTGAGGGCATGGGTTTTGATTACACCCGGCGGGTTGCGGCATTTACCACCGACGGCGTGTGGGTAAGCGGCAGGTGGTCACTGCGGTGGGAATTACTGGCGCAGGTGATGGAACAGGATAAATGGTTCGGCAGAAACAATCCATATCGTGTGGATGCAGCAGTAGAAGCCGCCTGGATGCTCACCGAAAACTCTAAACTTTCTCTACAGTATCGTTTCTGGAAGAACTGGAATGAAGCGTCTCCTGCATTTGTATTTCCGGAACACCGACTTGTTTTTACGGGAGACGTGAGGCTTTTTTCTGACATGCTTCGCATAAGAACCACAGTGGACGCAGGAGTGGATAAATACAGCCTTTTCGTCATGCCGATACTCGAATTCAGGCCTGTTGATGCGATTTCTTTCTCTGCAGGTACTGTGGTGTTTGATGGTGATAGAGCCACGGTTTTTGGTGCCATAGATGCATTTGATACCGCCTTCGTGGAAGTGAAGGGGTATTTCTGAAGGTCTACGAGTTTATCGGTTCACCAGGCGCTTCACTATTTCTGCGATTTTTTCACCGATGATGCGGTGGCCCAGGGCATTGGGATGCCCGTCAGTGTTGGGAGGATATAATTGCAGCCCTTTTGCCGCCTGAGCCCTGGGGTAAGGCGTGAGGTCTTCGCAGTTAATCCCGTTTGCAAGGCATTTTTCAACGACTGCTTTGCGCACCCTTTCTTCCATGTTGGATGTTCTGATAAGGATCTCTTTCCCGTAGGAGTCGTGCTGTATTACGTAAGGGGTATAAATACCTTCCTTGGTGGGAATAATGACAAGCAAAAATTTAATCCCGTTTGAACGGGCCAGGCGCGCCATTGCTTCGATCGCTGTTAAGGTAATGCGAAGGCCTTCCCTTATAGCCGGCTCGTTCAGGTTAAATGTGCTCAGCCGGTAGGCAGGTGTGAAAACAGTGCAGACGTTATCATCCTCATAAGGTACAAAAACAAATTCTCCAAATTTTTGATTCAGGGTTTTATAGTAATGCCGGTTTATATGGGTGAATTTTCCTTTGATCAGGCTCTCTATTTTTGAGCGTACAAATCGAACAAGAGCTGAATGGGCACTCAGCACATACAGTAGCTTGCGTTGAAACGTTCTGGGAACGTAATGCCTTAAAACAATCTGAAAGTTCTTTCGGCTTGCTTCATATTCCGGGTATGAAAGCTCATGTAGTCCGAACAAATCCCGCCATTGAGGGATGTTTTTGACCAATCTGTAAGCATCCACCAGGTCGTTTCCCGTGCAAAAGCAAACCACCACAATCTTAGGGTTGAACTCCAGTTTTTTTAAGAGATAGATGGTAGTAATGGACAGAACCGTATCCTGCCATGGCCAGGGAATAAACGGATAAACCGGTGATGTGTGAGATCACCTGTGGAAAGTTTTTTTCCAGTGGCACTCCCCACCCCAAGGACTGTGAGTCTCCAATAACGACAATGTCAGCCCGGGCGGGAACTCCCCGGTTGCGAAATCCCAGCCTGTCCACCCTGCATTTTCCGGGTACTGCCTTTTTCATATTTCATAAGCAGGGATCAGGTTCGAATTTGAGTGTACATGCTCGAGGTTCTGATCGAAATATTCGAAGCCCAGCCTCTAAAACACACAGTACAATGAATATGGATACAAATACCAGAGGTGATATTGAGCATTATTTCTTTCGTCCCGGCTTTAGCCATACGCTTCTCCTTAATCACTGACGAACTTGTTGAAATTCCCGTGTGTGAATGCGTTGAGAATCCGGAGCATATTTGGATTTTTTACAGGGATGCTGTGACCCGGAAGCAGAAAGCTGACCTTGAGTCTTGTTAACCTTTCCAGGGATTTCTTCAATGCACTTTCGTCCACGTGGAACGGGTTGGCAAATGGCTCACCGCGGTATGTGGTGAGGATTGTATCGCCTGTGAAAAGTATGCCGTGTTCAGAATTGTACACGCACAGGCTGTCGAAAGAATGGCCGGGTGTGTGAATAATTTGCCATTTGTTAAATCCAGGTACACGAGCACCATCTTTTAAAAATACGTCCACGTTGAAATCGAGTGCATTTTTACTCTTGTCAGGCCTGTAAGGACTGCCGGGCATGAATAGTATACTCAGGTCTCTCACTCCCATGTGATGCCATTCAAGCGCGGGAACAAGGGGCCATAATTTGAGAAATCCGGACAGTGGTGGGAATTGCTGGGGTTCGTTGTGGTTGATGTAGCGTCGGACCTGTGTGTGAAGCGCAACGAGAGGATCACAAAATGAAAATAACGTTTTAATTCCTCCGATATGATCCATGTGAAAATGCGTGGCTATGACAGTGTGAAGAGACTCAAATGGTAGTTTCGTATCCTCGAGAAATTTTTTGATGAGCCCCGCAGATGAGGGAACTCCCGGATCAACCACGAAGAAACGTTTTTTGCCCACGATATAAGTGTTTTGAAATATGCCCTTTACGCGCCAGATTTTAAAAGAAGCACAGGAGAATATTTCTTCCACCATCACCTTCTTCACGTCCCGCCCATCATAAATATCTCCCGGGCTGAAAATCAAGTTCATTGCTCAGAATTTCGGGGTCTGGTCTCAACATTGGACATTCGGGGTTCAATGCTGAGGCTTTACGGGCGGTGGGTATGTTGGAGTGAATTCCACCGGTGCCCGCAGCGAAGGAGTAATACCGGTTTTCCTGTTGCGGCCATCGCCGTTAAGCTCTCCAGCGCCGATGGTGGCATCGTAGGTGGCGGGTTAGATGCGGCGCCAGGGTGTATCATAAAACCTTTTTTACACTTGATTTCGTGTTTACCGCAGGAAAAGATTTGAACAATTCTTTAGTAAACAACTATACTATAATGCGGGTGTACGATCTGGTCTTGTTTTACGAGAGTTGTGGAAACAGTGTGTTGTGCGGTTTAATTTCTTGAAAAACAAAGTTTTTTGAACCTGATGCGTTAAGGAACTTTTTGCAGGCTTGCCAAATTCTTTACTTTTTTGCTAAACTTTACAACCGTTCAAATACGTGCAGGAGGTTTGCAATGAAAGATCCACGAGCAGAAATTCTCGAACTTCAAAAGAGGTTTGAAACCGCATCTCCTCAAGAAGTTATCCAGTGGGCGCTTGAGACCTATGAAGATCGGGTTGCCGTTGCATCCAGCTTTGGTGCTGAAGATGTGGTGCTCATACACATGGCAGTGAATATAAACCCCCGCGTGAGGGTGTTCACACTCGACACCGGAAGACTTCCCCAGGAGACATACGATGTTATGGACGAAATTCGTGAAAAGTATGGTGTAAAAATTGAAGTGTGTTTTCCTGATAAAGAAAAAGTGAGGGAGATGGTGCAACAGCACGGTTTTAACCTGTTCTACAAAAGCGTGGAACTCAGGAAGCTGTGTTGCCAGGTGAGAAAGGTTGAACCCCTGCAGGAAAAACTCAGGGAACTTGATGCCTGGATTTGTGGACTGAGAAGGGAGCAATCTGTAACCCGCCTCGGGGTGGAAAAAGTGGAAATAGACGAAGCAAACGGAAGAATCGTAAAAGTCAACCCTCTTGCCGACTGGACTACGGAACAGGTATGGAAGTACATTCGTTCCAATGAAGTACCGTACAACAGGTTGCACGATAAAAACTATCCATCCATCGGTTGTGCCCCGTGCACGCGGGCTGTGGAACCAGGAGAGGATATCAGGGCGGGAAGATGGTGGTGGGAAGAACCTGAAAAGAAAGAATGCGGTTTGCATAAACGTTAACACGTTTTTTGCCTTCCTCCCGGCAGCTGATTTTTTTATTCAACAGGTAGTGCTCTAAAGATAAAATCTTCACATGCAATCGTGTCCGGCATGTGGACGGCGTGTAGAAGGTGAAGATGTAACTGTTTGTCCTGTGTGCAGGACCCCCCTGTCTCAACCTTCAGAATCCCCTGCTGCATCGCGTGTATACTGGGGATTTGAACGACGCAGCAAAATTGAGTTTTGGGGGATTCCGCTGGTTCACATTGCCATAGGCAGGAATAAACAAACGGGAAAGTTACTGGTTGCCAGGGGAGTTATCGCTATTGGTCAGTTCGCCATCGGGGTTTTCACCGTAGCCCAATTTGGAATAGGGATTGTATTCGGGTTTGGTCAGTTTATGCTCGGCACGCTGGTTGTGGCTCAATTCGCAGGAGCCGTGTATTTTGCTGTGGGTCAATTTGCAATCGGACTCGTGGCTATCGGACAGTTTGCTGCGGGTAAGTATGTGCTTGCGCAGGTGGGAGTGGGTAAATATCTGCTCACAAGAAAAGTTAAAGACCCTGAAGCTGTGGCATTTTTTCATTCTCTCTGGAGCACAATAAAAAACTTTTTACGATAGTTTTTAAAGGGGGTGCTCGATGGAGTTTTTTCCGGATGTCTTTGAGATTTTCGAGATGCCAGAAGAGCTAAAGTTGTTGCGTGATTCCACACGCAAGCTTGTGAACGAGAAGCTGATACCTAGGGAAAGGGAAATAGACGAAACAGGGAAAATCCCGGAAGACCTTTTGAACACGTTTAAAGAGCTGGGGTATTTTGGAATCACCATACCTCAGGAATATGGTGGTATCGGAGCAGGCTTCACCGGTTACGTGCTGGTGCAGGAAGAGCTTGCACGCACGCACGAGTGTTTTAACGCAATTATCAGCGCCAATAATGGAATAGGTTCACTGGGAATTCTCTATGATGGTACGGAAGAGCAAAAGAAGAAATACCTGCCCAGGCTCGCCAGTGGTGAGTGGCTTGCATCATTTGCTCTCACGGAACCCAATGCAGGCTCTGACGCAGCATCCATCAAAACGCGGGCTGTTAAGGAAGGTTCGAAATACATTCTTAATGGAACCAAACACTTCATTACCCGTGGTGACATCGCGGATATTTTCATCGTTATGGCTGTGACAGACCCCTCAAAAGGAGCCAGAGGTATCAGTGCATTTATTGTGGAGAAAAACTTTCCCGGTGTGCGGGTGGCAAGGCGACACGAGTCCATGGGTTCAGACGTTGTCGGTCAGGCGGAGATCGTGTTTGAGGATGCAGAGGTACCTGAAGAGAATCTTATAGGGGAAGAAGGAAAGGGTTTTAAAACCGCCCAGAAGGTACTGAATGATGGACGACTGGGAATGGCGGCCCGGGCGCTGGGAACGTCGAAACGGCTTTTTGAAGAGGCCGTTCGTTATTCCACAGAGCGTGTACAGTTTGGTCAGCCGATATGCCAGTTCCAGGGTATACAGTGGATGCTGGCGGAGGTCGCGGCACTTATTTACCACATGCAGTGGGCGGTATACTCCACAGCGCTCCTGCACGAAAAGCGGCCCCGCATCAACAAAGAGGCGAGCATTGTAAAGTTCATGGCTACCGAGTGGGCCTGGCGCATAGCAGATATAGCACTTCAAATTCACGGTGGAATGGGCTACATGAAGGATTTTCCCATTGAGCGGTTTCTGCGGGATTTGCGTGCTTTGCGTATTGTGGAAGGCACCACGGAAATTCACAAGAATATCATCGCCCGGGAAATACTCAGGATGGCAGGGTAGGGGCGGCATTTGCAGTTTCAGTATGAGATAATATTTGTTTAAACACACAGGAGGCTGAAGTATGGTACCGGCTGTAAAGCTCTTTTTTATTGCTGTGTACACATTGATTCTTGGCCCCATAGCAATCATTTTTTCGTTTCTCGATCCCACCCATACCATTCCTGTGGGATGTTCTAAAATATGGGCCTGGTTAATATTGAAGACCTCGGGTGTAAAACTTGTTGTTGAGGGAAAGGAGAATATCACCCGGGGGCCTGTAATTTACATGACCAATCACGCAAGCCATTTTGACGTGGCGGCTCTTTTGTACCTTCTACCCTGGAATGTCAGATTCGTGGCGAAAAAGGAACTGGCAAGTGTGCCTGTTTTTGGGTGGGCAATGGTGCTGATGGGTCACGTGATTATTGATCGGAGCAATCGTGAAAAGGCCATTATTTCGCTGGATAAAGCAGCTGAAAAAATCAGGAAGGGGACATCTGTGGCATATTTTCCCGAAGGGACAAGAAGCCCTGACGGAAAAATTCAGCCTTTTAAGAAAGGAGGATTTATGCTGGCATTGAAGGCGGGAGTACCGATTGTCCCCGTTTCTATATACAATTCTTTTAACATCCTCCCCAAGACCACCTGGAAAATCCGTGCCGGTACCATTTACATCAAGTTTCATCCTCAGGTAGATACTTCCGCGTACAATGAAGAGGAACGAGATGCACTTATAGAGAAGGTTCACAGCATTATACGGCAGGGCATCGAAGAACTGGAAAACTCATATGGACAATCCGTGGCTGCTTAATATTGTCCTCGGGCTTTTACAGGGTATCACCGAATTTCTCCCTGTTAGCAGCTCCGGACATCTGGCTGTGGCTAACTTTTTTTTGACAGGCGGCCTGAGCATCACCATGACGGCGGAAATTGCGCTTCATGCGGCAACACTGCTGGCTGTGCTGTTTTATTTTAGGGGTTCCATACTCAACGATGTGAAGTTCAATTTCAAAACAACGGCACTTAATGTGTCTATCGCCACATTATGTACAGGGGTCGTTGCTTTTCCATTGAAAGGTCTGGCAGAGTTCGCTCTGGGAGATATGAAAACAGTGGCTGCATGTTTTGCCGTTACCGGCCTGGTGCTTTTGAGTACCCTGCGAGTCGGTGGAGAAAACAGGATCACGCCCTTTAAAGCAGCTATTGTGGGCTTTGTTCAGGGCTTTGCAGTAATGCCTGGATTGTCACGCTCGGGATTGACCATTGCTGCGGCATTGCTGGGAGGTGTGAAACCTGAGGAAGCGTTCAGATTTTCATTTTACATTTTCATTCCGGCAGTGGTGGGTGCGACCATCCTGGAGATTAAAGCTCCTTCACAGCCTTTTATCTCAGGGCCGGTGGTTACCGGGTTTTTTGTCGCCATGGTTGGGGGTTTCCTTTCTCTTCTTCTGCTGCAACGCTTAACGGTTCAGAGGAAAATGTGGTATTTTTCAATATATTTACTTTTTCTTGCAGGACTGATTCTGTGGCACGTTTGAAAAAAAAGACAGTTTATACAAATCCTCGCCTGAAAGAAGAAGTGGCCTTTTTCCTGCTGGCCGGCTTACTGCTTTATCTCTGCCTGTCACTTTTTTCTTACAATCCTGCAGACCCCGGAGCATTTTCAGCGTCTTCCCGGCATGTAACGAACTGGGGGGGACGCATGGGAGCCATCGTTGCCGGGTACCTTGTCCTCGCATTTGGCCCGGCCGCGATCTTTACGATTCCCTTTGCAACACTTTTTTTTATTCTTTCAAGGTCACTGCGTGAAGGTGCTGTAAGACTTTTTGCTTCGGTGTTGTTACTGGTGCTTGTTTCTTCACTCACTGCTTATAAAGGAGTAAGTGCCGGTGGAGTTGTTGGAGCTCATGTGTTTTCACTGTTTTCGCCCTTTATCGGAGTTGTTGGGATGTTTGTTTTGTTTTTGCCGCTGGCGTACGTTTCTTTCACCAGGGCGGTTGGTTCCGGTCCCCTTGAATTTCCGTCGGTGGTACGTCGCCTGGTGCGAGGGATTTATACGGGCATTGCCGACTACATTGATGTTTTAAAATCCAGAAGGGAAAGACGAGCGTACATCCAGGAAACCTTGCGGGAGACCGAAACCATTCTGGAGATTATTAAGAAAGAGCCCGCGCTCCTGCAACAGGAACAGGAGAAAAAAAGCCCGCGTAAAAAAACTCCCGAAGCTGGGGCTTTGTTTGATAAAACACGTTTTCGTGGACGTTTTGTGCTACCCGATGTAAATCTTTTGAAGAAGCCCTCGAGACCGTTCCTTTACAGGGACAAACGCAATGTGGAAGAACAGGCCAAAAAACTTTTGAAGAAGCTGAAAGATTTCGGTATCGAGGGAGAAATCAGGGACATCAATCCAGGACCTGTCATCACCGTATACGAATTCGAGCCTGCGCCGGGGATAAAAATCAATCGCATTGCCGGACTAGCCCAGGATATTGCCATGGGGTTGAGTGCCCAGGCCGTTCGCATCATCGGCCACATTCCCGGTAAATCCGCTATAGGGATTGAGGTGGCAAATCCTGACAGGCAAAACGTTTACATTCGCGAAATTATAGACAGCAGTGATTTCCGCGACTCTCCCTCTCCGCTGACCCTGGCACTGGGAAAGGACACCGTTGGTAACCCTTTTGTTACTGACCTCGCTCGAATGCCCCATCTTCTTGTTGCGGGTGCCACAGGATCGGGCAAGTCCGTGACCATGCATTGCATGCTTTTAAGCATCCTTTTTAAATCCACACCGGAAGATGTACGCCTGTTGCTTATTGATCCCAAAATGCTCGAGTTCAACGAATACAACGATATTCCGCATCTTTTGCACGAGGTCATTTTCCAAGCAAAGGAAGCTGCCAACGCCCTCAGGTGGGCGGTGAGGGAGATGGAACACCGCTATGCGCTTCTCAAGGAGGCAAACGCAAGGGATATCAGGCGGTTTAACAGGCTGATGGAGAAGCAAAAACGACCGGAGGAAAAACTGCCCCACATCGTCATTTTTATTGATGAACTGGCAGACCTCATGGTTGTTGCGTCGCGCCAGGTAGAAGAGTCCATCATGCGCCTTTCACAGATGGCCAGGGCGGCGGGTATACATTTGGTGGTGGCCACCCAGAGGCCGTCGGTGGACATAATTACCGGCGTTATCAAGGCGAACTTTCCTGCGCGGATCGCCCTACGCGTTGCATCCAAAAATGACTCCCGCACAATTATGGATACCATGGGGGCTGAGTCACTTCTTGGATATGGAGACATGCTGTTTTTACCTCCGGGCAGTTCCCGTCCAATTCGCGTCCACGGTGCTTATGTGTCAGACGAGGAGGTTTCAGGAGTGTGCAGGTTTTTGAAACAGCAGTCGCGTCCCAGCTACATAGAAGAAATTGTAAATGCTCCAGCAGGAGACCCGGACGGGGCTCAAGACGAGGAAGAGGACGAACTGTACCCCAGGGCAGTGGAACTGGCTCGCAGTGAGGGCGAAATTTCTATTTCGTACCTGCAGAGGAAATTTAAAATCGGGTTCAACCGTGCCGCGCGCATTATTGAGTTGATGGCCAAAAGGGGTGCTATCGTCAGGGGAGAGGGTCAGGGTAAACCCTGGAGATACGTAGGAGATTAGAAGACCAGGAGGTTGGAACGATGAAAAAGACATTGACATTAACTGTTTTGCTGACCATGACCTTTTCAGTATCGGCAACCGCTGATGCAGGCAGGCTGGTGAAGAACGTGGAGAAGGTTTACCGGACCATAAGGGACTACAGAGCCAGATTCACACAAACCGTGGAGTATACTGCACTGGGAAAGAGCCAGACCGATACGGGGGTGGTCTTTTTCAAAAAACCCGGGCGTATGCGCTGGGAATATGATCCACCGAAAAGCCAGGTAATTGTCATCAATTCGAAAAAGGTTTGGTTTTACATGCCGACGGACAGGCAGGTACTTGTTGAGGATGCAAGGCGGGCATTCAGTTCTAAAACTCCCGTGTCACTTCTGTCCGGGGCCTCGCGTTTGAGAAAGTATTTCGACATAAAAAAGACAAACCGATTTCAGGACAAAGCCCATGGAATTACTCTTCAGCTTATTCCCAAAGAACCCATTAAACAGGTTAAGGAAATATACATAGCGGTAGATGAAAATTCCTACATCATCACGGATACCTTTGTTGTAGACCATTTCGATAACGTGACCCACATAGTGCTGTCAGATATTAAGATCAACATCGGCCTTCCAGATGAGCTATTCACGTTTACTCCGCCTCAGGGAGTGGAAATCATCCGGCCTTCCGAGGTTCTTAACCGCTGAGCGGTGAAAGTCTGCCTTATTAACCTGGGCTGTGCAAAGAATGTTGCAGATGGAGAATACCTTGCAGGACTTTTAAGTGACGAGGGTTTTGAATTTACGCCTGCACCGGAAGAAGCAGATGTAATATTCATCAACACCTGCGGTTTTTTGCGCGATGCAGAGATCGAGTCCGAAGAGTTCATCCAGTTTGTTCGCAGGGCTGCATCAGCCAGGCCGGGTGTAAAAATCATAGTTGGCGGCTGTTACCCACAAAAACTTGCAATATGCGGCAGGGAAAACATTACCGGTGCTGATCTGGTACTGGGTGTAGATGAAATGTTCGCTCTTCCAGAAATCCTTAAAAAATACCGACAAACGGGACACCTGGAAAAGGGTTTCCGGGTCTCAAAACAGCCTGCTTTTATTTATGAAAAAGCCGGCATGAGAGCGGTTTCCACATCCGGCTGGGCATTTGTAAAAATTGCTGATGGTTGTTCCAATGAATGTACATTCTGCAATATACCCGTCATTAAAGGCTTACAGCGCTCCCGTTCCATAGAAAGTATTGTGGAGGAGGTCGAGGTCCTTGCAGAAATGGGGGTGAAAGAGATTAATCTCGTCAGCCAGGATACCAACGCTTACGGAAGAGACAGGGGTGAAGCTCAGGCGCTGTTGCACCTGCTCCAGGCACTTGAAGAAGTAAAGGGTATCGAGTGGATACGCCTCCTTTATCTTTACCCCCGACCGTTTTCCGACGCGCTGCTGGAATTTATATCTTCTTCTCGAAAGGTGCTCCCCTATTTTGACATTCCCGTACAGCACGGTGATGACAGGATACTGCGGGCGATGAAGAGAGGGCTTTCACGGGAGGAGCTCATTAAACTGTTTGAACACATAAGGACGAGAGTTCCGGGAGCAGTATTTCGAACATCGGTGATAGTGGGTTTTCCCGGTGAGGATGCCCGGGCATTGAAGAATCTTCTCTCTTTTATAGAAGAAGTACGTTTTCTCTATCTCGGAGTGTTTCTTTACTCGCGTGAACCCGGTTCTCCTGCATACAGCCTGTCGGATTCCATTCCAAGGGAAGAAAAAGAAGCACGCATGCAAGCAGTACTTGAGGTTCAGAGGTCCATTACCTCCCGGATACTTGCGTCATTCAAAGGGTCGACTCTCTCTTTTCTTTCAGAAGAGGATCGGGGCGATAGTTCCGAGGGAAGAGTGTGGTTTCAGGCGCCTGAGGTGGATGGACGAACTTTTGTAAAAGGGGACGTGACACCAGGTAAGATGGTAAAAATTGTTGTGGAGGAAAGTTTTGAATACGACGTTCAGGGGTGCATTGTTGGTGACAGTTGCAGCAGGCGTGCTTCTGCTCGCCAGCGCCTGCGGTAAAACACCGTGCAGGGGTCTGCACCCGGTTTACGGGCCAGAGGCACCTTCCATGGTTCCTTTTCCGTCAGATTCACTTCTGCAAAACACGCAGGTGTTGACTCTTCCAGTTAATGCAGGTGCCCTGTATCCACAGCCGTTTACTGTTCGTGCAGCAGGTTTCAGTCCCATGGTGCTGCCGGTGTTTTTACTGGAAAACGGCGCCGTTGACCTTTCATTCATAGAAGCACTGTCACCCGAAGAGACTCTTTTTGCGGACAGCCCTGTTTTTCTCATCGAGAGCGTTTCCTGGGAAAGAGTTCCCGTAGAAGTCCGGGTGTTCAGAAAAAATGTGCTGGGTATGCCTGCACGCTCAGGAATTACCGTGCTGTTGCGACCGCTGGTGCCCCTTGAATCTTCGGTCACTTACATTGCCGGATTGCTTCAGGAAGAAGGACAGTTGTGTCAGAGTCCTGAGTATAAAAATGACAGTAATGTTACGGTGCTGGTCGGCGAGGCTGAAAGTCGGGGTATCATACACGGAAAAGTCGCGGTGGCCACCAGCTTTACCGTCAGGCCCCGTGAAGAAATTACAGGGTTTTTGTGGAATGAAGCACAACGCCTTACTTCTGCACCACAGGCCTTTACGGACTACGTGATACATTGTACAGGTCCAAGGCTTCCCCACCAGTGGTGTCGGGATGAAATTAGCGGTGGAAAAATCATTCACGGATATTTTCTTTCCACCGATTACGCCTATCCGTTTGTACCCACAGCACACATTCGGTTCACTGACTCTTCACATGCCAGGCCCTATGAGAGACCGCTTTCGGTGCCATTTGTTGCTGTAGTTCCACCTTCGGATGACTTGCCGCCGGTTGTAATCTTTCAGCACGGGTTCAGTGACAGCAAAGAAGCGATGTTTCGTGAACTCGCGTACACATTTGCCGTGTCAGGACTTGCCACTGTTGGTATAGACCACGTTTTCCATGGTGAGAGGCGAGTTGGAGAGGTTCACCTCGATTACGCAGCCATTAATAGTATCGAGGGTACGGTGGACATCCTTGCGCTTCGCGACCACATGATACAGACGGTGGTGGACCAGATGCACCTGCACGCTTTAATCACTAAAAACAACGGAGACCTCGACTTTGATGGCATCGCTGATGTAGATTCGTCACGCATTTACTACATAGGCCAATCCCTGGGTGGCATGGCCGGGGCAGTATTTTCCGGGACTGTGCGTCCTCTGGAAAGTGCGGTACTCAATGTGGCGGGCGGGAGCATTTCGCGGCTGTTTGAATACTTTGTGTACCTTGCGCCTTTTTTCCCTGCCTATCTCAACGCGTATGATGTGAATGAAAAGTACCTGATTATCAACTTTGTCCAGATGCTTATGGACCCTGTGGATCCTGCTGCATATGCAGGAGAGATTCTTCACAGCCGGTCTCTCAAGCCTGCAGGTCTGCTCCTTCAAAAGGCCATGCTCGACATTCTCATGCCTTCAGATGCCACTTATTTCCTGGCCCGCGCAGCCGGTGTCCATTTGATCGAACCGGTTCAGGAACAGGTGCCCTTTCTTTCGGTACTTTCTCCACCTGTCAGTGGCATGGAGGGGGGACTGTATCAGTTTCCCGGGGCCACGCACGGATTTTTGCTCATGCCGGACAGCCCGGAACCCTGGAAGGCTGCACAGATGCAGGCTGCACATTTTTTTCTCACCGGAGAAATTGCCGGCGTTACACAATAAACGGAATGATGGCTTTTCGATGTTGGGGATAATCGGGAAATTTTTCTCTGTACCAGCGATGATGAGCGAGCGCTCGTGGAAAGAGATTTGCAAATGTCCAGACAGCGAAGACAAGCCCCGGAAGACTCCAGGTTGCAAGAGCCCAGCCTGACCACTGTACGATTTCACCAAGATAGTTTGGTGCAGTAATCCATCGGAATAACCCTTTATAAGGGATGGAGTACCTTCTCGTTTGTTTTTTCAGCTGGTGCAGATGTTTATCCGCGTAGCGATGAATACAAAAGCCACAAAAGAACAGCAAAACGCCGATGATAAAGCACGGTTGAGTCAACCTTTCGAATGTAAGGCTGCTTGCAAAATGTGACAGGTAACGAGCCTGGAGATATGCATTTATCAGATTGAACAGGATGGCACCCGCCACGATGGATAGCGGTACTTTTCGTTCTCCATCGGGCATTGCAAGAGGATAGAGTATGGATCGGTAAAAATAATGAAAGGTCCAGAGCCCTGCAAGCACAAGCGGGACAGGTTCAAGGCGGTTTTCCCCTAGGACATATACAAATAAAAAGATGTATAAAGCCGGGGTCTCCATTACCAGCCAGGCTGTACGGTTTGAGATGACGGGTCCCCAACCTTTTCGCATGTGCCTTCCATAGGGTGCTGTTACGAAGAACAGAAGTACGAATACCCCGGCAGCTGCTGCGAACCACAGATATAAAAGCAGAGTATATATCAGTTGTTCGTTGTGCACCGTGCTGTCAGGACGACCTGGAGGGTTTGCGGAATGATGACGCAGGCTCCAGGCGAACGATACGCTTTTTCTTACGCAGTTTCGCTGCCTGTTTCAATTTTGTTATAAGGTCTTTTATGCCATGAAAAGTGAGCACCTCTACATTTTCTCCTGTTTGGCCATTTGCCACCTTCATGAGCAGTGACATGTTTACGCCAAATCCGCCAGCTTTGTAGTTCAATCCCCAGCGCCTGAGCAGCCTGTCGTAACGCCCGCCTGATGCTACCGGAGCGTGAACACCTTCTGTATACACGGAAAAGACCAGTCCGGAGTGATATGCCATATACCGGAAATCAGCAAGGTCAATAAACACGTTGTGAAATACCCCGCTGGTGCTCAGCAAATGTGCCACACGCAATATCTCGCGCATGTGTACGCCTGCACTGCTTTCCAGAAGCGGCCGCGCTCTTTTTCTTACCTCGGAAACGTCACCGTACAACTCGCAGAGTACAATCACGAGCTCCCGCGTTTTTCGAGACACAGCGTGACCGAGCAGTTCTTTAACTTCCTGTTCGTTTTTACGTGCAAGTGCTTCTTTGAGGTTTTCAATGGGTACCTCTCCGTCTCCAATCAAGGTGGAGAGTATCTCGGAATTATTTATACTTACGGTTGCAGCTGACACTCCCACTGCTTTCATTACTTCTCCGCACAGCAGCACAGGTTCGTAGGTGGCGAGATAAGCACTTCTGGAAAATATCTCACAACCTGTTTGATAAAAGGCAAGCTCTGAACCCGAGTGGCGTAAAACCTGTCCTGAATAATGAAGCCTGAGGGTATCTTTCACATTCCCGTACCACTGTGCCAGAATTCGAACCACCTGAGGGGTGAAATCCGACCGAAAAACCATTACCTCACCTGTTCGATGGTCAAGAAAGCGGTAAAGGCCTTCCGTGCGCCCCGCTGCCCGAGAATAGTCATCGTGCCGTTCAAATAGAGGAGGTATAACTTCTTGATAACCCCACAGGGTAAATGTCTCCACTATTTTTCTCTCCAGCGCTCTTAACGCTTCTGAGCGTCCGGGAAGTATGTCTTTGATGATAGAGTTCATTTTGAGCAAGCATCATACTTCTCACACGCCGTTAAGGCAAGCTCAACGAACCCTTCGGGGTCTGGTCTCAACATTGGACATTTTAGGTGTTCCAAACATGGCCGCAGCGGATAGTTTTTTT
>JAJRZV010000029.1 GCA_024275095.1 bacterium | reverse complement strand
TAAGAATAGCGTTCGACTTTCCACGGGAGTCCATGTAAAGCTCACATCACCTCCACCGTTAAACTTCCCGCTTGCAATTTCTGTCGTGTTGGTACCCGGCGGGAAACGCCCGTACAGGGTAAATGCAAGACCTATCGGCCGGCCGTTTACATGCAGAGGCGAATATTTAAAAAACACTTCCGGGGCCCCCACACCAGTTTTTCCTTCCACGCCGCCGTAAAAAGCCACCGGTACAGCAAGGCCTGTTTCCACTCCCGCAGCGACTCCAAAAGCTGCACTGAGCTCTGCATCAAGATTAAAGTTCCGCGGTTCGGAATAAAAATGCTCTTTGGGAGTAAGGAACTTGCGCATGCCGAAAAAAAACATTGTGCTGAACTCTCCACCTGGGAGAGTAGCAGCGGTTCTGTTAAAAATTAATCCGCTGGAGCCGCTGAGGCTCACACGGGGTATTTCTGCATTTACGGAAGTTATAAGTGCAAAAACGAGTAAACATGCTACTGAGATGATTTTTATCCCTTGCTTACACATTGTTTTTTATATTATTAAAATTACCCTGCCTTTGCAAGCTCTTTGCAATACAAAATACCGTGCTTAATTTGACTTTGATAGTCATAGATGATAAAGTATGTCAAAATTGGATTTATTTCATCAAGAGAGGTGAAAAAAATGTCTGTTCAAGACAAACTTTTTCAACGATTTGGACGCGAGATGTCAAAAGGCACCGTGATTTTTCGCGAGGGGGATACAGGAAAAACGATGTACATTATTCAGTCGGGAAAAGTCAGAATCTTCAAACAAATCGGTGACGTAGATAAAACACTGGCTGTACTGGGGCCGGGAGAATTTTTTGGAGAAATGGCAATTCTCGATGATAAACCCCGCTCTGCCTCAGCAGAAGTGATAGAAGATGCAAAAATGCTCGAGGTAGATGAGGGGACATTTGAAGCCATGATTAAAAGCAATCCAGAAATTGCCTATCGAATTATAAAAAAACTTTCTCAACGTCTCAGAGAAACAAACGCACAAATAGAAAGTCTCTTAATCAAAGACAAAAATAGAAAGGTGGTTCACATTCTCAAACGATTGGCCAATGAAAAAGGCGAACAAATTGCAGGAGGACTGAAGATTAATGCGGGAGTATCAGAAGTGGCCACGCTCTGCGGCCTCAGTGAAGACGAGACTCGTGATGTGATCGACAAACTGCGGAAAGCGCGAATTATCAGCGATGCTGACGGTGGATTTGTGGTGGAGTCTATAGAAAAACTGGATAAGTTCCTTGAATATCTCACCATGAAAGAACAATTTGGAGACATTTGAGGCCCTCAGTGAAGATTCGTATTCTCGGGTGTTACGGAAGCGAAACCCTTAAATATAAAACAACCTGTTTTCTGATTAACGATAGGGTCTCCATAGATGCAGGCGCACTCACCTCCAGTCTCAGTATTGACGAACAGGCGCGTATCGATGCAATTCTTATCACCCACTGTCATTTCGACCATATTAAAGACGTTCCATTTCTCATTGATAACATTTTCGGTCTGAGGACATCACCTGTAACTATTGTGGGGTTGGAAAGCGTAATTGACACCCTGAAAAAACACGTATTTAACAACATCGTGTGGCCTGACTTTTCAAAACTACCTACAGCTAACAAGCCTGTAATGAAATATCGGGTGGTAAAAAGTGTTAATGGATTCCAATGCAACGGATTAAAATTCAATGTGTTTCCTGTATCTCATGCCATTGATACGGTAGGGGTAAAGGTTTCAGGTGATGGTTCATCCTTTATTATAAGCAGTGATACCGGCCCAACTGAAATGCTGTGGGAAATAGCCAATCAATCGCGAAATCTGAGAGCCCTCTTTGTTTAAACGTCATTTCCCAACTCGCTTCAGAGCGTGGCAGATGCAAGCTTCCACTACACTCCTGCCACTCTCCAGAAAGATCTTCATAAATTGAAAAAAGATGTACCTGTCTACGTGTATCACCTCAAGCCACGATTTATAAATCAAATAAAAAAAGAGCTCAGACAACTCCACGACAATAGAATACAGTTACTGGAACAGGGTTCTACCATTTCCATTTAATACGTCATCATGGCATTTCTTTTCGGATCAAGGAAAAAGTCACCTTCATCAATACCACGAAAAAAAACGCCCGAAGGCCTGTGGGTCAAATGTCCTTTCTGCGGATAAATTATCTATCGTGCCGAAGTAGAACGTAATTTCAAAACGTGTCCACGCTGTAACTATCACTTTCGTCTTTCTGCGGATGAATGGCTAAAACTCCTGGTGGATGAAAGAGAAGAAACGGTCGGCGACAATGTGCTACCTACGGACTTCTTAGGGTTTAAGGATACGAAAAAATACGAGGACAGGTTAAAAGAAACACACGAGAAAACAGGTATATCCGAAGCAGTCACGTGTGTGATAGGAAAGCTTGTTTCCCACAGGGTGGGATTGGGTGTGTTTGACTTCCGGTTCATGGGCGGCAGTATGGGATCAGTTGTAGGTGAACGTTTGCATCTTCTTTTTCAGACATGTGGTAAAGATAATATACCAGTTATTACAATCACGTCTTCTGGTGGTGCCAGAATGCAAGAAGGGATTGTGTCATTGATGCAGATGACCAAGACTATCGCTGCGGTAAGAGAATTCAAATCTTCTTCTTCGCGACCTTTTATTTCCATCCTGAGTGATCCCACAAGTGGAGGGGTCGCAGCAAGTTTTGCCTCACTGGGAGATATTATTATTGCAGAACCTCGAGCACTTGTCGGTTTCGCCGGTCCAAGAGTGATAAGAGAAACTATTCGACAGGAACTGCCTGAAGGTTTCCAGCGAGCAGAAATGGTAATGGAAAAAGGTTTCGTGGACATGATTGTACACAGGGGTAATCTTAAAGCCACATTGGTCAGTCTTTTAAATCTTCTCTGATCTTCATGAAAGACCAGGTCCACC
The DNA here is from genome assembly GCA_024275095.1 of bacterium. Taxonomy (GTDB): domain Bacteria; phylum JAJRZV01; class JAJRZV01; order JAJRZV01; family JAJRZV01; genus JAJRZV01. The sequence goes on along the minus strand of JAJRZV010000029.1, from coordinate 2,459 downwards.
TTTACATAGAAAAATTATGGGGGAGAGAGCAGCCTCAGCCAGGCCTGGAACGGGTTCTCACCTATGCGGAACTTTTAAATCATCCAGAAAAAACGTTCCCTTCAATATTAATCGGAGGAACGAACGGCAAGGGAAGTACCGCAACTTACCTGGCCCGGATATTTGCTCATGCCGGATATCGGGTTGGACTCTATACGTCACCGCATCTCATGAGATTCACAGAACGTATCAAAATTTTATCCCCTCAAGGAACACACGAAATCCCTGAACACTATATAATAAATTTTTCGAAGAATATTTCCACACTTGCGCCCCGGGCGGGTTGTCGACCCACCTATTTTGAATTTGCCACGCTCGCAGCCTTCAGTTACTTTGCTGAAAGTCACATCGACGTTGCAGTTATAGAAGTAGGCCTTGGTGGCAGGTGGGACGCCACGAATATTGTCCAGCCACAAGTGGCTATATTAACCAATGTGCACCTGGACCACACTCATATCCTGGGCACCACCATTGCTGCAATAGCATGTGAAAAAGTGTGCATTATCAAAGGACCTTATGCTGTTGTTACCGGGTGTGAAGGAGAAGCCCTGGACGTGGTAAAGAAGCAGTGCAGCAATACTGGAGCCACACCTTATGTGCTTCATCGTGACTTCACTGTACACGAAAGAAAAGACCAGATAGACGTGACGTTTCAAAAACGTATATTTACATGTTCAAAATTTTCATCATACCTCCCCTCCCATCTCGTTGAAAATCTGGCCATGGCCGTAATTGCAGCGTTTCTCTTCGGACTCCAATATAAACTGCTTCAAAAAAGCCTGCAGAAGATTACCCTCTCCATACCGGCACGATGTCACATTGTCAGCACTAATCCCCTATGGATTTTTGACGGAGCACACAACCCGGCAGCTACTGAACGGCTTGTAACCTGGCTTCAAGGATTCAACAAGAATTTTACGCTCGTATATTCGCGTTTACAGGACAAGGCCTCCCATCAGTTGAAAATTCTCCGCAAAATCGCCGGTGAGGTTTTTCTTGTACCGATACATGTAACATCTCGAAATGCCCCACTTGATACTCTCAAAGAAGAAGCCTCAAAAGCCAATTTCGATAATATCTATACATATCCCGGTGTAAAAAAACTTCCCTGGAAAAAATGGCAAAAGGAAAAGAAAAATATACTCTTAACCGGATCTTTCTATCTTGCCGGTGAAGCTTATTCCATGGTTAAATCGCGTGCCTTACTTAATTAGTTCGAAATGATCTAAATCAGCGAGCGCTCCTTTCACTTCATCCTTCCACACAATGCGAACCCGCATTCCTGATTTTACTTCTTTCCAGTCCGTCCATCCTTCGAGTCGGCTCATCAACCAGGAATCTGCCCCATCCAGCTTCACGCACACGACAATAGAAATCTCTGGCAGGGGGTTGCCTCGTATGTCTGCGAGGTTCACGGTGAAGGCTCCTATCACACCCTCCTGGCCCACCTCTACCACTTCTTCTATGTCAACCATGCACTTGCGACAATATGTGGGGCCTGGAACATAAACCGTACCACATTTAGAGCATTTGCGGCCGAGTATTTTTTTCTCTTTCAATCCTTTTATAAACAGATTAAGAGCGTCTGCCTCTATCCGCCAGGAATAAAGCGGTAAATCCCAATTGGATTTGAAAACTTTTGTTTGTTCTCTTTCTTCAGCCATGGGTGACCTCCTTTAATGTGTAGCAGGTTCATCACCAAGAATGGTAACTGTAACGAACTGAAACAAGCCGCCCCAGCCGTGTGCAAGGCCATTTTTCACACGCCGGGGCACCTGATGTCCTCCTTCTGCGAGGCCCATCACCTGGAGAGCAACCTCAGCCACTCGAACCATAGCTGATGCACCGATCGCATTTGTGCTGGTTACACCCCCGGAAGGATTTACAGGCATTTCACCTTCAATTTCAAATTCACCCTTTTCAATCATTCGACAAGAACCTCCGCCCTCTTCCACAAGGAATAATTTTTCAGGCCACAGTAACACCTGATGTGCAAATCCATCGTACACTTCTGCAACCTGAATTTCCTTTTTGGGATCAGAAATTCCTGCCATTTCGTAAGCCTTTTTTGCCACGATTTTCGCCACTTCCTGGTCTGCCGGATCTGTAATCTGCCCGTCGATCACATTTCCGATAGTCGCATCGGATGTACCGCATGCTACGCCTTTTACCCATGCAACCCTGTCAGTATCTGCGAATTTCTTCACCACATCCTCAGAAACAAGAATCATGACACAGGCGCCACACGATGTGGGACACGTATGTCAGTATCTCAACGGATACGAGATGATGGGTGTCTTCGCAATATCCTCTTTGGTACAACCCGGATGTTGCAGATGTGCGTACGGGTTTTTCGCTGCATTAGCACGCATCAGTGCCGCGGCCATGTCAATGTGCTCAATATCACCGTTGGCCTGTGC
>JAJRZV010000028.1 GCA_024275095.1 bacterium | reverse complement strand
TTTTGTAAAAATAAAAAACCCCCAATATTGGGGGTTTTTTATTCAAAAGAAACATCAACAACCACACTTAAAGTCCATCAAAATCATAGCTATACTCTCCCTTCTTCATGATTGAGGATGTAATTATGACCAAAAAGTTAATTCAGGTCAATTTTTTTTGTCAAGTATACTTCAAAAATGAAAACTTTTTTGTGTTTAAATACTGCTCAAGCATACGTGACACCTGCAGAACAGATGTGTTGTTCATACAAATTTCAGAAATAGAAATTGATTTTATAAATACGTTCTGAAGCGCTGTCCTGTCCGAAAGTGGATGGGACGTCCAGGGTAACACGTTGAGCGTGCCCTGCAACACAAACCCCTTCCGCCATATTCTCAAAGCCATACCGCATATTTTCCGGCCTTTTACCATAAGTTCCCCGTAGCTGTGCATGTCCTGACAAAACAGGCCCTCCTGCCGAACCTCCGTGGTCATTTCTGCTGAAATTGCAAACTCTAATTCCAAAAATTTTGATATTACTTCGGCAATCGTTTTATAAACCTCTCTCCTGTCAAGTTTATTATGAACAACACCGGGAACAGAAAAACCAAAACAAACATCGCATCCGTGGATTACAAGCCCCCCCCCTGTAGGTCGAACAAGCACGTTCTGGTCAGAAAGTTCCTCTGGTATCTTTACGCGCCGGCCCATTACAAATCCGACACTCACAAAGCCGGATGGAAGTACAAATGCTCGGCTGTTGTAAATGTAACGCTTCAGATAAAGATAATCCTGCCACAATATGCGCTGATAATGGATTTTTTGAACGCTCAAGACACCAGCACTTTCTCCACCATGCGTGTGGAAAGAGGGCCGCGAACAAAATCCTGAAACTCAAGCAACTTCAGCAAAAAGGGGACATTAATCTTTACACCTGAAACCCGTGTTTCTGCGAGGGCCCGCTTCATACGCTCAATCGCTTGTTCACGATTCTCTCCCCACGTGATGACTTTTGCAAGAAGAGGGTCATATACCGGCGACACCATCTGGTTTCTGAGCAGAGCGGTGTCAACACGCACGTAAGGTCCTCCCGGAAAATGAAAATCTTCAACCACACCGGGAGAAGGGGCAAATGAATAAGGGTCCTCTGCATTGATGCGACATTCAAGAGCGTGAACATTTGGCGGCTCATCAAGGCTTGATATTCCGGGATCTTCGTTTGCCGCAATAAGTACCTGAGCTTTTACAATATCTGTACCGGTGATTATTTCCGTTACGGGGTGTTCTACCTGAATGCGCGTGTTCATCTCCAGAAAATAATGGTTTCCTTCTTCATCCACGAGAAATTCAACCGTTCCGGCATTGAGATATTTCAAGTGAGCGGCGAGCTTAACCGCATCATTCCAGATCCGCTTTCTCACCTCCCACGAAAGAAAGGGAGCAGGAGCTTCTTCCACAATTTTCTGATTCCGCCTCTGCACAGAACAATCACGGTCTCCCAAGCATATAACTCCTCCCTTTCCATCACCAAACACCTGAACCTCAATGTGCCTGGCCGGTTCGAAGTACTTTTCAACAAAAATTTCACCACTTCCAAATGCAGCCTCCGCCTCGACCTGGGCAAGTTGAAAGGCTGACGAAAGAGAGCCCGGGGATGTTACCAGCTTCATTCCCCTTCCACCACCACCATGGGCAGCCTTGAGGATCAATGGATAACCCAGCTCATCGGCAATATTCCTGACCTCTCTTTCATCTTTAACAGGTCCCTCACTTCCAGGGACAACCGGCACACCCACTTTTTTTGCCACGTGACGCGCTTTGATTTTATCACCCAGGCTTGCGATGATTTCCGGTTGGGGCCCTATAAACACGAAGCCGGATTGAATGCATGCCTCTGCAAAGTCCGGATTTTCTGCCAGCAAGCCGTAACCCGGATGCACCGCATCCGCGCCTGTGATTTCAGCTGCAGAGAGAATGTTGGGCACTTTGAGATAACTCTCTGACAGAGGCTCGGGCCCGATACACACTGCTTCATCTGCAAGAGCAACGTGAAGGGCGTTCTTCTCGTTTACAGCATAAACTGCAACAGATGTAATTCCCATGTCTCGAAGCGATCGAATAATACGCACCGCGATTTCACCGCGATTGGCGATAAGAACTTTCTCAAACATCACTCCCCCGCTTCGATGGCAAAGAGCGGCTGGTTGTATTCTACGGGCTCCCCATTCTTCACGAAGACATGCACCACTCGACCACTTACATCACACTCAACCTCATTCATAATTTTCATTGCTTCTACAATGCAAAGCACCTGTCCCTTTTTGACCGAATCGCCTACTTCCACAAACGGCTGTGCTCCAGGGGATGGTGCCCGGTAAAAAGTGCCGACAAAAGGCGATCTGACAATATGGCAATTTTCCCATTCCTCCTCCATATCCTGTACTTCAGCCTCTTCCAAGGCACTTTCCTGAGGTGCTTTCTCAACGTCACGAACCACCTTTTTACCTCTTTCTCTGCGTTTTATGCGCACCCGCATTCCTTCACTTTCCACCTCAACTTCCTCCACGTCCGTCCCTCTGATGGTTTCGAGAAGCCCGGTTATAATCTCTCGAATTTTTTCCCTGTCCATGGTTCACCTCAACATCAAAGGATTCTTGGAAATGGTAGATATTACCCGAGCACCGTTTCTCTCCACAACCACCGTACTTTCCAGCCTCAATCCGAAGCGCCCGGAGAAATAAACGCCCGGTTCTATTGTAAAAACCATCCCTCTCTCCAGAACGATCTCCGACCGTGAATTCACAATCGGCTCCTCGTGTACTTCAAGACCGACACCGTGTCCAAGGCCGTGTGTGAAGTGGTCCGCCAGTTTGTACTTTTTTAAAACCGCCCGTGCCACAGCGTCAACATCACTGCATCGCACCCCCGGCTTTATCATATCAATTGCAGTATCCATCGCTTCTTTAAGTGCCAGATGGTAATCCTTAAAACGCCGTGCTCCTGTTTCATCCGAATAAATCATAATGGTTTCATCACTACACCATCCACTGAAAACACCGCCGAAATCAATCAAGAAAGGACCTTTCCGGGATATAGAATTGCGCGAATTCTCTCCGTGAGGACATGACGTGCGTTTTCCTGAAAGAACCATCGGCTCGAATGACCAGTTGTCAAATCCTGCTTCCAGCAGTTTCCTCTTCAAGAACAGAGATATTTCATGTTCAGAACGGGGTACAGGGCCACAAGAAAGAAACTCGAGAAGAGCATTAATTACTGGCTTGTGCTTTTTATAGGCTTTTTCGAGCATAAAGATTTCTTCGTCGGTTTTAAATGCTCTCATTTTACGCCACAGTCCCTTTTGAATATGCATTCGTTCTCTTAACGCTTCCTGTACCGCAAGCAGTTCACTACCCGTAAGCTCATCGGAGTCCAGTGCGATATGCCACCTGTTCCTTTTCTTCAAAAAATTCAAAAATTCCTGCAATGCACCATGCTTGCCCACCATCACACGAGCATCCAAGAAGTGGGAACATGCCCTTTCTTCGTAGCGGGAATCAGTAAACACATAAACATTGCTTCCTCTCTCCACCAACAAAACACACGACGTACTGCGGAAGCGGGACGCCCAGTACACGTTGACAGGAGAAAAACATACAAAAGCCCTTACGCGCCTGCTTTCAGACAGAAAAGGAGCTATGCGTTCATAAATGAAAGATGAAGCAACGGGCATATTGCCCCATCAAAACTCCTTCTGGAGCCTGTCCACGGCTCGCCTGAGGAGATACCTCGATTTTCCCAGGTTGCCCCTGTAATCAAGAAGCACAAGGGCAAAATAGTCTTCGTTAATAACGCGAACAACAATAATGTAGCGTTCTGTTTTAATAACCACCTCCTCGGGCGCTCCTCCCTGGGTGGCATTCAGAAAATCACTGACACTGCGAATAATATTGGTCATCTCCGCAGTTACCACTTCCGAGCCCAAGGGAATACTCTCTTTTTCTACTGTCTCAACAGGTATGCCATCGTTACCCGCAATCACAACGGAAAGCACACCTTCGACATTTTTGAAAATTTCATTAAGTATTTCTTTGAACATGGCCTCAGCTCTGTCCTTACCTCAATTAATCTGGTGATGCAGAAATCTCCACAATTTTATAAAAGTCCTGTGTTACACCTCCCTTGATGTAAAAAGAAATATCAAACTCTATCTGTTCTGTTATAGTTCGAGGGTAAAATACAAAAACAATTCGGGCTTCTCCATGTGAATCAGTATAAAGTTCTGCCGGACAGTCAGCAGTTGTCCCGTCAGGATAATGAAATTCTCCCCACGCATTATTCTTGTCATTTGTACAACCTTCTCCCGTTCCATATACAAAAGGACTTTCTGCAATAATTTTATAATTCTCTAAAGGGAGCGGTTCTTCCTGGGTCTTATCAAGCACTCTAAGTACAAAGGGTGCGCTAATATTACTTAAATTGCTTACTTTATTAAAAGTATAACTGTCTGGTTCTACAACCAATGAAACATTAGGATTTGTACTACCACATCCTGCAAAAATAAAAATTGTGACAACCAAGCTCAATATTATCTTCTTCATTTCACCACACCTCCCGCATTAATTTTATCAGCTCATTAACGGGTATGGAAACAATTTGGGCTTCCCCTACACGCCTGAGACCCACAAAATGAATTTTACTTCCTTCCACCTTCTTGTCGAGCCACAGGTGTTTCTCTATGTCTTTCAGTTCAAATGATCGGTTAAATTTAAAAGCCCTTAAAAGAGTTTCCACGCGTTCGGACGTACCTTTTTGTGCAAGACCAATTTTTTCAGACACACGAGAAGCGACCTTCATCCCTTCAGCCACCGCCTCTCCATGATAAAAATGGCGATACCCGTAAACGCTCTCTATCACGTGGCCCAGAGTGTGTCCAAAATTGAGAATGCGCCTGAGACCGCTTTCTTCCCGTTCATCTTCTTCTACCACCGATGCTTTAATTTTTGCAGAAACAGCCACAGCGTGAAGTAGCAACTCCTTCTCTCGATTTAAGAGTTCTTCGGTATGATCTTCGAGAAACCTGAAGAACTCTGCATTACGAATGGCCCCGTATTTCACCACCTCTGCAAGACCGGAACGGTATACCCGTGGTGGAGGGTGCCAAGAAAATCAATACCTGCGACAACGTGTTCCGGCTGCCAGAAAGCACCGATTATGTTCTTGGCCCGGGAAGTATTAATTCCGGTCTTACCGCCGATACTGGAATCAACCTGAGCAAGCAGGGTTGTGGGAACAACCGTCCATCTGATGCCCCGCATATAAGTAGAGGCGGCAAACCCAGCGGTATCTCCAACCACGCCCCCACCCACAGCAATGAGAACATCCGACCTGTCCACTCCTGCATTTGCCATCGCGTTATAGATGAGCGATAGGGAACGAAGGTTCTTATATCGTTCACCATCAGGAAGTTGATATACACCCTTAATACTGAAAACACTTTGCAGATGTTTTGCGATCGAAGGGTAAAGACGGGCGACACGTCGAGAAATCACCACGAAAGCACCCTTTCCTTTCACAGGTGAAGACCTTAATGCTTTGTAATAATTATCTGCCACGTCAATGCACGTAACTCCGTTTGCATGGTTTAAAAGAATTCTGGAATATATCTCACCAGAAAGAAGCCCTTCTATTTCCAGGACTGTGCGTTCAATATCATCTTTGGAAAAAACCTCATACCTCGCAACCTCCCGGTAAAGTGGCCGGCGCTTGTTTAAAAGGTTCTCGAGCTGTTCACGAGGATTGTTTCTCAGAAGTGGGCGAACTTCCCGTGTTTTTTGCAATCTCTCTATAGCCCTATCCACTTCCACCCTCAACCATATCGTGTTTTTTTTTTGAGCATATTTCGAACATCCCTATCTTCTACTGCACCACCACCCAAGGAGACCACCACGTTGGCTTTTTCAAGAGCCCTTATCACAATCTCTTTTTCCACTTTTCGGAAATATTTTTCTCCTTTCGTTTTAAAAATTTCGTGAATCTTCCTGCCTTCCCGTCGTTCAACAAGCCGGTCGGTATCAACGAATTTCACACCTCTGCGGCGAGCGAGAAACCTGCCCACTGTGCTTTTGCCCGAACCTGAAATGCCGACGAATACTATATTCAAAACCGCACCTCTTTTAACCTGGAAAGATAAGCATGGTAAGCCGCTCTCACGTCCCGAACCGAATCGCCACCAAATTTTTCGAGAAATGCTGCCGCGAGCACAATTTTTACCATGCATTCGCACACATATGCTGCAGCAGGTACCACACATACGTCGGAGCGTTCATAATGAGCAAGCGCAGCTTCACCTGTACTTAAATCAACAGTTCTCAAGGATTTTTTAAGCGTGGGAATGGGTTTCATTACAGCAGAAAGTTCAATGATTTCCCCGTTGCTTACTCCACCTTCGATTCCGCCTGCGTTATTAGAAAGTCTCTCAAACCACTTTACATCATTCCACAGCAGGGTTTCTTCTTCACCATAACTTCTGATAGGTCCACGGGGCTGTATTTCGTCGTGGATTTGAGACCCCCGCACAGTTGCATACTGAAAACCAGCTCCGATTTCAACTCCTTTAATGCCCGGGATACTCATTACCGCCATAGCCAGTCGAGCATCCAGCCGCTTAAACCACTGGTCGTAAGAGCCCAGACCAGGGGGTACATTATACGCTTTTACTTTGATCGTACCTCCTATTGTATCACCTGCCTCTGCAGCAGCATCAATTTCTCTTTTCATATCTTCTTCTATAGCAGGGTCAGGACAGAAAAGTTCAGAAGCTACAACCCGCTTTTCCAGCTCTTCCACAGAAGTCGGAATGTCATCTGCTTTAACATTACCAATTGAGGTGACAAAACCTATCACTTTCACTCCAAAAAGCTGGAGAAAATTCGAACAAATAACAGCAGCGACTGCACGTGCTGCTGTTTCCCGCGCGGACGCACGTTCAATTACATCCCGAATACTTCTGTATCCGAATTTCAAAAAACCCGCCAGGTCTGCATGTCCAGGTCGGGGACGAGTAATTCTTTCACTTTCGTCCGGGACAAAAGGAGACATGAGCTTTGACCATTTTTCTCTTTCCGTATTCCATACAATCACGGAAAAAGGATTTCCAGTAGTCACCCCACCTCTCAAACCACCCGTAATGGTAAATTCATCAGCTTCCAGTCTCATCCGGGGGCCCCGTCCATACCCCAGACGTCGTCTTGTCAGAGCTTTTCGTAAGTACTCTTCAGCCACGGGTATACCTGATGGCACCCCTGAAACAATTACACAAATTCCCTGCCCGTGTGACTCACCTGCTGTCACAAAAAAAAATGGCGAAATTTCCACTCCTCTTCAGTTCAGCGCCTTACCACAATCTTGGGTGTAATAAACACAAGCAATTCTGTCTTGCTGTCAGCGCGGGCTTTCTTTCTGAACAACCATCCAATAAGAGGTATCCGCGAAAGTAGTGGAACTCCGCTAAGGGATTCGGATTTGTCGATCTTGTAAATTCCCCCGATAACCGCGGTTTCTCCATCCCTGACAAGAATTTCTGTGCGGGCTTCCTTTTTATCAATGCTGGGAACACCACCGGCACTTCTCAACGCTTCATTAGGTGCATTTTTTGCTATTTTGATCTTCATGATTACAGAGCGATCGGCTGTTATATGGGGTGTCACTTTAAGTGAAAGCGTTGCGTCCACAAACTGTGTTTGAGTTCCCGACTGGGAAACTGTTTCATAAGGTATGGAGATACCTTGTTTAATCTCCGCTTCACGGTTGTCAAGGGTCAAAATCTTAGGACTGGAAATAACCTTTCCTTTACCCGTGCTTTCCAGTGCAGAAAGCCTCAAATCAAGTATGGCCGAATTATTAATGCTTCCCAAAACAAACCCAATGGCTCCACCGGTGCCCATACCTACAGCCGCTGGCAAATTAACCGCGAAAAGATTCTGAGGTACTCCCACTGCCATGGCACCGGCACCGCCGCCACCGGCACCGCCGCCGCCACCGCCGCCGCCACCACCAGCTCCTTGAGGCACTGTGCCAAACATGTTAATCGTGTTGGGGAAGAAGAGACCTGTGGAATTGCCATACCGGGGGGAAGACTCAAAACCTCCGCCCCACTGGATTCCAAGCTCTCTGGTATAGCGATCCTGAACCTCCACGATGCGGGCGCTGATAAGTACTTGTGGCGTTTGCAGGTCCAGGGACTCGATAAGTTTTTCGGCTTCAGCCACTACTGCGGGCACATCTTTAATAATGACAGTGTTGGTGCGTTCATCTACCTCCAAACTTCCGCGGTCAGAAAGAAGCTTTTTGACTTTTGCTTCCATCTCCTTGGCAGATGCATAGTTGACGGGAATCAACTTGGTTATAAGGTCCTGAACCTTCTCGAGGCTTCGTTTGGCTTCAGATATCCGTTCGCGCTCCTTCTGGAGTCTATCCAGTGGGGCGATGCGGATAATATTACCAATTTTCACCATACCAAGACCCTGCGACTGAAGAATAATATCGAGCGCCTGATCCCATGGTACATTAATAAGTCGGATGGTGATGGTACCTTTTACATCATCACCTGCTATGATATTCATATTGCTTACTTCTGCAATAACCCTCAACACGTCCCGTATATCAGCGTCCTTAAACACGAGAGAAATTTTGCGTCCCTTGTACACCTTTTGCATTCCCAGTTCTTCTGGCTCAAATACAAAATAGGGTTTTTCTCCTCTGCGAATAAGTTTTGAACGTTTTTTCAGAGTTGATGTGGGTAAAGTTGCTGCCGCAGCCGGTGCAGGCGCAGGTTGGGGAGCCACCTGCGCTTTTGCTTCAGCCTTTGGCGGAACTGCCACAGGAGCAGCAGGCGCTGCTTTTTCTTCTACCACTTCAGGTTTTGCCTCAGCAGTTGTTTCTTCAACCTCAGGTGGCACCTCTTCCGCCAGTTCTTCCGTAACCTCTTCAGGGGCTTTTGTAACTGCCTCGGGGGCAGTTTCAGGGAGGGCTGCTTCTTCAGTAACCGCCTCCGCAGGAACTTCTTCCTCTGCCGGAGGTGCCTGTGCGACCTCTATGGTTTTCTCCTCCTTAATGCCTTCACCCACTCGTAATACCAGCTTGTTATCAATGCGTTGCACCTCAAAAGCCGGCTCAACGCCTTCCTGTACATCCATTACAAGACGAAGCTTGTCGGGATGCTGCCCGATCCTGACTTTACTGATTACGGGTGTATTTACAGGAATTTCGTTTGAGGGGAAAAGATTGCCCACGTCTCGAATATCAACCACGATGCGGGTGGGCCCCTCTAATTTAAAGGCATTGTAATCGCCGATAGGACCGTTCCCGATTATTTCAATCACCGTCAAGCCACCCTCCACAGAAGTTTTCACATCGAGTATTTTTGTTGCACGCGCCAGTGCAGGCGCTTCCTCAGGAGCAGTGACTTTTTCCTTTACCTCCTCCGCAGGCACTTCTTCTGTCACCTCTTGCACAGCCTCCTCGGTCACTTCTTCTGCAGCAACCCCTTCCTCACCCACCTCTTCACCTGCCACGGGAGCTGCTTCTTCAGTTACTTCTTCCGGACTCTCCGGAATCTCCTCACCCAGTGTTTCAGCCTCTTCAAATTCTTCTTCAACATCTTCTGCCTCGGCGATTTCAATTACTTCTTCCTCCTGGGCCAGGCCAGGACCACCGTCGAGCGTAACAGCAGGGGGAATCCGTCTCAACTTCACCACCAGAATATTCCCCTTGCGATCGATGACATAGTCGAGGGGGGTACTCATTACAATAATCATCTGTGCAGAAAAATACGTGTTACGCTTTATGTTCTTCAGTTCCACGTACTGAATACCCTGAGACCTCACCTTAAAACGTCCCTCTTTTGTGAAATATCCATCCGTCAAATCAATAACCACACTTGCTGGTTGAAGCAGCCTGTATGCTGTATATGGAACCGGTTTTGAAGATTTAATGAAAAAAGAAGGCGATTTTTTCATGCTGAAGCGAACCTCAAGAGGGAAACCGTTGTCCTTGGCGAAAACGAGGTTTCCTCCTGTCAAGATTATACAAATAACAGCACCTGCCACCAGTGCTTTTTTTATCACGGCATTTATCATGGTTCTGCCTCCTTTAATCCTCTTCATATTTATTCTTCCTCTATGGATAACACCACTTCATTTGTTCTCACATTTCCAAAAATATCTTCATACTTTTCAAGCACATAAATTTTATCCCGCGAAATGCGAGTGATCGTTCCATCAGCCCTTCCTATCTTCATCCCTCTTTTTACAATGTAAGTTTGCCCTTCAGGATCTTCTATCACCGCCATTGGATTGCGAGGGTCATACACAATAGCCTTTACCTTTAATTCGTGAATGTCGAACTTCTCCAGAGGATTGGTTGGGATTTTCTCTTCAGAAGGACCAATCCTCAGGATGGGTTCAAATGGGTCAACCTTGTTAAACCGGTCATATCTGTATAAAGGTTTTTCAGGTTCTTTCTTTACGGCACCCGCTGGAGTCTGCTTCTTCGAAACGGCCGGAGCAGGTACGGGTTTCTTGGGGGGTTGTACTCGTTTAACCTCGGCAGAACCACCACAGCCTCCAACGGACACCGCACCTGCGGTTAGAATCACTGAAAAAATCGCCAATATTACTACACGCTCACTTTTCACCGCTTACCTCCGGGACCGAACGCGCGAGGCGCCACCTGGTTTCTTTCCAGGTTTTTTTGAAGATTCTGGATTAAAGCGGTAGGTCACGAGCTTCATAGAAGAAACCAGGAGAGTGCCTTTTTGCTCCTTTTTTTTACCTTTGCTCTGGCCTTTGGAGGCGGGTTTTATGTTGAGATCTGTAACTTTCACAATTCGTTTGAGTTTTGAAATGATGTCCAGATAAGTAGCAATATCGTGATATCCACCTTCTATTTTAAGTTCAAAATTCAGTTCGGAGTAGAAACCCAGTGCCTTCTCTCCCTTGGGTTGAAAAGAGTCAATTGTAATTCCTGCCTCCGACCCCCGCGATGAAAGTTCCAGAAGAAGGTTGGGAATATCAGCCTTCTCCGGTAGAACCTTCTGGGCTTCTGCCAATTCCTTTTTCAAATTTTCCACTTCCTGTTTAAACCGGTCCAGTTCAGCTGCAATTCTTTTTTTCTCCATCATTTGAGCCGTGAGAGTGTTCAACTGCCCTTTAAGAGCATTCAGTTGTGTTCTTGAAGGCAGGTACGAAAAATAAATAAACAGCAGAAGAATGAAACCCAGCACTCCCCCTACAACCAGAAATCTCTGTGCCTGGGGGAGTTTCAAATATCGATCAAGCAGCTCCTGAGGATTCACGGATTACCTCCTCCTCTCGGCTTTTCCACCGTAGCCAGCACTTCAAACTCGTACGTCCGAATTCTCTGCCTCATCTTTTTAGTCAGTTTCTTTATGCTCACGGCCTGATAGTACGGAGACTTCTCCAGGTTGTTGACAAACACAGAAACGGAATCATTATCCAGGGAAACACCTTTAATCGTCACAGCATTTCCTTTTTTCTCAAATGAAGTCAGCTGGATTTTTCGAGGTATTTTACGTGCGTAATCGACAGGAATAGCCATCGCAAGCTCATCGAGCAGGTGCACAACATAATCTCTATCGGAGCTCAACTGATCAATCACCCTTAATTTATCTTCCAGTTCTTTTTTGATTTGTTTGATCTTATTGACTTCTCCAATAACTTTCTCCAGCCTCTGAATTTCGGCCCTTGTCTGTGCAATATCCCTTTGAACTTTTTTTATGGACGATGATATGGAAATTTTCAAATACGCAATAATAATTACAACCACCAATGCCATAATACCTACAATGATGAAGTGATTCCTCAGCTCCTCACGTTTTTTGACTTCCCTTACGGGTAATAAATTGATCTTAATCATGGGTATCCCTCACTCTCCTCTTCTCAACGCCAGCCCCGCTGCTACCGTCGCTGCAGAACCCAGAAAGTTTATCAATGCAGGGTCTACCACCTTAGTATCCAGTTGAAAACTTTTGAACGGATCAAGTACTTCCACTTCCTTTCCATAAGCATTACTGAGTTCTTCACGCAACCCATAGGTCTTGCTCGCCCCCCCAGAAATGACAATGCGGGCGATATCTGACTCTCCAACAGAACCCATCAGAAAATCGACGGTACGCTGAATTTCACCAACAAGATTGTCCACTCCTGCTTTCATTACGCCGAGGATCTGATCAGACGTTTCTTCTCCTTCTGAAACCTTCTTTTTCACTTCTTCAGCCTCTTCATACGAAAAGCCCAGAACCTTCTGCATCTCATCAGTAATACTGTTGCCTCCAATGGAAATATCGCGTGTAATCACAGGCTTGCCTTCTCTGTAAAGCTCCACGTTTGTTATGTGACTTCCGATGTTGACAAGCACCACCATCTCGCCCGGCTCTGTAGGATAGTTAAATTCAAAAATGTTTTGTACCGCGAAGCAATCTACGTCCATCACAACAAGCTGATATTTGAGCTCACTGAGCACAGAAACGTAATCGTTGATAATATCTTTTTTTGCTGCTACCAGTAACACACTCATCTGATTTTCTTCAGGTCGTGTCTCCAGAATCTGGAAATCCAGATTAACTTCGTTAATGTCTACAGTAAGGTACTGCTCTGCTTCCCAGGTAATAGATTGTTCCAGTTCATCTTGCGTCATCATGGGAAGATTCACCGTTTTTACAATCACCGACGTGCCAGCAATGGAAGTTGTAACCCGTTTTGTGTGAGGCTTTGCACGTTTGAGCAGTTCTTCCAGTGCAGCACTAACTGACTGATAGTTTATGATCTGACCATCTACGATGGAATCAGGAGGAATCTCCTGAAAATCACACCTGGTAACGACATATCCTCCCTTTGTTTCTTTAAGTTCTACTAATTTCAGGGCACTTGACCCGATGTCAAGGCCCAGGGAGTACGCACTGCTGAAAAGGCTCATTCCTTCCCCCCAACTTTTTCATTTAAAAAATGACAAAAATTACTACACTTGTCAAGAACTTTTATAATTTTTTTTAACCTCTTTGTGAACAAATGGACAGAATAGTCGAACATTATTTGACTTTTGCTGGACCCAACGTAATGGGCATTTTCGTTTCTGCACCGTGGGAGTCCCTGACAACCACCACGAAGGACAATCCTTGCTTCAGAACTTCGCTGTCCACCTGCCACGAAAGAACGCCGGAAGAAGGGTCTATTCTCATCCCGGGAGGGACATCACCCTCCAGGGAAAAAGAGAGGGGATCGCCGTCTGGATCAACTGCCTTGAATTGCCATTGAAACGTTCCAAAAACCTGCATGTTTGTGGGGGGTGGCGACACGAACCTGGGAGGCCTGTTGGCGATTTCGATGGGTCCTATGTGTACGGTTTCTCCTCTCGAGTCACCATCAAAAGGCGTCACATCTGCTTCCACCGACTGTCCGGAACGGGCATGACCTGGGGGCAATACATTATCATTCACTCCATCCACCACCTCTCCATCCACGTACCACACGAATTCTGCGCTTACAGAATCACCATCAGGATCTTCGAACTCGAGCTCGACTTTGATGGAATCATCCGCGGAAGGATTGGGGGGAGTAATTACATATCTAACAATGCGGGGAGGCGCGTTGAGAACATAAACCTCCGGACTGCTGACACTCACTTCTCCACCTTTATCATCTGTTGCGGTAATTTTTGCATAAAGTACATCACCCTTATGGAGCCTCGATCCAGGAAACATAAATCCCTTGATGTCTTTCACCGGCTCGTTGTTAAGAATCCACGTAATGCTGGATTTGCAACGTCGGGCATCGGGGTCCACACATTTAAAACTGAGTTTTACGTTTTCACCGGTCACAGGCTCACGAGGGGTAATTTCTATATCCCTTATCTCGGGAGGAAGATTTTCGGGCTCGCCTTTTTTTTGGACCGGAACTGTCTTTGGCTTCTTCGTTTTTGGAACTTCTACTTTTTCACGAGAGCACGAAAATAGAATAATAACGCTTGCAAAAATAACTATCCATCTCTCAATTTTGAGAAACATCCTCCAGCCCATATCCATATTCATTTTTGTTATTATAGAAAAAGTAAGAAAAGAATAAAAATAAAAAGAGGGGGATGTACATCCCCCTCTTTTTAAGTTACCGCTCTTGTTACCTGATACCAGCTAAGATTACTGGGGCGGCCGGAGCAATGTACGAAGTTTCATGGCCAGAGCCATATCTCCGGCAATTTTCACCTTGCCCTGCATGAAAGCCATCTGAGGATCCAGCTCTCTTCGGGCCATTGCCTGGCGGTCAGCTTCGGCCATGGTAATGGTCACATTGGCATTGGGATCGTCTTCGGCTTTCACGCTGATGTTACCGTCATCAATCACGAGACACCACACTCCACCGCCTTCGCCTTCGATAACGAATTTGAACACAGCCTTGGTGCCCTTGAGTTTCTCACCAAGGTCCGGACGAGCAGCTGAAGCAGTGGGAATGATGACCTCGTAAGTCTGACGCGCTGTGGCAGCAGCAGAAATCTGAGCAAGGGCCTTGCGGTCATTTTTCTCCACAGCCTCCTTTACCCTTGCTGCCAACTCTTCGTCTGACAAACCCTGAATTTCCTTCACAAATGCTTCCTCTACCATGCTATCCCTCCTTTTCGTAATATAGTGTTCATTGTGTTAACGATAATAAACAACCCGCGGAACAGATGTCAAGTATTTCGCTGTGCGACCAGAGGACCGATTCTGCTTGTAAGGAATCAGACCAGATGGTAAAGAACGGGATGAGAAGTTTTGTCGGCCACAACTTCGCCATCCTTTTCAAGAAGGGACAGGTAACCAATTGCTTCTGAAACCCCTATGAAAAACACCCCTTCAGGCATTTCGGGAAACAGGGCTCTGGCGATCTCATACGCATTCATGGGGCGACCGGCTTTTTCAAGGACGTTTTTGGTTTCCCATTTTTTCATCTCGTAATACTTCAACAGGGCATCCACTTTTGTACTGAGGTCTTCAAAGGTACGCCAGTGCCCGGGCAATACAAGTTGAACTTTAAAATTTCTCACGTAATGAAGAGAGTCAACATAATGAATGATATTGTTAAAAAACTTGCCTTCCCCCGTCATTTCAATCAGCGGGGTTGGAGGTTTCTTGGAAAGCACGTGATCTCCGGAAAAAAGAATCCCGTGTTTCTCATCGTACAATACCACCTGACCCGGAGAATGTCCTGGTACGTGCACAACTTTTAACTTGATGGCTCCTGACTCAAGAACCTCTCCACCCTTCAAAAACTCAATATCATACACAGGACACACCACGCCATCCAGTATGCGCAGCATTTCACCGCTCATGTGAACGGCTGTTTCAGGGACTCCCTGAGAAGTAAAAAACTCCCGCATTGTTTCAGAGGCTTCTTCTATTCCTTCCGAGACCTTTCGGGTCAACTTGTCCGCGTCGGCTTTATGACATAAAACAACAGCGGAAGGATAACGTTCCCGAAAAGCGCCGACGGCACCATAGTGGTCTATGTGACCGTGAGTGATAACAATTCTGTGGATGCGAAGTTTGCGCGAGTTCAAATAATCTTCGATCATCTGAATGCTTTCGTCCAGGCACAAACCCGTATCCACAAGCGTGACCACTTCATCATCAATGAGATACGCGTTGGCATGGCTTGGCGGCCAGGGTGTACGGGTGCCAAATCGTACAATCCGTACATTATCTTTCTGCCATACGATCTCGCTCATCTGGTCAACTCAGGTATGGTTACCCATTTGCCTTACATAATACGATACTGGAAGGATGCGTTCCACCTTTGCCGCGACACTGTCTATATCCGCATCGTCGATAATGAAGCTGTCCCCTGAGCCGAATATCACATGCGCATAATACGAGACGGAGCCATCTATACTCAAGGAACGATAATACCTCACTTCCACATATTCATCGTGGAAATCTTCTCTTATATCCACCCTTTCCAGTTTGTCAGGCATTTTTCTCCTCCCTGTGCTTTTTTAGCACAATGGTAAAGGTCGTTCCCCTCCCCACCTCACTTTCCACTGTTATGCTTCCATCCATTGCTTCTACAAAACGCTTGCACAACGCCAATCCCAATCCCAGACCACGATGCTTGGTGGAAAACTCCCATTGAAAAATTCGCGGAAGGTTCTCCGGAGGAATGCCTTTTCCTGTATCCACCACTACTATTTTAATCTTCTCACCCTCATCTTTTGCAATAACTTCGATTTTTCCGTGGGACGTGGCCTGAACAGCGTTTTCTACCAGATTGCACAGCACACGCAGCAAATACTGTGGATGAGCATGAGCGTAAATTTTTTCAGGTGTTTGAAAACTTATGGCAATCCCTTTTCGTTTCGCGGCGTCGCTATACATGTCCACCGCTTCTTTCACCACCTCATGCACTGGAGTCTTTAAAAGAGGGATTTCCAGTTTTTCCTGCCCGAGAGCCTGGAGGTCCTCAAAAAGCTGTTCTGTCTCTTCAATATGCCGTGAGATTTGCTCCTTCATCTTTTCTGCATCGCGAAAAGAAAGTGCAGTTTTCATGCCAGCAAAAGGATGCTTGAGGTCGTGCAGCACACCTCGAATGAGCCTTACAAACGTCAGCTTTCTTTCCTTTTCTTTTACCTCTTCGAGCAGTTCTCTTATCCGAGTGTTCATTTCGTTGAAGGCATCTGCGAGTTCTTCCAGCTCATCTCCGGTTCTCAACCTGATCCGATACGAGAAATTCTCTGCCGCTGTCTCCCTTGTGCCTTTCACGAGTTCCTCTACAGCACCGGTTATGTATCCACCCTGATAATAAGATACGAGGGTCGCAAAAGACACAAAGGAAAGAATAAAGGCAAATATTCGCAGTGCAGTATAAAATGCCTTGCTCCCCCACATGCCAACAGGTTGGGCAGCAGCGAGAAACCACCCGGGACCCTTAACTTCCTGCGTCACCACCATGGAATAAGTTTCGTCAGGTTCCCGAACGAAAAGGTTATCCGAGCTGTGCGCCAGGAAATCCCTGACCCTCGTGTCATTAAATACCAGGGCCTGGGCTTTCCGCGTTTTGCGACTGTGAGCGATGATGCGAGCCTGCCCGTCGGTCAGGATAAACGTAATGCCGGTATCAGCTTCTGCATTCATAAGGCGTTTCCAGAGGTCAATAATGCTCACTCTTGCCGTCACCTCAACGTCACCGAGAATAGAATCCTTCTTTTTCAAC
This sequence comes from bacterium, assembly GCA_024275095.1. Lineage (GTDB taxonomy): Bacteria > JAJRZV01 > JAJRZV01 > JAJRZV01 > JAJRZV01 > JAJRZV01. The sequence goes on along the minus strand of JAJRZV010000028.1, from coordinate 11,814 downwards.
TGCAAAAAAATCACAGGAAGCCCCGTTTCCTTTTCAAAAGCAATCGAGGAGACAGCTTTTTCTGCTGAAATCGAAAAAAGGGGAGGAGTGACCATGGGCTTTTGTAATATTGCGTAATACCAGTGCCGACCCACCCGGATTTGCATGTCCCTGATCCGGGAAAAATTAACAACATAGTTTTTAAGGAGCACATCCACCTGCTCAGGTGTCATCATCGCTCCGGAGAAAGATTCAACAAGAGTTTCCATGATGTCAAAGTTGTGCTTTATATAAGAAGTAATTTCCTCGGAGACCCTGCTGCCCACGCGTTTGAGCCTTTCGCGTGTGGACTCTGCCGTCATCCTGAGAAAGGTTGCTGCGTTAAGAAGGCCATAAAATATCACGGGCACAATGGCTGCCGCGAGCACAAGTTTCCACAACCGTGTTCGCACAGAGGTTTTAATGGCGGAACCTCCACTGCTGGATATTCTCAAAAAGGTAGCTCTCCCGGGGAATCTCCAGCAGTTCATCCGCAGCCACAACCACGGGGGCTTCCGCGATGAACACAAAAGGCGGGTTCTTTAACGCAGCCCGAATGACTCCTTCTGCGTCACCTTTTGCAGAAGCCCGGCAGAAGTCAGGGTCATCGTATGCAAACGGGTTGAACCGGCCTGCCAGTTTCCTGCACCAGAGCGCAAGCGGGGTGTGAGGATAACCCACCACACCCATGATAAAAACGAGGTCAAAATCGTCTTTTTGTTCGACAAAAATTTTCCTCATTTCTTCGAAGCTTATGGATTTTACATCAAGCCCGATGCCTATTCGATAAAAATCTCTTTTCAAGAGAAACAGAATACGTCGCCCCTCGGGCCACCATTCGGGAAAGGCTGCCTTCAGCATTAACTTCTTACCGTTCTTTTCCCTGATGGAAGAATGGGGAGCATAGTGCCACCCGTGCTCGTCGAGCATCTTCATGGCTTCAACAGGATCGTACCTCCAGGGCCAGAAGCCTTCGAGGTTTGCCAGGCCGCCGAACACATCCCTGTTGATTCTTTCCCTGTCAGCAGCGAGGTCCAGCACCTTGTGGAGCACATCGTTTTCACCGGTTCCAAGATGTTTGTGGTTGAAGGCAATAATGTAAACGAAGTTCTCGATGTTATACAGTTTAAACTCGAGGCCGCTGACACTTTTGTATGCGCTGTACAAAAAATATGGAACAGGAAAGGCCAGGTCCACGTCTCCGTTGAGAAGTGCTGCAAAAGCCTTTTCCGGACGGGGATAGGCCTTGAGGAATATTTGTGAAAAATTATTTTTCTGTTCAGCCAAAGGGTTTCTCTTTAAAACAACCTCCGCGGAATTCAGGTGGTCAATCACAAACAATCTTTTCTTCTTTTCCTGTGAAATAACAAAAGCTCTTCTTTTTAATATTGCCATCACTTCTAAAGGAGATATGTATGAAGGAAACAAAACCTTAAGAGGACATTCGGAAGAGCCTTTTTCAAAACGCAGTCTTGAAAATACAAAGCCATTGTGACCCGTTATATAAAAAGAACGTTTTGCTGCTGTATTTAAACTATCAATAAGTTTTTCCATGTTGATTTTTTTATTTAATTTTTTCATTTCACCACACACAATTTTTCTGCCATTATCCTTAGCTTCCCAATAGCGTTCCGTCCATACTTTCTCTCTCCGAAGCTCATTGATGGCAGTACTAAAGGGTCCTATCGTCGCAATTTCCTGTTGTGCAGGAATATAAAGCTGAACGTAATCTACTACTCCTACTCTTAACTCTTGGCGCTTTTCATGGACTCTACAACTTGAAACACCACCCAACACAAAAACAAACAAGAAAAAGGGGAGCAGGTAGAACCCTACCCCCTGCCCCTTTGAATTTCTCAACCCCACCACGGGGTTATGTTACGGGCTTTGCTCCCCCTTTTCCAGGAAAATCAGTAGAGGTACCATGAACAAACAGCTTTCTGGCGGACCACTTTTTTGATTTTCAGTACCTTCATATTGCCACCTCCTTTTGTTGTGTTATTTCAGAAAGGGCCCTTTCTTTCAGAAACCTTACGCCCGCCCGCTCAAAAAAGGTTTTCTCGCACATCACCTTCTCGTGCGAGCCCCGGGCAACAAGCGCGGAAACAGCGCATCCACCCCCGCACGCGGGAAGATACGGGCAGCGCCGGCACGGGCGAAAACGCTCCACCTTTTTCACGTCCACGAGAGCGGTTTCATCAACACTTCGACTTACATTGCCAGCCTTAAACTCCGGGAAATGCACGAGACCCTCGCAGGGGTACACATTGCCCACAGGATCCACTGCCAGGCTCGAGGCATCGTAAAAATTGCATGGGCCCAGGTGGAAAAAGTCCTTGATGGGGAACCCGCGCTTGGCCGCATGCATGTTCACGCGGAAAAGCTCTTCGATATCGCTGTGTGCATATGAATAAATATCTGCCCCCGAGTCGCACAGAAGCTTTCCAAATACCGGACGAGCAAAAAACTTGTCTATAAACTGCTGTCCACCTCGAGCTGCAACGTAATCAACAAGCCGGTAAACACCTTCCACTGTTTCAGCCGTGTAATTGGCTGCCAGGATGACGCGGAGTTTTTCGCCCGCTTTCACCATGTTGGAAAAAAGCCTTTCAAAGGTGGGCCTGCCGTGCCTCGCCGGTCTCATCTTCTCGTGAAAAGGCGGAACTCCATCAATGGTAACCTTGACCCACTGGACGCCCAGATCCCACAGCTCGCGGATAACCTCGGGAGTGAGATAGTATCCGTTGGTAATCACACCAGCCTCGAACCGCCCGTTTAACCCGTGCCTGCAATAGCGTGCAATGATGCGCAGAGCGCGCAAATTCATCAGGGGCTCGCCCCCGTAAAACACGAGCCTCAGGCCCTCGAGCCCTCTCTCCTTCACTCTGTTTACGAGAAAACATGCTGTTGCCTCTGCCGTGAAGTCATCCATGTAGCGTGGACGTTCACCTTCCTGGAAACAATAAACACACCTGAAGTTACAGGCAGTTGTGAGGAGAAGCGTGGCATGGCCCATGGTGGAATCAGCAAAAATTGACTCTCTAACGCGCGAATATTCGGCTTCCTCATCCCCATCCACCACCAAACCCGCTTCTGCCAGCACCTCTGCGGTGTCTGCATCCAAATCTCCACCCGAATCTTCAACAATGACCTCTCCACCCGTGAATGGGTTGTAGATCATTTTCAGTTTTTCTGTAAGGGGTATTTCCACGTTGTAGGTTGACCATCGCACGCCACACTACAAAGGGAAGGTTTGTGCCAACATGTTTCTGCCGAATTCTCAGGAACTTAGCAGCGAAGCGATCGAGCCGTGCCTGACCAATTTCGGCCAGATAAAAATTTACACACCAGGCAGAGTGACCTCTATGCCACTGTCAAAACCAAATGGCTGAATTTTGTCAAAAGGCAACTTTTCGCCACACTTTCTCTTCGAAGCGGAATATCGCCTGAAGGACTTGCTGTTCTTTTCTTTTTTGAATCTTGATACCAAGTAACCCCGGGCCAGGAAATGTTTTTTACATGGAAAGCTCAATGCCTGAAGTAACCGTTCGAGGAATCCCCGGGAAACCGCCAGGAAGGCGGTATTTCCTGTTCAAAAGATTGTATACCTTCACAAACACAGAAAGTCTTTCAATACTCCTTATTTTCTTCAGATTCAGCCGGGCATAGATATGCAGCAAGTTGTAACCTTTCTGCTCGAAGGGAGCCCGAGCAACGGGGTCTCCATGGACTTCGCCATTTTCATCCACATAGGGCAAGGGTTCCTTCCACGGCCCCACCGATTCCCACTGAGCAACCACGCTCCACAAGCCGTCTTCTACTCCCGTGTATGCGTTAACGATGTATCTGGGCTTAAGGTGTACGAGCAGATCCTTCCAGCCGGACAGGGGTGTCTGCCTTCTCATGCTCATCCGCGTTGCCACCAGTTTCAGAAAAACTTTTTTAAAAGCTTCAAGATTGAACACTCCTTCCACACCCTCGCTCACTCCGTTGTCCAGGTTCACGTACACGAGAGCCCCGGGGCGAGAAGGATCTATGCCGCGCGTAATGAGGTCTTTGAAATTGTTTTTGAAATACATGGTTCTGAACTGAATCGCCAGAGGAGTCCCCTGCCACGAAGCAAGGACCGCGAGTTCCTTCATGAGACCCTTTTCAGGACGCAATGCCGGGTTCGCCCTGTCACCAAAGTAAAGTTCATCCATTCGCGGTACCCTTACTCCCCTGGATATTGCTCCTGAAAGTGTAATTTTCAGATCTCTTACAACAGGCGGAATATAAAGAAACACGCGCCCGGAAAGGTTCTCCACTGTACTGTAACGACTGATGTAATCAATGCGTCCCGCCGCCGACACCCCCATAACACTAAACCGATTAAAGTATTCCAATCCTACCCAGCCATCGACTCTTTCGTCTGAAAAATCCTGTGACACCTCCGCACCACAAAATCCCACGGGAGAAAGGCAAAACGTTTCCAGGCTCTCCCCTTCAATACCAGCACGTGAGGCCCACAGTCCCCACCGGGTCTGAGAAGTCCAGTGAACTCTGCCGCCGTATCTCCATGAACGCACACGATGGAGAACCTCCTCTCCTGTCAATCCAAAGCTCAGGGAACTATCGTGGTCATCAGGCATATCCAGTAAAGACTCTCCAGTGCGTGCCACGTAAACCTGCAGGTTCACGCTGTCCCCGTTCCAGCTGGAAGTTCCCTCCGCGAGCAAATACGCAAGTCCCTGCCTGTAACGCTGGTTGGGATCAATCACACCCACCGGCATGAACATCTGGATGTCAGGATTTTGCTGTTGATCTTGAATGAATCGTTGAACAGTGAGCACCTGGGAAAACTTGAATCCCACCTCCCACCTTTTTTCCAGAAAATATCCCTTCAGCCTGAGCGTCCACCGGCCGAGCTTACCCTGGACGTTCAGGATCCCGTAGCTTCCATCGGCATCCCTTCCGTACCGGTCCCTGAGGGTGAGCTCTCCTCCTGCAAGCAAAGAATACCGCAGAGCATCTCCGGCCCTGCCACCGTATCCAGCTCCAGCTCTCACGTAGCCGCCCTCTGTTACCTGAACGTAAGAATTCAGTCCCTGAACATGTGGCGGGAAAAGTACGTTTATTCCTCCAGACGATGATTCAGCTCCAAGGAGCGTGGCCGACGGCCCGCTGAAAACCTCAAGTCCTCCAATGCCCTCGGGAACGAACCCTGTCAGATTGAACTGACCGGCATTGAGAACAGACCTGAGCAATACACCCTCGAGATACACCTGTACCCCGTACGGCACGCCACCGCGAACAAGCACGTTCACGGGTGTTCCCGGATGCATGGAACCCGTGGAATACACTCCCGGAACAAGTGAAAGGCTCCCATCTGTGTGAAGTTTGCCCCACTTTTCCATCTGGGCAGTACTAATCGCTTCAACCCAGGATGCAGGAGACGTTACGGGTCTGAACAACATTCGTTCCATAGCAATTTGCTGAATGAGTGCAAGTGTCACCAAAACATTCACCCTTAACCCCCTCGGCCCATGAAATGTCTTTTATTTTACTTCCTGTTAAGCCGAACTTCCTCCTTTTTCGAGTGTTCTAACCTCTTAAAACACATTCAGGTTTCAGAAACACCTAAAACTTTTGACGCGAAATTCTGACACATGCACGGAAAGTCCCATCTCACGGGCGAGACTCCAGATTTTTCATTGAAAAGGGACGAACCTTTGCTTATATTGTTTAAATATCATGAAAAAGATACTTATCGCGGATGATGCGGTCAGTGTGGTGAAGTTAGAAGAGGTGCTTTTGCGGCGGACAGGATGTACCATTATTACCGCCACGGACGGGACAGAGGCCCTCAAGAAAATTCAATCAGAACGGCCTCAGGTGGCTTTAATAGACTATGCAATGCCCGGGATGACGGGTGATACCATATGTCGCTTTGTAAAATCCCACCCAGAGCTTTCATCAACCCGGGTTATTATTATCACTGCAAAAAGCGACCCAGATACAGAAGAACGCTGTCGCCGCGCCGGATGCGATGAGTTTATACGCAAACCCTTTCATTTCCGCGAGCTTCTCAACATCGTTACGAGGTACATTTAATGCCAGTAGAGCCATCACGGATCATTGAGATACCTCTACAGCCTGTTCGACGTGTACTTGTCATTGACGACAAAGAATCCGACCGCAACACCGTGCGGGAATTCTTGAGCGATGAATATGAGGTATACGAAGCTTCCGGGGGCGGAGAAGCTCTGGCCGTACTCAACCGTGTCAACATAGACGTCATTCTCCTGGACATCCGCCTGGGAGAGGAAGACGGACTCGAACTCCTGGAAAAAATTAAAAACCACTTCTTCAACGTGGAAATCATCATGATCTCGGTACTCAAGGATATTCCCCTGGTTGTGGAAGCCATGCAGAAAGGAGCGTTTGATTACCTTGTCAAGGGATTTTCCAGAGAAGAGCTGTGTACACGGGTGGAAAGAGCATTTGAACGCATCCAGGTGAGAAAACAAATTCAGTTAGTAGCTGAAGGTACCGAAGAAGAGGAAGAGCTCAAAACCCTTATTATCGGTCGCAATCGTCACGTTCAGAAAATCTTTGAAGTGGCAGAAAAGATAGCGCGCCTTCCCTCAACCATACTCATAACCGGAGAGAGCGGCACAGGAAAAGAAATCCTGGCCCGATACATTCACAACAAATCGCCATTTTCAGATGGACCGTTTGTGACCGTAAACGTAAACAACCTCACGCCCGAGCTTGCTGAGTCCGTTCTCTTCGGGCATGAAAAGGGAGCCTTTACAGGGGCCACCCAGCGACATTTTGGAAAATTTGAACTCGCTGACGGAGGAACCATCTTTCTGGACGAGATCGGTGATACACCCGTGGCTCTTCAGGGAAAGCTGCTCCGGGTGCTTCAAACCGGAGAGTTTGAACGTGTTGGCGGAGAGCGCACGGTCAAGGTGCGAACACGCATTATCGCCGCCACAAACAAGAATCTCAAACGACTGGTCAGGGAAGGAAAATTTCGAGAAGACCTTTACTATCGCCTCAACGTGATTCCTCTTCATCTTCCACCACTGCGTGAACGCAAGGAAGATATACCGGACTTCATCAATTACTTTATCACCAGATATTCCCGCATGATGGGGAAAGAAATCCGGGGAATTGACGAAAGTGTACTCAAAATTCTTATGGAATATTCCTGGCCGGGTAACATCCGCGAACTCCAGAATCTCATCGAGCGTCTGGTCGCCCTTAACGAAACAGGTTACATTGAAATGCTGGATCTTCCCATGGAGTATTACGTTGACACACAACTCGAGCGTTCAGCACGCGGGGAAGGCCCCGGGCAGAACCTCAAAGACCTGGTGGACGAATTTGAACGCAACCTTCTGCTCTACACATTGAAAAAAGCGCGAGGCAATCAGACTCTCGCAGCAGCCATGCTCAACATCGCACGAAGCACCCTCAGGTACAAGCTCAAATACCACGGCATCAAAGAACCTTGACCGTTCAGACGTGAAAAATACAGCCAACATCACCCCTGCAGTCACCCTCCTCTCCATTACACCCGAAGCAGAAAAAATTATCGAACGCGCCGGGCGTACTGCCTACCAGTCATTCGAACGAATGAAAGAGGGCTCCGAAAAATCCTTTATTGCAATGCTCATACGCCGGGGACATGAATCGGTGCTGGAGCACGCATGGGCTTCATTCCTCATTCAGGGTGTATCCCGTGCCCTCACACACCAGCTCGTCAGACACAGGCTTGCGTCTTATACCCAAAAATCACAGCGGTACGTGGACGAAAAAAAATTCACCTTCGTGACCCCACCTTCAATTTCCGGCAGTACGGAAACCGCTGCTATCTTTCGGGAATTCATGGAACACGCCCGAGAGGTGTACGCACTTCTCCAGGAAAAAGGCATTCCCAAACAGGATGCCCGCTACGTACTGCCCAATGCTGTTACAACTGAAATTGTGGTTACCGCCAATTTCCGGGAGTGGAGGCACATACTGGCACTGAGGGGAGCGCCTGACGCCCAGTGGGAAATTCGCCGCGTTGCACTCGAGATATTCCGCATCCTCCAAAAGCACGCTCCTTCCTGTTTTCAGGATTTTGAAATTGACGAAAGCAGACAGTGCCTTCTCAGGCGTTCTCTCGCCTGAGAAAATCCTTCACCGCGGAAACAAACGCTTTTAATGCCTCGGGAATCCCGGAAGGATCTTTTCCACCACCCTGCGCAAAATCGGGACGACCACCCCCGCTTCCCTTCACCACAGGTGCTACCCGCTTGATAAGCTCAGAGGCATTGAGTCGAGATGCGATGTCACGCGATACTCCGCACACGGTCACCACAAGGCCGTCTGTGGAGGACATGAGAAGAACCGCAGCTGGAGCCTTCTTGTCCCTGAATTCATCCACCATTCGCCCAAGGGTGTTCCTGTCGAGATCCTCATACGCCCCGGTAATGACCCTGATTCCGTCCACAACCTCTTCAGACACTTTTGAGGAAGCACCTTCACCCCGGGTCAACATTTCTTTCAATCGCTCAATCTCCTGTTCTAACCGGCGGATGCGCTGTTTAAGATTCTCCGCCCGCTTCAAAGCCTCCTTCGAAGAAGAAGCCCCGAGTGCATTGACCAAAAGCCTGATTTCACCTTCCTTTTCGGTTATATACCTGTATGCTCCATCACCTGTAAGGGCTGTTATTCTCCTGACACCTGAAGCCACTGATGACTCAGCCACAATGATAAACGGGCCTGCCTCACCCGTAGCACTCAAATGAGTACCTCCGCACAGTTCTGCACTGACACCTTCTACACTTACCACCCTGACGCGGTCTCCGTATTTTTCATCGAAAAGGGCCATTGCTCCCTTACTTCGAGCCTCCTCCAGACTCATCCATTCAACGCGCACATGCCGGTTGTCCATAATCCACTGCCTCACAAGACGTTCCACCTTTTGCAACTCTTCATCCGTAAGGGCCTGATAGTGAGAAAAATCAAAACGCAAACGTTCCGGCTCCACCAGTGAACCCGCCTGCTGCACATGTTCACCGAGCACCTTCCTGAGAGCCGCGTGCAACAAATGGGTTGCTGTATGATTGCGCATGATAGCCCGTCGCCTCGCCTCATCCACGCGTGCTTCTACTCCATCTCCTGTTTCCAGCTTACCCCTCACTATTTTTATGTGGCACACGACAGCAGAGCCCGCTTTTTTCGCATCTGTAACTTCTGCTTTCATATTGCTGTTTTCTATAATTCCCGTATCACCCACCTGCCCCCCGGACTCTCCATAAAACGGGCATTCTTCGAGCAGCACCTGACCTTCTTCACCCTCCCTCAAACAATCCACCAGTGCTCCTTCTTTTGCCAGGGCAAGCACCTGCGTGCTTACGTCAATACACGTGTAGCCCACGAAGTTGTCCTTTGTGATAAACTCCTGAAACGGCCCCTCTGAAACCGTGTCTCCCGTACGGCTTTTCCACACGCTGCGGGCTCGTTCCTTTTGCCGGGCCATCTCTCTTTGGAATCCCTCCTCATCAATGGAAAGCCCTTTTTCCTCCGCCATCAGACGCGTAAGGTCTGGAGGGAAACCAAATGTGTCATAAAGCCGAAAAACAGCCTCTCCAGGAACAATCTTTCCCCCGGTGGATAGCACTTTTTTTACTTCTTCCTCGAATGTTTCAAGCCCGCGTTCAATGGTGGACAAAAAGCGATTTTCCTCTATCTCTACCAGTCGAACGATGGTATCACAGCGGTCGCGCAACTCAGGGTAAACATCACTCATCTCCTCTATCACTCTGGTGCACAACCGATTCAGAAAAGGCTCTCTTGCACCGGCCTTCCAGCCAAAACGCACCGCCCGCCTGATAATGCGCCTCAGCACATATCCCCGCCCCTCATTGGTGGGATAAACACCATCTGCTATAAGGAAAGCGGTGGCTCTTGCATGGTCTGAAACAACCCGGAGAGTTACAGTGTCTTCATCACTGTCTCCACAACCAAGCAACCGCCTGCCTTCCTCCATCAATCCGAGAAAAAGGTCTGTATCGTAGTTGGTTTTCACACCCTGGAGCACAGCGGTAATCCTTTCCAATCCCATGCCCGTGTCAATGCTGGGACGAGGGAGTGGCTCCAGTGTTCCATCATCCTGCCTGTTGTACTGCATGAACACCAGATTCCACACTTCGAGATACCGGTCGCAATCGCAGTCAACTCCACAGTTGGGCCTGCCGCACCCCATCTCCTCACCCTGATCGTAGATAATTTCAGAACATGGACCGCATGGGCCGGTTTCTCCCATGGCCCAGAAGTTGTCTTTCTCTCCCAGTCCGACGATTCGCTCGTCCGGAAGCCCTGCGATTTTTTTCCACAGTGTTCTCGCTTCATCGTCTTCCTTATAAACAGTGACGTAAAGCCTATTTGCAGGGATACCAAATTCACGCGTCATAAGCTCCCAGGCAAAAGAAATGGCCTCTTCCTTGAAATAATCACCAAAAGAAAAGTTGCCCAGCATCTCGAAAAACGTGTGATGCCTAGCTGTACGCCCCACGTTCTCCAAGTCATTGTGCTTGCCACCAGCCCTCATGCATTTCTGGCAGGAAGTGGCGCGAGTGTAGGGTCTGGACTCCTCCCCCACAAACACCTTCTTGAACTGGACCATACCTGCATTGGTAAAAAGGAGCGTTTCGTCATCTGCGGGAATGAGAGGTGAACTGGGCACACGCGCGTGTCCCTGCCTTTCAAAATATGCAAGAAAGCTCTCCCTGATGTCTTTACTCTTCACCGACCCGTCACACGTCCAGGTTGGTAACCTCAAGGGCATGTTCCTCAATAAACTTCCTGCGGGGCTCCACCTTGTCACCCATGAGTATGGTGAAGAGTTCATCTGCTTCCGCCGCGTCCTCAACGCTTACACGCACAAGTACTCTTGACTCAGGATTAAGTGTCGTTTCCCAGAGCTGTTCAGGGTTCATTTCACCGAGACCTTTGTAACGTTGAATGAACATGCCCTTGCGTGCGGATTCCATAATAAAATCTTTGAGTTCAAAAGCGTTTTTGAACTCGTGCCCGCCATCATCCCTCATAGGAAATGAGGCGGATTTCATACGGTCCGCATTTTTGTGTAAACTGCGAAATTCCGGTGATCTCAAAAATTCCACATCAATCTCCTGCTCGTACCGTCTGCCCTCTCTTGCAGTAACAATCCTCACCTTGTTGGCATCTGTAATTTCGTCAAACGTGACAAAGAACTCCACGCGCGTGTTTCTTTCTTTCAATTTCTCACCCAGTGCTTTAAGGCTTGCGAGCAGTTTCTTCTCATTTTGTCTGCTCAGGAGGTCCTGGGTGATAGAACCCTCATCCAGAATTTTCTGTATCAGCAGTGGGTCGTAACCCCGTCCCGTGAGCACATCCATTGCCTTCTCCCACATGAGCGCTGCATCAACCAGTTCTCTGATTTCTTTTTCTCTCAAGATTTTAGAACCTGAATAAAGCTTCAGCTTGCGTATGCCTTCCGCAAGCAAAAACTCGCTGAGTTCCTCGTCGTCCTTGAGGTACTTCTCCATCTTTCCCTTTTTAACGCGGTAAAGGGGCGGTTGGGCGATGTAGAGATATCCTCTATCTATAACCTCCGGCATCTGCCGGAAGAAGAAAGTAAGGAGCAACGTGCGAATATGAGCCCCATCAACGTCGGCATCGGTCATGATGATGATTCGATGATACCGAATTTTATCAATGTTAAACTCCTCTCGAATGCCCGTACCGAGGGCAGAAATGATGGTGCGTATTTCT
>JAJRZV010000027.1 GCA_024275095.1 bacterium | reverse complement strand
CCACTATTTGTTATCTTGGATTGCATGCTCTCCAACACAGGGGACAGGAATCAGCGGGTATAGCTGCGTCTGATGGAAAACGCATCCGGCTGTTTCGTAATATGGGACTGGTGAGGGATATTTTTAACGAAGAGGCACTGGGCCAACTTCCTGGAGAACTTGCCATCGGTCACGTAAGGTACTCTACGTACGGAACCAGTACGCTTGAAAATGCACAGCCTTTTGTAATTCGGTATTCAAAGGGTTTCTTTGCTATAGCTCACAATGGAAACCTTACAAATGCTCATATTATTCGCCATCAACTTGTCAGAGATGGTGCTATTTTCCAGACAGGTATGGACACGGAGGTTATTGCTCATCTTTTTGCACGCTCAAAACAGGTTTCTGTAATCAACAGAGTCGTTGAAGCTCTATCCCAGGTGAAAGGAGCTTACTCACTGGTTATGCTGGTTAATGGTGCATTAATCGCAGCCAGAGACCCATGGGGATTCAGACCACTTGTTCTCGGAAAGCTGAAAAAAGCCTATGTAATTGCGTCTGAAACCACTGCCTTCGACTTGATGGAAGCCGAATATATCAGAGAAATAGAACCTGGAGAAACTCTTCTCATTACAGAGGACGGTCTTTCATCTTTTAGGCCTTTTAAACAATCTGAAGAGGGAAGGTGCATTTTCGAATTCATATATTTTTCAAGACCTGATAGTGTGGTGTTTGGTGCCAATGTTTACGAAGTGAGGAAACGCCTTGGGCATCAGCTTGCCATAGAACATCCAACAGAGGCCGACCTTGTCACGCCAGTACCGGATAGCGGGCTCCCGGCAGCCATCGGGTATTCAGAAAAAAGCGGGATTCCATTTGAAATGGGACTGATCAGGAGCCATTACGTGGGCAGGACATTTATCGAACCAACAGATCAGATCCGGCATTTTGGAGTAAAGTTAAAACTTAATCCTGTTCGAAAGGTTCTGCGCGGTAAGCGCGTGATACTCATTGATGACTCTATTGTCCGCGGAACCACAATGCGCAAGATTGTAAAAATGATACGAGATGCAGGGGCACGAGAGGTGCACGTGAGAATCAGCTCGCCTCCGATTATCAGTCCATGCTTCTTCGGTATAGATACACCCACGAGAAAAGAGCTCATTGCATCTCACTCTACGGTTGAAGAAATCAATCGTTTTCTTACCTCTGACACGCTGAAATACTTATCAGTAGAAGGATTGCTTAATGCTGCTGGCAATGCCGATGGTTGCTGTACGGGTTGTTTTACAGGACATTACCCTGTGGAAACTCCTTATGACCTGGACTCTTATCAGATGAAACTTTTTGACCAGGTTATCATTGAGCGCCGTGGGCACTCCTAAGGAAAAATTGAAAAATTTAATTATTGAAAAAGCCCTGAAGTTCGGTGATTTCACCCTCGCTTCAGGTAAAAAATCTAACTATTACATTAATTGCAAGATGATTACACTTGATCCGGAGGGACTTTTCATCGTTTCATCTCTTCTGCTCGATATTATCGCTGACCGTTTCCCCGAAGCAAAAGCAATCGGTGGCCCGACCCTGGGCGCCGATCCGATTGTCGGCGGAGTGGTGGGACTCAGTTACACGCGCAATCATCCTTTAAAAGGTTTTATTATCAGAAAGGAACCCAAGAAGCACGGTACAGGCCAGTGGATCGAAGGAATAGAAGCGCTGCCAAAAGGAGAAAAGGTTATCCTCGTAGAGGATGTGGTTACCACGGGGGGTACCTCTCTCAAAAGCTGGAATAAAACCGTAGAAGCCGGGCTGGAGCCTCTGGCTATTCTCGCAATTGTGGACCGCGAGGAAGGAGCTGAAGCTGCGTTTGCAGGGCAAGGAATTCCCTTCTCTCCTCTTTTCAGGATTAGCGAGTTTCTTCGCGAAAAGCCATAAGATTCCACTTTTTTGACATTATTGTTTTTATATAACAATGATTTGTGTAAATATGTTAATATAACACACAAGTAAAATTGGTTAAGGTTTGAAAATAATTAAACAAGCTTTCCTTGTGCCTTGCCCTTCTTTTTACAGCTTCTGACCCCTCCCTGGAGAAGTGGGAGTCGAGCTGTACATAAGGGCGTATTTTTTTGAAATTTTGTGCACTTCCACAAAAGTTTTTATTTTTTAGTGACTTAACACCTTGTCTTTTCGTGCTTAATCATTACGCACTGCAACACAAGACCGCATGTTCTCAAGTGTTTTCGATGTTGTCCACCTGTTTGTCTACACGGTTTTCCACATGCTGTGTGGAAAGGCGCCTGCTACTGATTATTGACCAAGAACATTACATTGAACGGCATGATTCCAAATACTATCAGAAATAATCCCAGCGGGAATGAAGAAAGGAAATTCATGAAGGTTTTTGATTGTTGAATTTGGGAGCGAGCAAGCGGATAATGTTTTTATGCCTGTGACAGGTGGTATTTACTTTCGACACCTGGGAAGGAAGCATCAACGTCCTATCGTGCTCATTCATGGAGCCGCGGGTGATGGTACCCTCTGGATAGATGTGGCACGGAAGTTATCCAAGAACTTCCGGGTCATTGTGCCGGATTTGCCAGGCCATGGAAAATCATCCGGGCAACCTCCTTCCTCTGACGTGAGTGAATACTCCAGAAGTGTCCGCCGGTTCATACGAAATGAACTCGGGCTCTCCCGTGTGTTGCTCGTGGGCCATTCCATGGGTGGTGCGGTGGCACTTGAAACCGCTCTCGAGGATCCGGAACTCCTGGCGGGAATAGTACTAGTTTCCACAGGAGCACGGCTGCGCGTGCACCCGGCTTTCATCAATACTTTAAAAGAAGACCCTGATTCCGCGGTATCTTTTCTATCTCACGCTGTGGGGCCTGTGAAGAAAAAAGATGAAATTGTTCGCTTGCTCGAGCGTTCATTTATACGCTCAAGTGGTCGGTGCGCTCTTCAGGATTTTATCGCCTGCGACCACTTCGACAGGACAAACGATATCAAGAATATCACTCTACCCGCTTTAATCTTGTGTGGCAAAGAAGACTTTTTAACACCTGTAAAGTATTCTTACTATCTGAAGGACCAGCTCAGAAATTCCAGCATGGTCAGTATTGGAGGCTGCGGACATATCCTCATGCTGGAAGCTCCTGGAAAGGTGGCAAAAGAAATTTTAAAATTTGCATTTTCTCTTAAATGGTAGAAGATAAAGCCATCGCAAAACTTGAGCGCCTTCTTCCAGCCGGGAGAATAAGCACTCATGAAGTGGACAGGGTTACTTATTCTTATGATGCTACAGGCGAGAAATACATGCCGGCGGCGGTGGTCTTCCCAGAAACCGAAGGGGAAGTAACTGAAATCCTTGCTGTTGCCAGCGAATTTAAAATTCCCGTAATTCCTCGAGGCGCCGGAACAGGCCTTTCAGGCGGGAGCGTGCCTGTGAAGGCAGGACTCGTGGTGTCAACAGAACGGATGACGCAAATTCTCGATATAGACGAAGAAGAACTCCTTGCTGTGGTGGAGCCCGGTGTTGTGACCGGTGAACTCCACAGGGCCGTGGAAGCTCGAGGACTTTTCTATCCTCCTGATCCAGCAAGTCTCGACTTCTGTACCATAGGAGGAAATATTGCTGAAAATGCAGGGGGCTTGCGTGCTGTTAAGTACGGAGTTACCAGGGATTACGTGAGAGCCCTGAGATTCGCTCTTCCTGAAGGGGAAGTGTTTTCCGCTGGAGTCAGAACTGTTAAAGGAGTTGTGGGATACGATCTGGTCACCATTATGGTAGGTTCAGAAGGTACACTTGGATTTATCACTCAAGCCACGCTCAAATTGCTTCCCAAGCCTGAGACAAAAATAACCATTGCCGCGTATTTTGCCTCATATGTATCTGCTGCTAAAGCTGTAGCCGGGATTATTGCCAGAAAGATCCTTCCAGCAACGCTGGAATTTATTGATAGACAGTGCCTCATGTGTGTGAAAGAAGCTACCGGTATGGAATTTCCAGAAGATGCCATGGCACTCCTGCTTATAGAAGATGATGGCTTTGAGGAAGTGGTAAAACGGTCCGCCAGTGCTATAAAGGAGGCGCTCGCCTCAGAGAACGCCCTCCACATCCAGGAAGCCGGGGACGCAGCTGCCGCGGAGAAATTGTGGAAAGCGCGCAGGGTGATCAGCCCTTCGCTTGCTTATATCGCCCCGCATAAAATGAACGAAGACGTCACCGTGCCTCGAAAAAAACTTCCGGAGCTTATAGCAGCTGTTGAAGGTATAGCCTCCAGATACAACGTACGGTGTGCAAGTTTCGGACATGCAGGTGATGGAAACATTCACGTCAATTTCCTCTATGACAAGCGCAACAACGATGAAGTACAGAGAGTGAAAGAAGCTGTAAAAGCACTGATGGAGGTTGTGGTTCAACTTGGAGGCACGATTTCCGGCGAACACGGTATCGGACTCGCAAAAAAAGACTACATTGGTATAGAAATTGGACCGGAGGGTATAGAAATCATGAAACGGATTAAAAATGCTTTTGACCCACACGGAATTATGAACCCTGGAAAAATTTTTCCAGACACCCTGGTGGGATAAAAAATACATCCTCAAAATGGAACATCTCGCCAACGCAGCACACAATCAATCTTCTGTAATTTCGAGGATAAAAGACCTTGTTGAAAAACAGCTAAACCTGTGCGTTTCCTGCGGTACATGCCGAAAATCCTGTACCGTGCTTCCCAGACTTCGAGCAGAGTATGCCACAGCACGGGGGCGGCTTGCCCTTGTTGACGCATTTATAAAAGGAGAAATTTCTTACTCCCGCAGGCTCCGGGAAGCCTTTGAACAATGTACACTGTGCGGTTTCTGTACCGAGGCCTGTCCCAACCACGTAGATCCTGAGGGTGTACTGAGCATCTCGCGCGCACTCGTGATTAAACCAGGAATAATAGAAAAAGGCGTTTCAATGTTGCTATCTCACCGTAAGGGCTTGAATTTAACAGCTCTCGCGGCCCGTCTTGCACTAATGCTTTTACCCTTTGCAGAAAAGTGGAAAAAGATTCCTTCATTCATACCCCTGGTGGGAGGCCGAATCGTGCCGGCTGTAAAAATGCCCCCCCAGGAATTGCGACAGAAAACCTATCAGGGCTACAATCCTCGCGGTCCGCGTGTGTTATTTTTTCCCGGTTGTTTCGTGGATTATGCTTTTCACAACCAGTATCTTTCCGCCCTCAAGGCCCTGGCATGGATATGCAGTGAAATACACACTCCCCGAAATCTTCCATGTTGTGGATTGCCTTCCCTGGAGATGGGAGATGCCGGAGCTGCACACCGTCAGGCAAGTGTTATATCTCGCACTGCTCTTGAGTTAAATGTGGACGCTGTTGTGGTTATCTGTGGCTCGTGTGGCTCCATGTTCAGGAAAGTTTACCCTCTCCTCGACCCGGCCTTTGAACGGTTTTCACAAAAGGTTAAAGATATATCCGAACTTCTCATAGAACATCGCAACCTTTTGCGAGGTCGCGAAAAAAAGTGGGGCCGCAGGATAAAAGTGTGCTATCACCACTGCTGCCATCTTAAACGTGGGATGGGAGTTTATTCCGAACCGGAGGAACTCATTCAGTTGAACCCTGAGGTCGAATATGAAGAACTTGATTTTCCAGACAGATGCTGCGGTTTCGGAGGAACCATGTATGTAAAATATGCCTCCCTGGCTGATGAAATTGTTTCTGACAAGGTAGAAGATATTGTAAAGCACAACCCCGATTATCTCGCTCTCGGATGTCCCGGGTGCCTGATGCACATACAGGGTGCTTTGCTTTCAAAGGGGTGCACCACACGGTGTATTCATCCTGTAGAATTGATTGCTTAGTTTTTCTGCAAATGATTGACAATATTTTGAAAACACCTGTAGCCTTCCGGTGTACCTCCATCACACCATTGACCTGTATGTAAAATCCCGACAGGCGGCCCATGGCGCTCCTGTGACGGCAGGATCACCTTTTCAACCAACCCGCCTTTTCCCTGAGGCAATGTTCTCAAAAAACTCGCGTCAAAAACAGCTATCCCTGTATATGTCACCCGCACGCATTTTTTATCCTCTGGTGGATCAAACAAATACACTCTATTTTCAGCCATAAATAAAGAGGTTGTACCTTTCACATGGGGGACGCACACAAGGCACACAGGGTGGGAATGCGATTCAAAAGTCTCTTTTAACCTGTTTGGCTCTACATCGGAGATTACATCTGAGTTGTGAACAATAACGGCGTCTTCTTCAAAAAGTTTCAATGCGTTCAGCAGGCCTCCGCCTGTGCCCATAAGATATGCCTCGGACGATGTAAACACAGGAACGGAAAGTCTCTTTTTTATATGTTCTACATAACTGCAAATAACGTTCTTCTTGTACCATGTGTTTATTACTATGCGCTGAACACCTGCAGAAACCAGCCATTCTATCGCCCGGTCCATCATCACTCCTCTTCCTGCGGGAAGCAATGGTTTGGGCACTCTTTCGGTTAAAGGCTTCAGGCGGGTACCCTCCCCTGCAGCCAGTATAAAACCAGCGTATGTAACACTCTTAGGCATTGCACTAAAACGTTCCCTGTGTGAATATAAACCATATAAGTACAATGCGCAAAAACACTTACATTGTTATCGCTGTCACAAACCTTGTCGTTCTACTGGGGGGCTGTTCACTTTTCATGCGCTCTTCTATGTGTCCTGGAAAGTGCAGCAAGGCGAGTTTCGTAGAACCAGACAATCCTTATTACTACTATTTAAAGGGTCAATACCTTTCCTATGAGAACGACCTCACCGGATACGCAGACAGCCTGGAGGAGGCCGTATCACGAGATCCGGAAGCCTTTGCTCTCAGATTGGAGTACGCGGAAGTGCTTTCGCGTCTGGGGCGTTTCCAGGAAGCCCTGGAGCACATAAAAAAAGCTCTTGAATTACGCCCGGAGGACGAAAACGCTCTTGTTCTCGCCGCAGATATTTATGCGGCCACCGGTCACACTGACACAGCAGTAGAGATTCTTCAAAAGATTTTGAAACGTCGTCCCAAAGATAAGGAAGCCCTGCTCACTCTTCTAAACCTGCTGATGGAGAGGGGAAATATTGATAAGGCAGAAACGGTTGTAGAACAATTTATAAAACAATTCCCACAACACTTTCTGGGATATTACTTTCTCTCCCGGATCCACTTTATACGCAGAGAATACACCGAAGCCGTAAAAACGCTTAAAAAGTGCATCAGTCTGAATCCTTCTTTTGTGGGTGCATATGAGGATATGGGTCGCATATACGAAATTATCAATCGTCTACCTGACGCCGCGGTCGCTTATGAAAAGGCCCTTTCTATCAATCCGAACCGAATAGACTTGCACACACGCGTGGCAAAGATCTACTACGTCTTGGGCAACTATTCCAGAGCTCTTTCCCACCTTCTCGTTGTAGAAAAATTGGGAGAGCCTTCTCCCGAACTAAAACTGACCATAGGCATGGTTTATTACATGATGGGCAATTGCGACAAGGCTCTTTCCTACCTTAACTCTTATTTAGACCACTATCCCTCAGGTCCTATGGCATTGCTTTATTCGGCAGTATGTTTGTCCCGTAAAGGTCAGTTTGATAAAGCAGAAAAGTTTCTCTTATCCATCAGCTCGAGAGCAGATGAAAACATCTTCTTTACCGCTCGAATGCAGCTGGCTGGTCTGTATGCTGATAAAAAAGACTTCAAAAAAGCTGAAAGCATTCTTGTTCAACTGAAACAAAAATATTCGAGAAGACCCGAGGTATATGAAATGCTGGCCAGGGTATACATTCAAATGAAACGCTACGTAGAAGCCAAAGATATTGCGCAGCAAGGAATAAGTATTAATCCGGCGTATCCTTCCCTCTATTTTGTTCTCGGTGTTGCAGAGGATAAGCTGGGAAATTTTGAAAAGAGCCTGGAACTCATGAGAAAGGTGCTGAAGTTTGATCCAAACAATTATATGGCACTCAATTACATCGGTTATTCCTATGCGGAAAAGGGAATCCGACTGGACGAAGCCGAACGCCTTATTCGAAAAGCTCTTTCTCTTGCACCGGATGATGCATTTATTATTGATTCGATGGGCTGGGTTCTCTATCAGCAAGGGCGTTATACTGACGCTTACAAGTACTTGAAAAAAGCAGTGGAAAGGGTACCGAGTGATCCGACTCTTCGCGAACACTTGGCCGATGTACTGCTCAAACTGGGAAGGAAAGAAGAAGCTATTCAACACTACAAAAAGGCTCTTTCTCTCATGTCCCCGGATGAAGAGGAGGCAAAAAAGCGGGTGGAAGAAAAGTTGAAAAGCCTGGAAAATAATATAGAAAAATAAAAGCCAAAAGCCCGTCCGAGAAATGAAAAAGCATCTCATAACTTTAATTGTGATTGTTATTCTGAGTGGTGGGGGATGTACATCCTTTTTCTCTCATTATAACAGGGCCTCAGCCTATGCAAAGATGTGGAACAGCGTCCATTCCATACGTGCACAGGGGGAAATTCGTATCAAGAATTCTGAAAAATTATCATCTCCCCTCCCGGCAGGCTTCTTCCTTAACGCTTCGGGTGAGTATCTGCGAATAGATTTTACCAACCCGACGGGTATGGTAGAGATGGCGTTCGTCAACACTCCCGAAGGCTCCGTTATAAAATTCGCAGATGGAACGGTGGAACGCTGGCCTAACCCGGAAGACTTTTTTCTTACTTACATGGGACTCATGTTGAACCCCGCGATCGTCGTCACCCTTATTCAAGGGAAGTATTTTGCACGGGCATACGCAGATGGGTCTCCACTACCCCGCCCTTCGTGTGGATACCAGTATAGCGAAACCCATGTTTCTCTCAAACTTTTCCTGAGATGCAGTGACTCGTTTCCGGTCTCGGCGACTATTTGCATGGACGACCTCACAATTAAAGTCCTGGAGTTCACAGATCTTGGAAGACATACGGCCCCTTCGAAAATTACTTTTACGGATAAAAATGGGAACACTTTTTCCATCCAATTAAAACATATAGAATTTAATCCTGAAATACCTTCAACAGTATTTTCGCTCCGTTGAGTGTTGAATACGTATTGTCCATTCAGTATAAATAATCCGCATCCTGAAATATTCGGGAAATAACCTCAGGGAGGACCACGATGATAAAAACAAGGCTTACACAACTGCTGGGAATTGAAATTCCCGTGATGCAGGGTGGACTTCAATGGCTGGCCAGGGCCGAACTTGCCTCTGCCGTGTCCAATGCCGGTGGCCTTGGCACGATTAACGCCATGAGTTTTGCCACTCCAGGCGAGCTGAGGGAAGAAATCAAACGATTGAAGGATATGACTGATAAGCCCTTTGCTGTAAACGTATCCATGCTTCCTGTCATGACAGTGGGAGAGATGTACGACAAATACTTTGACGTCATTGTGGAGGAAGGCGTCAAAATCGTGGAGACGGCCGGTAGAAACCCGGAACCCTACGTGCCCCGTTTGAAGGAAGCCGGAGTAAAAATCATTCACAAGGTGCCGGCTGTGAGATACGCCAAAAAGGCCGAAAGTGTGGGAGTTGATGCGGTGACAATTGTGGGATTCGAATGCGGTGGTCACCCTGGAATGGATGATGTGACGTCCCTCATCCTTGCCCAGAAAGCAAGAAAAGTGCTTAACATTCCTTTCTTTATTGGAGGAGGTTTCGCTGATGGTCGGGGTCTCATCGCAGCTCTTGCACTTGGAGCCGACGGTATCGTCATGGGTACCAGGTTCGTGGCTACCAAAGAATGTCCTGTACATGAAAATTTCAAAAAGTGGATGCTCGAAGCTCAGGAAACTGACACGATGATTGTAGAAAGGTCTATAAAAAATCCTGCCCGGGTTCGGAAGAACAAGGCTGCTTTCGAAGTCCTTGCCATGGAAGAAAAAGGCGCCACCCTGGAAGAACTCATGCCACTTATAGCAGGAAAAGTCGGGCTTCAGGCGTATCTCAGTGGAGACCTGGACATAGGCGTCATTGCCTGTGGTCAGGTGGTAGGACTTATTGATGATATTCCATCAGCATACGACCTTGTCAGGCGAATAGAAAGCGAAGCACGGGAGGTACTCCAACACCTTCAGAAACGCGTAATGTAGATTGTTAGGATTTGCTGTTTATAATTTTTTATGCACATATAAATTATCAGGGATTTTTGAAGAAAAAAGCTTTAAAATTATAGTGTAATTACTTTATCTGTAGGGGGGACCGGTGGCAAGAGTCGTGGTTATAGGGAGTGCAAATATAGATTACGTAATCAAGGTAGAACGACTGCCCGAAAGGGGTGAAACCGTCTCTGATGGAAGATTCTTTAAGGCGTTCGGCGGCAAGGGGGCCAACCAGGCTGTATCTGCACGGCTTATGGGAGCGGAAGTGACCTTTATCGGTTGCGTTGGCAAGGACTACGAGGGAAAGAGCGTGCTCGAAAATCTTCAAGCTTACCATATTAACGTCACCCCTGTGGTTCAATCTTCAGGCAGTCCTACGGGGCGAGCATTTATTTTTGTAGACGAAAATGGTAATAACATGATCGCAGTTGCTCCTGGTGCCAATAGGGATCTTTCAGGTGACCATGTGAAAAAGCACGCGGATCTTATCGAAAATGCAGACATTGTTCTTGCCCAGCTTGAGGTGCCTCTCGATGCTATCCTTACAGCTTTCAAAATTGCTTTCGCCAAGGGAATAACCACCATACTCAATCCTGCTCCCGCTTATCCTGTTCCCCCAGAACTTATGGAAATATGCGAATACATCACGCCCAATAGACTGGAGGCCGAGTTTTTTACAGGTGTACACATTTCTGACAGGCAAAGTGCAGAACGAGCAGCGATGGAGCTGGCCAAACAGGGAGTTCCCAATGTAATAATCACAATGGGTGAAAAAGGCTGCTTCTTTTTTAATTATGAGAAAGCTCAAATGATTGAAGGTTTTCATGTTAAAAGCACTGACACAACCGGTGCCGGCGATGCTTTCAACGGGGCACTGGCGGTATGTGTTGCTGAGGGAATGAGCATTGAAAAATCTCTCGTGTATGCCAACGCTGCCGGCGCACTTGCCACCACCCGCGAGGGAGCGATTTCTTCACTTCCGTCAAGGGAAAAAGTGGAAGCACTGATACAAAAGGAAACCGCTCGGGAATAAAACCGGGTTATTAGATCAAGTGAAGGCTTAAACTTAATACAGGATTCTTCCGGTTTGAGGGTCCAGCCTGTACTGTCCCCTTGTGGGGTGTTTGGGAATTGCCGCAAGAAATCCTTTTTCGACAAGTTCGCTTAATGATTCAGGTAGATGACCGTAACGCTTTTTATAAGCATCAAGGGCTTTTTCCATGAGTATAAGATTTTTTAAATTTTTAATTTGAACTTTGAACATTTCCTTAAAAGGCCCGTGAACGGATGCCTCATCAATGGCCTTCTCCAGGATTTTAACAGCCTCTTCATACTTTCCTTTTTTGATAAGAAGCGCAGCAGCCCAATCCCTCACGTAAGAAGGACATCGTGGTCGCTGCGAAGCAATTCTGTAATATTTAAGAGCCATGTCTTCATCGCGCTTGTAATAGTAGTAGTTAAATGCCTGAAAAAAAGCGAGGTCCCACCTTTTTCTGAGTACTTCAACCCCTTTGGCGGTCAACTTCAAACTCAAATCAAGGTACCTTATATTTTGTGCAAGAAGATTCGCGCTGACCAGGTACGCATCGTAAAACAGTTCATCAAGCGCAATAACCGTGCTCAACGAACTGGCAAAAAAGTTCCAATCAATGAGAGCTTCTTTTTTCTCCAGAAACAGCTCTCCCAGATAAGGGAGCAAATGCAACCACGTGCTCATGGCCACTGCTCCGTCATCGCCCAGCGAGAGAAAGCGCAGTACTTTCGGTGAAGGTGTCGGTGGTGGGAGAAACAGGCGGTTTTGGACTTCTTTACTCAATATCCCTTTATAAATACCAATCCTCAAACCCGTGGAAATCACAAAAGCTGCGAAGACCAATGCAATACACTTGCGATGTTTCTTCATAGTTCACGTGTTTGAAAAACAGCAAATGCCATAATTAGTAGAACTATTATGTAGCAGATATATACAATGCTGGACGTACCCAGTAATTCCCAGTTAATCACCCGCTGGTGAATTACGGGATCTATGATATTCATGTACCTGAAATCCGGGACCACGTAATAAATAATCTTGAACAGCACCTTCGTCCATCCAGGATACTTGGAAGATTTAATCAGAAGGTTAAATATACTGACGTTTGCGCATATAAAATGCATCATAAATGCAAGGATGATGGATATACCAGTGGACATAAATGTTGCAAAAACAAGGGCAAACGCGCCTGACACCAGCGCCTGGATGGCTGCTCGATACCCCAGTGCCAGGGCTTCCCATCGAATATTCCCCGAGTAACCGAAGTACCAGGTGGATAGAATTATTATAAAAGAAAGGACAAGCGCCAGAATTATTACGTTCAATGCGGTCCCTATAAAACGTCCCAGCAAATAATGCCATCTCTGTACGGGCCGAGAAAACACTGTATACAGAACCCTTGATTGAAGGTCTCGGTGCAGGTTGTTCACGTTCATAAACACCGCGTAGATGAGTGTAAATACAGAGACTCCTGCAAATCCAAGGTGAAGCATCACCTCTTCAATGTGACCCCAGGGACTCATGCCCAGGAGAAGGGCAAGGGCAACAAACAGGAACGCAAAGGCGACGAGGCCGAGGTAAAGTCTGTCACGTCGTGCCTCAAGTAGAGAAAGTTTTATAAACGCGAGCACTGCGTTCATTGCTCGTGCTCCTCTATGATATTCTTGAACAACTCCTGGAGTCCTCCCCTGCCGGGAAGAACAGAAATAACCTTCCATCCTTCTGCACGCCCTTCTTCAAACAACTCCCACATTTCTTCTGCCTTTACGTTTACTTCCTCCAGGCCAGAGTCCTCTTTCAAGAATTTCACCACGTAATGCTCGGCATGCCTTTTTATTACCTCCGCGACACCACCTTCGAAAATGACCTTTCCTTTGTGAATTAAAGCAAAACGGTCACATACTGCTTCTACATCCGGGATGATGTGGGTACTCATGAGAATGGTTTTGCCTTCCTGTTTCATCTTCTTGATGAGATCGATCATCATGATACGTCCCAGCGGATCGAGCCCTGACATCGGTTCGTCAAGTATCACGATCTCTGGATCGTTAAGAAGTGCCTGCGCGAGGGAAATACGCTGCATCATACCCTTGGAGTATGTTCTCACGAGAGAGTCACCTGCTTCCTTCAACCCGACAAATTCCAGAAGTTCAGCAGTTCTTTTGCGTGATTTGTTTGCATCCATTTTAAGAAGAGATGCAAAAAGAAGGAGATTTTCCCTGCCGGTGAGGTTTGTGTAAACGCGTGCTTCTTCCGGCAGATACCCTGTTATTGTTTTTGCCCTGGTTTCTTTATGGTCCAGTTCACCTATTTGAATTTTCCCTTTCTCAAATTCGGTAAGACCCAGCAAACATTTTATCAATGTGGTTTTACCTGCCCCGTTGGGCCCCACAAGCCCGAAAACCTCACCTTTTTTAACAGTAAGTGAAACGCCTTTCAAAGCCTCGATTTTTTTGCGTCCTGATCGATATTTTTTTCTTACCCCTGTAATCGTGATCATTTCGCCGCCTCTCTCTTTAAAAGAAGGCCCCGTCCTTTCCAAGGAACGGGGCCTCTTGCAGGTCTACAAACTTGGACTTCTTTTTCAGCCGTCCCGAACGCTTACATCAGAAGGAGTTGAGTCCTGCGTCCGGCGGCGAGGGTACGATCTCTGTGATCTGGTCACCCCTTTTCTGGTACGTAACAACCCCGTCACCGTCTATGTCAGCAGCACCCTGTATGCAGATGTCGTTCTGGCCGTCAACGTCGTCAACCCCGTTGGTAATGGTGTAGGTACCGGTGGTGGCATCAAAGTTGCTCAAATCGCCGTCAGCAGCAGGTGTGTTGCACGTGACCCCTGCGCCAACTGTTCCCGTGTCGGCTGTGAGGGTACCACCTGCATCTGCAGAAACGAGGTACTGGAAGAACACTGCACCTTCAGGCACCCATCCCAGGGTACAGAAGCCGCCCCCAGCTGTACCGTCTGTACTGCATGTGGTATCAAAGGCGCTCCTCTGGTTGCCCGGTACAGCAGCCGGGTTGGGGTAACACTCGATAAACTGGCCGTAGCGCCCCTCGAATGCACTCTCTGCTTTCGCAATAGCGTTGAGGTTCGTGGATGCTTCACCATATTTTGCTCTCAGCTGGAACTTTCTGTACATGGGGATGGCAATGGCTGCCAAGATCGCGATAATTGCAATCACGATCATGAGCTCGATGAGGGTAAAACCCCTCTCCCCCCTCACCTGAATCGCCTCTCTCATCTTTTTAAACATTACCTCACCTCCTATTAAAAGATTTTGTTAATATTTTCTATCAATATTCATGCCATAAAAAACTCCGTGCACGTGCTGCCAAGTGACCAACAAATAAGCACTTCTGTGACAAACATCACAGCCCTGATGACATTTTTTGGTATGAATGACAGAATTTGTCACTTCTAAAACTCTGACGTGCCCGCGGCTGAAGGGTAAGGAACCAGCTCCACGGTCAGATCTCCTCTTTTGTAGCATGCCATGCTTCCGTTGCCGTCAATGTCTGCACATCCCTGCATGCAAATATCATCCTGGCCGCTGGTGTCAGGAATCGCATTTGAAAAAACAAAATTCCCTGAGTTCTCATCGTAATTTACGAGAACGGTTTCATTTTGTGGAGGCTGACAGAAAGATGTTGTGGGTGTAATATTGGCGGTGTCATCCGAGGCCAGGTAGGTAAAGTAAAGTGCACCAGCGGGCACCCACCCCAGCAGGCACCAGCCCGCATTCCCTCCAGCGCCCGTACAGTCTACCGTCCACGGGGCCTTGGTCGGGTCAAGCTGGGAAAAATCACGCGGTTCCAGGGATGCCTGGACAAGTACCCTGTATCTGGACACAAATGCCATCTCGCCCTTCCTGATACCGTCAAGGTTGGGAACGGCTTCTGAAAATTTGCTTCTGAGTTGAAAATTTCTGTACATTGGAAGGGCTATGGCTGCCAGAATTCCCAGGACCGCAATAACAATCATCAGTTCTATAAGGGTAAATCCCTTACCAGACTTCATACTGGTTAACTTCATCTCTGCCCCCTCAGATGTTTGTCCATTATTCCATATTTTTCACACAGATACCTGAAAGATCTTACCTTCATCTTCAGGTATTCTGCCGCTTTTGTTTTGTTCCAGCCTGCTTTTTCAAGGGCGAGAAGCAAAAACTTCTTCTCCAGGGATTGTATCAGCTTTTCCAGGTCGAGTCCTTCTTCCGGCAATTCTCCTGGAATTTCAGAGTGTGATTGAACCCCTGGATCATTCCTGGATGATATGACATTCTCTGGGAGATCCTCGGGAAGAATAACATCGTACCTGGCGACAGCCACGGCGCGCTCGACAATATTATCGAGTTCTCTTACGTTACCCGGGAAATGGTAATTCACGAGAATATCCAGGGCGGCATGAGAAAAACGCTTGATGCGCTTGCCGAATTCATTTGAATATTTTTTCAGGAAATGCTCCAGGAGCACGGCGATATCTTCTCGTCGCTCCCTTAACGGCGGCATGTGAATCCGGATTACATTGATACGGTAATACAAATCTTCCCTGAAACGCCCTGCAGCCACCTCTTCCTCTATATCCTTATTGGTAGCACATATTATCCGAACATCTATAATTTCATCCTTTGTGCTGCCGAGGGGCCGGATGGTTTTGGTCTCAATGGCCCTGAGAAGCTTTACCTGAAGGTGAAGAGGAATCTCCGTTATCTCATCGAGAAAAATAGTGCCTCCGCTGGCGGCCTTGAAAAGTCCCTCTGCATCCTGCACCGCCCCTGTAAAGGCACCTTTCTTGTGACCGAAAAGTTCACTTTCCATGAGGTTCTCAGGTATGGCCCCACAGTTCACGGCAACAAATGCACCGTCACTTCTTGTACTCACCGCGTGAATTGCACGGGCTACCATCTCTTTGCCGGTACCGCTTTCACCGGTAAGAAGGACCGTGGAACGTGAAGGTCCGATCTTCTTTATGAGCTCTAAAATATTCCTAAGCTTTCTGCTTTTTCCCACGATTCCGTAAAAGTTGAAAGTTTCTTCTCCCTCGCATTCGAGTTGTTTAAGCGTCTTTTTCAACCTCTGGCGTTCAAGAGCTCGCTCAACGAAAATCTTCATCTCTTCCATGCGAAAGGGTTTTTCCACGTAGTTATATGCCCCCATGCTCAACGCCTTCAGTGCGATATCTTCCGTGCCGTAAGCGGTCATAAATATCACCGGCACATCAATATTTTTTTCCTTGAGTACCCTCAGCATCTCCAGCCCATCCGAGTCGCCAAGCCTGTAATCCAGAAGTATCACATCCGGAGAACGTTCTTCAACAAAATAAAGTGCTTCTCCCACCTCTGTCGCCTCAATAACCTTATATCCTTTTTCCGAAAAAACAACGGCAAGGAGCTCTCTCAGTCCTTTTTCATCGTCTACAATAAGAATGGTATTGCTGTTGCCCATTTTTAAGGTTTACCCCGTGGTATTATCACTTTTTAAGCGGCAGGGTAATCTCAAAACTTGTTCCCTTGCCCTTTTCAGATTTTACCACAATATTTCCTGAATGCATCTCCACCACCTTTTTTACAATGGCCAATCCCAGGCCCGTGCCCTTTCTATCTGTGGTATAAAATGGCATAAAAATCCGTTCTTTTTCCTGAGGCAAAATGCCGGGGCCCTTATCACTGACAATGATTTTCACGCATTCACCTTCCTTTGCAAGACGAAGTTTTACATCCCTGCCTTCGGAGAATTTTACGGCATTATGAAGAAGATTGAAAATCATATGCCTGAATGGTTCTCGATAAATATATCCATTTATATCCAGTCCGGAATAATCAATTTGTACGCCGAAAAAATTCTTAAACTCTTCCACAAGTGACTTCAGCAGTGCATTGAGATTCACTTCTTCCTTTTCTCCGGGAGGTCTTGCAAAGTACATAAAATTTGAAATGAGCTTTTTTATCCTTTCTGCCTCCTGGGAAGCTTGCTGAACGAGGCGGGCTTCCTCCTTTCTTTTTTCTTTTTCTATATGATTTTGGAGGTACTCAAGCACCCCACTGATGGTTGCCAGGGGATTTCTTATCTCATGGGCGATTGAGCCTGCAAATTCTCCTAACTGGGCGGACCATTCTCTGAGTTTCATTTCTTCTTCTCTTGCTTTGACTTCCGTGAGGTCTTGGAACACTATTACCAATGCCTCCGTGCCTTCGAATACCACGGGACTGACACTGAAACCCAGAACCTTAAATTTACCCGATATCTCCGTTTCCATTTCCTCGCGTTTGCTTCCTATTCGGGTTATTACGGTTTGAAAAAATTGGGGCACCTTGTCGAGCAGAAAATCGCCCTCTTTAAGGTCAACTTCAAGAATTTCAGAAGCAGACTTGTTCGAGAATAAGAGGTACCCGCTCTCGGAAGCAACAATTACACCGGAAGGTGTACCATCGAGCACATTTCTGAAAAATCCAAGATAATCTTTTATGCGAACTTTTGTTTTCTCCAGCTCTGTGGTCGCACGCTTCATTTGCTCCGCGAGTACAGAGCTGAGAATCGTCACCACGACAAACGAGAACAGGTATGAAATCAGCCTGGGGAATACATACGAAGGATGAGACCTAATTCCCGGTATTTGGGGTATCCATCCGTAGAGGGTGAGGTCTACAACTAGTCCCAGACCGATGATGGAAAATGAAACGACAAGAAATATTTTTCGTTTGCTGAGAAAGAACGGCGAAAATATAAGAACATAGAAGAATAAGATAATAAATGGACTTTCAATAACACCTGTAAAATAAGTAGCACCTGAT
>JAJRZV010000026.1 GCA_024275095.1 bacterium | reverse complement strand
CTCGCTGTTCATCGGTCGTCCCGGTTTTGCCTCCAACCTCGAAGTGAAGTACCCTTGCCCTCCAGCCAGTGCCCTCGGTAATTACATTTCGAAGCATGGAGGCC
This sequence comes from bacterium, assembly GCA_024275095.1. Lineage (GTDB taxonomy): Bacteria > JAJRZV01 > JAJRZV01 > JAJRZV01 > JAJRZV01 > JAJRZV01. The sequence goes on along the minus strand of JAJRZV010000026.1, from coordinate 14,296 downwards.
ATTACGTAGGCTACAGCGGGGTCAAGCACTTTTTTGGTTTCATCTTTCTGTTCGGCATTTACCTCTGCTGAAAGACCGGCAGTGTGATAAAAACCTTTTTGAATATACTGCAAGGGCCTTTTTAGCCCGAGATTGGGAAACACAGAAAACACAGCCGTCATCTCCTCAAGTGTCAAACTCGAGGAACCCAAGGACATGGAAAGGTCATTGTTCAATGGAGAACGAATACCCAGTCTCCGTGCAGTACGAATGATCTTGTCCACTCCCACACGAGAGGCAATGTACACGGACACGCTGTTGATGGATTTTGCCAGTGCTGTACGCAAGGGAACCACTCCTTCAAAACGCTCCTCGTAATTTTTCGGTTTCCACGTTTCATCTTTTTGAACGTCTCTAAACACCAGTGGCGCGTCGGGAACAGGCGTGGATGGTGTAAAGCCCTCCTCCAGTGCTGTTGTATAAACCACGGGTTTAAATGCCGAGCCTGTCTGACGCAGTGCATCTACCGCCCTGTTAAAAGCAGAACGCCGGTAGTCAAAACCTCCGACAACCGCACGCACGGCACCGCTTGCATTTTCCATTACCATCACTGCACCTTCTGCATAGGGCTCAAGATACACATAGAACCGCGGATGGAACTTCATGTCCTCACCGACAGCAACAAAGAGAATGTCGCCGGCTTCCACGCTCTCAAAAAGTGTCTTATCAAAACCAGAGACATCAAGAGAAAATGCCAGGTCATCCGGCGTGAATTTTATTGGATGCCCTCCCACGTTCACCCATAGAACCCTTTTCTCATCATTTTGAATCACCCCGGTAACAACACCCGTGTACACATCTGCGATACGTCCAAAATGACTGACCGGCGCGGCAAACCTTACCTCTCCCTGAGGGGTGATTACACGTGTGGGCGGGGAAGAATACAATTCCCTCTTCGCTGCAAAAGCCACAAATTCATTCCACAGGTTCTCGGGAAGGCTCACGTAAGGATACCGGTATTCCTGCCTGAGGCTGAACTCCACCAGGCCCTTTTTAAGAGCTCGAGAAGCAGCACACTGGATTCCCATATCCAGGGTTGTCGGTATCACCAGCCCTCCCCTCCTCCAGCGTTCTTCAGAGATAACCGCCCTGATCTTTTTCAAAACCACGTCAACAAAATATTCAGCGTTGCAACGTAGTGTGGGCCATCTTCTCTTCAACACAAGAGGGGAAGCAAGGGCTTCTCTGTACTCTTCCTCCGTGATGTATTTTTCTTCTTTCAAGCGTTTCAGCACATAAGCCCGTCGTCTCATGGCCTCCTTGGGATGTCTGTAAGGAGAATAATAACTGGGAGCCTTCGGAAGTGCGGCGAGAAGTGCGGCTTCCGGCAATGTCACTTCCGTTATACTTTTTCCAAAATAGGTAAGGCTCGCGGCCTCGACTCCGTAGGCACCCTCTCCAAGGTAAATCTGATTGAGATAAAGTTCTAAGATTCTGTCCTTTGTAAGGTATTTCTCCAATTGATATGCAAGATAAACCTCTTTGATCTTTCGGACAATGGTGCGCTCGCGGGAGAGAAGTAGCGTGCGCGCGAGTTGTTGGGTAATTGAACTTCCTCCCTGCCGGAATGTTCCCGTCATAATGTCCTTGATCAGAGCTCTAACCACACCCCTCAGATTAATGCCCCTGTGACTGTAGAACTCAGCATCCTCTGCCGCGACAAATGCGTGCTGAACGATTTCAGGAATTCTGTCAAGTGAAACAAAAATTCTTTTCACACTCCCTCTGTACGTCAGCACATTTCCCTGGAAATCAGTGACTTTGTTGAGCTCCTGGGGTTGAAAAGAAATGAGTCTGTCCACCGGAGGAATATCCCTGAGCACATACACGGCGTAGGAACCACCCCCTACAACCGCCGCCAATCCAACGATCAAAAGCAACACGACGAGCTGTTTAAACCTTTTCATGCCCTTCATTCTACTACTCCACAGTGTCAATGTCAGCGGTGATTTTTTCCTTGCACACAGAAGCAGGTGCTTCTAATATAGAACACCACCCACCGGAGAGGAGGGGAAAACATCACAGAAAAAACAAGCATTATGTGGAAAAATGTAGAACAAACAACACAAAAAGTAGCGAAGCCAACTTCTATGTGCCTAAAAAATAAAAATATTTGCTTTGTAACACTTTTCAACATGCTGTGGAAAAAATGAAACAAAAAAAAGCCACATGGGACGACGTGCTCCTGCGCATACAGGAAGAACTCAATGACAAACACGCCTTTGAGGCCTGGTTCAAACCACTGGAACCGGTATCCTTCAAATCTGATAAGGTGCGCATGCGCGTGCCTGACGAATACTTCCTCAAGTGGTTTAAACGAAATTATGCCGATATTCTGGAGCGCACCCTGGCAGAATTCTATGGACATTCAATAAAGGTGGAATACGAGTGGAAGGATACGGGGGTCGTTCCTTCTCCAAACACGGCTAAGGTACCGGTCCGCAACGGCCGGTTGTTTGGCCTGCTTGACCTTCGCTTTACCTTTGACACGTTTGTTGTTGGAAAAAGCAACGAATTCGCCTACGCGGCAGCCAATGCGGTTGCTGAATCCCCTGGTACCCGGTATAACCCCCTGTTTATCTACGGGGGAGTCGGGTTGGGCAAAACCCATCTTCTTAATGCCATTGGTAACAAAATTATTTCGTCCCGTACAAACCTCCGGGTGTGTAGTATCACAACGGACCAGTTTATGAATGATTTTGTAAGAGCGTCGGTCACCAACAAAATTCTGGAATTTCAAAATTTCTACAGAAATTCTTTTGATGTTTTACTTGTTGATGATATTCATTATCTTGAGGGCAAACCTGGAACACAAGACCAATTTTTTCATATATTCAATATATTCTTTAATGCGAGAAAACAAATCGTTCTTACCAGTGATAAATATCCCCAGAACCTTTCAGAAGTAGAAGAGAGATTAAAAAATCGTTTTGAACAGGGACTCATTGTTGACATAAAACCGCCTGAATATGAGACAAAAGTTGCAATTATCCGCAAAAAGGCGCTTCTCGAGAATTTTTATCTCAATGAAGAACTGGCACACTACATTGTCCAGCAGGTCAATGCTGATAACGTACGCAAGCTGGAAGGCGCCCTTGTACGGGTACTTGCCTATGCCTCTATGAAAGGAGGAGACATCACAAAAGAACTTGTCGACGAAGCCCTCTCCGGATTTATCTCTCAACGGCGTAAACTCACGGAGGATGATGTAATCAACACGGTTGCTCGTCACTTTAATATCAGGGCGAATGAGATCAAATCAAAAAAAAGGACAAAACACATTGCGTTTCCGCGCCAGATCGCCATGTATCTCTGCCGGGAGGTCCTTCATTCTTCTTTTCCGGATATTGGGCATCGTTTCGGAGGAAAGGACCATTCCACTGTTATACATTCAGTAAACAAAATAAAGGAACTTGTAAAAAACGATCCGGATATTCGAGAGCTGATAGAAAATCTTACCAAAAAACTGAAAGGATAACCTGTGAAAACTCGTGTGGAAAGATTGTTGAAAAAGAGTATCCTTTTTTATCGCGTGGAAAATGTGACGTGCAGTGTGGAAAAGTTTGAACTTACCCACAAGGTTTTACACAATCTTACTCCCTGTTTTCTTAAACATTTTTCCTTTTTTCAGTGGAACCAACAGGCTATTATTATTATGTCTTTTCTCTTATTCAGGAGGTGAATGAATGAATATTGTGGTGGAAAAGAAAACATTTGAAAAAACTCTTTACCTTGTACAGGGGATCATCGAAAAAAAAGGAGCATATGCTGTCGTTTCTAATGTTCTTATTCGTACCATCAACGAACAGTTTGTTTCTGTTTCCGCCACCAATCTTGAGTTAGGATTTGTAAGAAAAATTCCTGCTGAAACAGTGAGTACACACGGTGTAATTCTTGTACCCGGGCGTACGCTTTACGAACTGATAAAAGAAACAGACTCTCCGAAGGTGCAAATAGTGGAAAGGGAAAAAACAGTAGAAATCATTACGGAGACGGGAGATTTTAAAATTCTCAAAAGTGATCCGGATGATTTTCCTCAACTGCCCGAATTTCAGTCAACATCTGGAGCAAAACTTTCAGCGGAACTGTTGAACACGGTAATTGAAAAAACAGCGTTTGCCGCCTCCACCGACGAAACAAGGTATCAGCTCAATGGAGTATTTATGAAAATTAAAAATATTGATAACAAAACATTTCTCGAGTGTGTGGCTACGGATTCCCACAGGCTTTCTCTGGCGAGCTATCCGGTTGAGAATTCTCTCAGTGCTTTTGAAGACGGTGTGATTATTCCGAGGAAAGGTATTCTCGAAATGAAAAAAATTCTCAAAGAAATGGGTGAAGATATTTACATCCATGTTGATTCTGGTATACTGGCGGTATCAGGTGATGAGATAACCTTTACCATGCGCCTTGTTGAAGGTCAGTTTCCTGATTATGAGTCGGTGTTACCCCGAGATTTTTCTATTATTTATCAGATAGAACGAGAAAAGTTGAGAAGGGCTGTGAGAAGGGTTATGCCCTTGGCGTATCAGAAAATGCCTCAGGTATCTCTCAGGTTTAAAGAGAATGAGGTTGTTGTCGCTTCTGCTTCTCCTGATGCAGGAGAAGGTGAGGAGCACGTTCCTGTTGAAAGAAGGTCAGGAAGAGATATTGAGGTCGTATTCAATGCGAATTATGTTGAAGATGCCATCGATGCGTTTGATGCTTCCAGTATTCTTTTTAAAGGAAATGATGAACAGTCTGCCTGGCTTATTCAGTCAGATGACGAGCCGGCGGTGACGCAGGTGATAATGCCCATGAGGATATAAGAATGGTGAAGTGTTTAATAGCAGCTGTATTGATAGCATCCAGTCAGAGTCAGCTTGCTTCCGTCAAATCCGTGGTGGGGGAAGTAAAGATTGTTCGCGCTGGTGTGGGTCCTGTTGTAAGAGCAACTCCGGGTGCAGTACTGTTCAGTGGAGACGTTGTTCAAACAGGGAAGAAGTCCCGGACGGTAATTACCTACAGCGATGGCTCTTCTGTGACAGTGTTTGAATCTTCTGAATTGAAGATAGAAGAAAAGGAAATAGCGCCCTCCTCCGAAATCTCAAAGGTGTTTTCATTTATTAAAGTCTCCATTGGTCGGATAAAGGCTGTGATAAAAAAGATTACACGTGATCGGGTTGTGAGTGTTACGTCCCCGTCTTCTGTTATGGGAGTACGGGGCACAGATTTCAGTGTCATCGTGGCAGCAGATGGTTCCACGGTTGTGGAAGTTGAAGAGGGAAGAGTTGCCCTTAATGGTGCGGAAATGGAAGTGGAAGGAGGAAAGAGAGCCATTGTGGATATTGAGGAAGGGATAAGGGTTCAGTCTCTTGCAATTCCTTTTGACTATGAGAGGTGGGCCCTGCAAAAGAAACTTGCTTTTGAAAAGAAACAACAGGAACTGCTCAGGGCTATTAACAGAGTAATGCAACAGAGGTTGAAGAAGTACCAATCGTTTGTAGAAGATATGGGAGAAGAAGATCGTCCGGAGAAAGTTGGAGAGGATCTGGTCAATTCTGTAGAACTCCAGGAAATGCTTTCTCATTCTTTCCAGGTGTACAGAAAAAGAGGGGTTACACTGGAGGAGGTTGAGAATAGATTTCGTGAAGTGAACGCGCGTTTTGAAAGAGTGATGAGACGGGTCGAAAAGCGGTTTCAAAAGAAAAAGAAAGCGATAGAGGAAAAGCTGCGACGGAAACAGGAAAGGATTGAAGAGCGATTTCGGAGATTCGAAGAAGAGCTCAAATAAATCCTTTATGCAAAAACAAAAAGGAAAGCTGATACTTGTTTCAAATCGTCTTCCTGTGAACATTGTAAGACGTTCTGGTGAATACAGAATTCAACCCAGCGCCGGTGGCGTGGCTACCGGGCTTGCTTCCGTGTTTGATAAAGGGCGATACGTATGGCTGGGTTGGGCAGGCATGTCTTCAGAACGTGCGCGTGAAGCCAAGGAAGAGCTGGAGGAGAAACTTCTCTGTGCTGGATATCATCCCATATTTTTGCGACAGGCAGATATTGATAATTTTTATCATGGTTTCTGCAACCGAACCATCTGGCCTTTGTTCCACTATTTTCCTTCCTACACTGTTTATGATGACCGCATGTGGGAATCCTATAAAAATGTAAATCAGCTTTATGCAGATGCTGTACTGGAGCTTGCAGACGAAGATGATATTATCTGGGTCCATGATTATCATTTAATGCTCCTGCCTTCACTTTTACGGGAGAAACTTCCTCGAGCGCGCATAGGTTTTTTTCTTCACATTCCCTTTCCTTCGTATGAAATTTTCCGCCTGTTGCCCTGGAGAGCTGAACTGTTAAAGGGTCTTCTCGGAGCAGATCTCGTAGGGTTTCATATTTACGATTACGTGTTTCATTTCCTTGACAGCATCAGGCGAATACTTGGTCTGGAAAATTCTCTTGGGCAGATTAATGATGGCAGTCACATTATGCGGGCCGATGCGTTTCCAATGAGTATTGATTTTGAGAAATATCACCATGCCACCTCCCAACCCGGGGTTCAGCACGAAATGCGGACAATACGCACCCGCGTGGGGCCCAGGAGGCTCATTTTATCAGTTGATCGGCTTGATTATTCGAAAGGCATCCCCAATCGCCTGGAGGCCTTTGACTTCTTTTTAGAGCGAAACCCTGATTTTCGAGGAGAGGTGACTCTCATTCTCGTGGTTGTTCCTTCTCGCATCGGTGTGGAACAGTACCGGGTTCTCAAACGCCAGATTGATGAACTGGTTGGACGAATAAACGGCAAATACGCAACCATTGGATGGATGCCGGTGTGGTACATGTATCGCTATCTTCCCTTTGATAACCTCACAGCTCTCTATGGCGTGTGTGATGTTGCACTGATTACACCTCTCAGGGACGGAATGAATCTTATTGCAAAGGAGTACGTCTCTGCCCGGCGGGATGGAAGGGGTGTACTTATATTGAGCGAAATGGCCGGCGCTGCGAGGGAGCTCAGTGAAGCAATTGTTGTGAATCCCAATAATGTTCACGAAATGGCCGAGGCGATATACGCGGCACTGACGATGCCTGAGAAAGAACAGGTAAAGAGAAACCGCAGTATGCAGGATCGTATCCGTCGTTACGATATTACTCGATGGGTAAGAGATTTTATGGATCGGCTTGAACAGGTGCGCACCATTCAGCAGGAGCTGCGCGGTCGAATATTGCACCCACGCGTGAGATCCCGCATGGTTTCTGAATACAGGAAAGCATCTCGGCGATTGATTTTTCTTGATTACGACGGAACACTCACCCCCTTTGCCCGGATGCCGGAAGAAGCTGCACCTGATGAAGAACTGTATGCTTTGTTAAAGGGCTTGCAAGAAGACAGGGCGAATGATGTGGTGATTATTTCGGGACGCGATAAACAAACGCTCGACAGATGGTTTGGTTCGTTGAAATTGAATCTCGTAGCAGAGCACGGAGCGTTTATAAAACACAGGGGTGGACGGTGGCGGCGCACTGAAACAGCAGACACTCGCTGGAAAGAGGAAATTCGGCCCATTATGGAAATGTACGTGGATAGAACACCAGGCTCTTTTCTGGAAGAGAAGGAATATTCGCTTGCGTGGCATTACCGAGCTGTGGAGGCGGAAATGGCCATAGCGCGTGCAGGAGAGCTGAAAGATACGCTTCTTCACCTGACGGCCAATCTGGACGTATCTGTGCTCGAGGGAAATAAGGTTATCGAGGTAAAGCATACGGGTGTCAACAAGGGACGAGCTGCGAGACACTGGCTGGAGAAGGACCGGTGGGAGTTTATTTTCTGTGCCGGTGATGACTGGACGGATGAAGACATGTTTGAGGCGATGCCGGAAGATGCATATTCGGTAAAAGTTGGTTACGAGTTTTAAAGAGCGCGGTATCATGTAGACGACTGGAGATATATTCGAAGTATAATAGCGCAATTCATTAAGAAGGGAGGGGGCAGAAGGGGATGAGGACTCTTGAGGATTACAGAGAGATTGTCGGAGACGACGTCCTGTCTCGGCTGTACAAACGCGTGCGGCGCCTGTACGGAGCCCGGGTGCTTCACATCAATTCGACCTTTTTTGGCGGTGGCGTTGCCGAAATGCTCACATCTCTTGTGCCGCTCATGAACAGTGTGGGACTGGATGCGGATTGGCGGATTCTTCATGGCACTCCGGACTTTTTTAATGTGACAAAGAAATTTCACAACGCCCTGCAGGGTGGAGCAATCAACCTGACAGAAATGAAGAAGCGCTTATATGTGCAGACGAATGAAGAGTTTGCCTCGTACTGTAAGATTGATCACGACGTTGTTGTTGTTCATGACCCTCAGCCGCTTCCCATGGTGCGTTTTTACAAAAAAGCTCAGCCCTGGGTGTGGCGGTGTCATGTGGACCTCAGCGATCCCAATTCCGATCTGTGGTCCTACCTGAAGGGCTTTATTCTCCGCTACGATGTGATGGTGGTGTCCAGTGAAACCTATCTTAAAGAAGATTTGCCTGTGGAACAGCGGGTGTTTTTTCCAGCCATAGACCCCCTCTCCACCAAAAATGAACCCTTATCCGAAAAGACGATCCACAAGTACATGAAAAAATTTAACATCCCCCTCGATAAACCCATTATTGCCCAGATTTCCCGATTTGATAAATGGAAGGACCCCGAAGGAGTGCTCGAAATTTTTCGCCGGGTGAGGGAGGAGGTAGACTGTCGTCTTGTCTTGTGCGGCAACATGGCGGAGGATGACCCCGAAGGCTGGAGTGTTTTGGAACGGGTGCGCAGACGTGCCGGGGAACTCGCTGCCAACAGCGACGTGATTCTCGTGGTAAATCCCGCGCAAAACAATATTTTTGTCAATTCTCTCCAGCGTACAGCAACTGTGATCATTCAAAAGTCCATCAGAGAGGGTTTTGGATTGACGGTGACCGAGGCCATGTGGAAAGGTACACCTGTTGTTGCGTCCCGGGTAGGAGGTATACCCCTTCAGATTGAGGATGGAGAAAGCGGTTATCTCGTTGACCCTCATGACAATGATGCCTTTGTTGAGAAGATTGTAAGGCTTCTCAAGGACCCGGAGGAGCGGGAGCATATCAGCCGCAATGCTGTGGAAAGAGTGCGCCAGCGATTCCTCATCACCCGACTGCTGGGTGATCACCTGGACCTTTACTTGTATTTGCTGGAGAGTTAATCGAGCTTCATTCATACCCCTTTTTCTTGACGAGTTACAACCGGGGAGAGTTATTATTTAAGCCCTCGTTGCGGGAGGTGAGACCATGTTCGAGATTAAAGAGAAAAAAGAGCTCGGAAAAGACCTCTGTCAGTTTCGTGTACACGCGCCGTACATTGCCCGGCGCCGCCGGCCGGGGCAGTTTATCATGCTCCGGATTTACGAAAAGGGAGAGAGGTTTCCTCTGACCGTTTCAGATGCTGACCCTGAAAGTGGGGACATCTGGTTTATTGCAATGGGCATAGGCAAGTCCACAAAGCTTCTCAATTCTCTTAAAGAGGGGGACAAAATCCGGGACATCGTGGGACCGTTGGGTAAACCCACTCCTGTAAAAAAACACGGGACCGTAGCATGTGTAGGAGGTGGTGTGGGTATCGCGTTGATATATCCTCTTGTGAAGGCTTACAGGGAAGCAGGAAACAGGTTGATAAGCATTCTCGGTGCTCGGACGAAAGAACTTCTCATTCTGGAAGAGGAAATTCGCTCGAATTGTGATGAATTGATTGTGACCACAGATGATGGTTCGTATGGCCGGAAGGGTTTTGTGACAGATGCTCTCAGAGATCTTATGGAGAGAGAAAAAGTGGATTTTGTTATAGCTGTTGGTCCTGTACCCATGATGAAGGCGGTAGCGGACCTTACCCGAGATAGAGGTATAGAAACCATGGTGAGCCTTAACCCCATCATGGTAGATGGCACAGGTATGTGCGGTGCATGTCGAGTACAGGTGGGCGGAAAAACCCTCTTCGGTTGTGTGGATGGTCCGGAATTCAATGCCCACGAAGTGGATTTTGATATCCTCATGAAACGCCTCAGCGCATATAAACCAATGGAAGAAGAGAGTTTGCGTTTGTTCTTAGCCCAGGGTGAAGGAAATACCCGGGTTGCAGGAGGTGAGTGATGCCAAAAGAACTATCACCCAAGGAGCGAATGGCAATCCCCCGGCACAAAATGCCTGAAAGGGAGCCTTTGGAGCGGATAAAGGGTTTTATAGAAGTAAATCTCGGCTATACTCCTGAGCTCGCAATGGCAGAAGCCCAGCGCTGTCTTCAGTGCAAGAAGCCTCTGTGTGTGGAAGGGTGCCCGGTGAACATTGACATTCCCTTCTTTATTAAACTTATAGAACAGGGTGAATTTATAGAGGCAGCCAGGGTGATTAAGAGAACCAATGCACTGCCTGCTATTTGTGGTCGCGTATGTCCCCAGGAACAGCAGTGTGAAAAAGTGTGTGTGTTGGCAAAGCGTGGAGAGCCCGTGGCTATTGGACACCTCGAGAGATTCGTGGCGGATTTTGAGAGAGAACAGGGAGAGGTAAAGGTTGAAACAGCAGGTTTTACGACCGGTAAGAAAGCTGCGGTGATTGGAGCCGGCCCTGCGGGTTTGACCGTTGCAGGAGAGCTGGCCAAGAAGGGTCATGAAGTGGCTGTGTTTGAGGCCCTTCATGCGGAAGGTGGAGTGCTCACGTACGGCATTCCGGAATTCAGGTTGCCGAACTCCGTTCTTGAGGCCGAGGTGGATTATGTACGACGTTTGGGCGTGGAGTTTATTACCAATTTTGTTGTGGGCAAATCAGCGACCCTGGATGATTTGAGAGCTGAGGGTTATCAGGCATTTTTTATCGGTTCTGGCGCAGGCCTTCCCAATTTTATGGGGATTGAAGGAGAAAATCTCAATGGTATTTACTCAGCCAACGAGTACCTTACACGTGTGAACCTCATGCGCGCGTATCTTTTTCCTGAATATGATACACCCGTTATCAGAGGTAAGCATGTGGCGGTAATCGGAGGTGGTAACACGGCCATGGATGCGGTGCGTACGGCCAAGCGCCTGGGCGCGGAGAGGGCGATGATTGTATACCGTCGTTCCCGTGAAGAAATGCCTGCTCGTGTGGAGGAAGTAAAACACGCAGAAGAAGAAGGAATAGAATTTCATTTTCTTACAGCTCCTGTAAGGTACCTGGGTGACCAGCACGGCTGGGTGAAGGCTATGGAGTGCATTCGTATGGAGTTGGGTCCCCCGGATGAGTCCGGTCGACGCCGACCTGTGCCTATTGAAGGTTCCAACTTTACCATGGAAGTGGATGTAGTGGTGGTGGCTGTGGGGGTGTCTCCCAATCCTCTTATTCCTCGAACTCACGCAGGATTCAAGCTGGGCCGCAGGGGCGAAATTGTTGTGGATATGAACACCCTTTATACCAATGTTGAAGGTGTTTTTGCTGGAGGAGATATTATACTCGGTGGTTCCACCGTGATTCTTGCCATGGGAGATGGTCGCAGGGCGGCTCATTACATGGATTTGTATCTGAAAGGGGAATTTAAACCCTGACGTTCAGGGTACGATTTTTTCTTTTTTGAAGAACAACCGAGATTCTTCTGGTTTTTTCTAAGGGAACTTTCTCCTGTTTTATCTTCTCTTTAAAAAACGGTAAGATATTATACAAATGTCTGAGCGTCCCCAAACCCTTGGTGAACTGAAACGTGCAGGGTACAGGTCTCTTTCTGTAAAAGAGGAGCTTCGCAACAATCTTTTCCGCAAACTTCGCGCAGGAGAAGAACTCTTCCCGGGGATTGTCGGATATGAAGAGACTGTTATACCCCAGGTCATCAATGCTCTCATTGCAGGACACAACATGATTTTTCTGGGAGAGAGAGGTCAGGCAAAATCAAAGATGATTCGGTTAATGGTAAACCTTCTGGACGAGTACATACCGGCAGTAAAGGGTTGTGAGATCCGTGATGACCCGTTTGCTCCTGTGTGCAGTCGGTGCCGGGAGCTTGTGAAAGAGTACGGTGATGAGCTGGAGATAGTGTGGATTCACAGGGATCAGCGCTACGTGGAAAAACTGGCTACCCCGGATGTTACAGTTGCTGACCTTATCGGTGAAGTTGATCCTATTCGCGTTGCAGAAGGTCGTTATCTCTCCGACGAGAGGACCATTCATTTTGGCCTGGTACCTCGAAGTCATCGCGGTGTTTTTGCCATTAACGAACTGCCGGACCTTCCTGAAAGGGTTCAGGTGAGTTTATTTAATATTATGGAAGAGGGTGATATTCAAATCAGGGGATATACGGTGAGACTCCCGCTGGACATTCTTATCGTCGCCACCGCAAATCCTGAGGATTACACCAATCGAGGTCGCATTGTTACACCCCTCAAAGATCGTTTTGATGCTCAGATTCGCACGCATTATCCACTTTCGCGGGAGAGAGAAATTCAGATCATGGAACAGGAGGCTCGTCTTCCCCACACGGAAGGATTAAGAATTTTTGTGCCTTCTTTTATGAAAGAAATCATAGCAGAAATGACTTTTGTTGCACGGCGTTCACCCTATGTCAATCACCGCTCAGGCGTCAGCGTGAGAATGACCATTGCCAATTACGAGGCAGCTGTTGCCAGTGCGGTAGCTCGCAGTCTTTCACTGGGAGAGCAGGTTGCAGTGCCCCGTATCAGTGACCTTGCTGCTGTGTTTGCCACTGCTGCAGGAAAGGTTGAGCTGGAATACACAAGCGAAGAGAAGTCTGTGGAAGAGTTGCTGGAGACTTTTGTCTTGGAAGCAGTGAAAGCCATATTTAACAACCATTTTTCTCCGGATGACTTTCAACCAGTGGTGGAACTCCTGGAAGGTGGTGCATGGATTGAGGTGGGAGACAAAATGCCATCCGGAGAATACATGGATGTAATTCAGGCGGTGGAAGGAATTGCTGAAAAGCTCTCGTGTCTTGCTGATATAAGGGTTCCCGGAGAGGTTGCCTCTGTTGTGGAATTTGTGCTTGAAGGTCTTTATTCTCACGGACGCATTCGTAAGATTCCTGAAGGCAGTCGTTACACGTACCGGGGTCGGATTTGAAATTCCGGTATCTCAAAAAAGAAGTTCAGGAAGAAACTCCTGTTGATGCAGAGCATCTCTTTCATCAGCTCATGGAGCGCATTATAGAATACAGCGATGTAACACATGCCCTGCTTGATATGCTTCAGGTTGGTGGCATTGTAGGGGTAAGATTGCTGCCGGTGCGCAGTCTTCAGGATATAGTGCGCATGGTAAAGCACTATAGAAAAAAAATTCTCAATCAATATCAGATTGAAAATGCACTGGATGAGTTAAAGAAGCGGCTGCAGGAGATTGTGGAACGGGAATGGAAAGCTTTGCTGGAAAATGAAGCACGGAAAGCTCAGTTGAAGAATTTTTTAGACCTTTTGAAACAACCGTTGCCTCAACTGATAGAGGCCCTTTTCTCTCACCAATTTGAGAATTCGAAAGCCGGCGAGCAGTTCGAACAACTTTACAACGAGGTAAAAGAGAACCTGAAGAAAGTACAAAAGCTGATTGACCGCTGGGGAGAACGGTTTTCCGGGACCCAGGAGGTAAACTTTGAAAAGGCTGTAGAACTGGCTGACCTGATGGATCGCATTGATAGAACTGAAAAAGCCCTTCAGGGGGGTCGGCTGGACGATGTTGACATGGAGGTTCTTGCCCAGGCTCTCGGGGTGAAGGGAGCTATGAGCCTTCGAATGTTTCGTCAGGCAGTGGAAGCTCTTCAAAGCGCTGGATATGTGACAATGGAGTCTTTTGGTCTCAAACTTACACCACGAGGAATACGACGGATCGGTGAAAAGGCACTGGCAGAGATATACTCCCGCCTTCGAGAAGGAGGAGCTGGCCAGCACCCCGGTATTAAAAAAGGGCGGGGGGAAGTGGAATATGAGGTATCAATTCCTTATGCGGAACAGTCCGGTTTTCACCTGGATGTGGTGGGTACATTGAAGGAGGCGCTTTTGAAACGACCTCTCAGGAATAACCAGCTTGAGCTGAGAAAAGAAGACTGGCGGGTTTTTATGGAGGAAGCACGGAAATCCTGTGCCACGGCGCTTTTGATCGATCTTTCGTGGTCCATGTCGTGGGGAGGAAAATTTGTGGCAGCGAAGAAGTTAGCCCTTGCACTTCAACATCTCATCGCAGCTAAGTTCCCTCATGATGTCCTTCACATCATTGGTTTTTACACGGTTGCAAGGCTT
>JAJRZV010000025.1 GCA_024275095.1 bacterium | reverse complement strand
TTAACCCTGGGGTGTGGCCAAGCGGCAAGGCAGGGGACTTTGGATCCCCGATCGGTGGTTCGAATCCACCCACCCCAGCAAGTGTCTATGTGATATCTATTTGCCGGTGGATGAGAACCACCGATAGGCAACTGCCTCAAAGGAGCAGAGCGAGTTATATAACGTGCGCCACATCACCCCAATCACTACAAAATCCCACTCACCCAACCCTCCACGTGCACCCACTGCCACACCCTAAAAGCGCGCCCGTGCGGTTCGAAAATCCGCTCTCTTATCCCGCGCCTCCCGGGGTTCTATGTCCATTCCTCTCACTCCTTGAGGGTAATTTTTTTTCTTTTTCTTCTTCAGGGAAAATGCAGAAAGCGCAATCCTGGTTAGTCTCTTATATGTCCTGTGATGCCTGGTCAAGGCTCAATTTTTCGATTTCCTGGAAAGATTTATTCATTTATTCGAAGACATTTTTGCATTAAATCCGGAAAGCAATTTTCCACGTCAACCCGGATCGCCCCGGAATTCTCCGATATCCCCTCCCAACGCGCCATTCGGTTCGGGTAGGATAATGCAGGCATACCAGAGGCGTGGCCCGCAATAACGGAAAAAAACAGCCTGCAATAACGTCATCATCACTCACTGCGAGATGGGGAAACAACCAATCCCTCCTTCCCAACACACTCACTGCGAGAAGCGATCACGCCTGTTGCGCGAGAGCGACGAAGCAATCCCCGTCTACCCGCCGTACCGCCCGCAAAACCCCGGCACAACCCCGAATGTCCAATGTTGAGACCAGACCCCGAAAACCGGGGCAAAAATTTTCCCGAATTGAGCATTCGTCCGGGTTCTTTTTTGTTATAATTTGATTGAACATCGGCTGAAGGGAGGGGATTGGAATGAAAATAAACCGCATGGCTGTAATTATACTTTGTTTGAATCTCGGGCTCATGCTGGGTTCATGCACATCCACCCGCTCTTCATTTCCCACCATCCCTGATGAAAGCCTTCTATCCGGCACCGGTACAGCAGAATACGCGGTTCAGCAGGGGAACAACCGCTGGAGATACGTCACCACCAGGGGGGTCTCCAGCTACACCGTGACGCTCACATCATGTCCCAACACAATTACCCAGGTGAATTTTCAAAAAATCTCGAACATTTATGTTCGTGACTCGTCTTTTCAATACAACCGGAACGACATCAGGTACTATAACTACTGCAATGGATGGCCTGTCATAGTACTCTTTGAGCCGGGGAACATGGCATTTTACGAGGCATCCCAGCCGGCTCAGGGAGGTGAAGAAGCTGTCTCCTTTGACAAAGAACCAGATATTGTGGCTTTTAAAGATAATTACCTCTTCAACCTGAACAGGTACCTGGGAGTGGTCATTTCAGATGTTTCGCAGCCTGAAGACCCCTACGTAGAACACATCCTGCCTGTGAACGGTTATCCTGTGGGAATGGTCATTCAGGGGCGGTTTCTCGTACTGGGAGTGGCGGGATATGCAAATGTATACCGCAATTCTGACCGGGAAAGTGATATAGAAAGCAGTGTTCAGGTGTGGGATGTAAAAAGCCCGGATGATGCCGGCATTATTACAGAGAAAAGGGTTCCGGGAGAGCTGGTGCAGCTGAAAACCCGAAATGCCGTGCTCATCGCTCTTTCCACAGATACGTCACGGGCTTATCTCAGCACATTTGTCCTTCGCCCTGACGGCACTCTCGAGGCCCGCTCCACAGTAGAAGTCAGCGCCAGAGAATACCTGGAGCCCAACCTGGTATTCACCCGCATGGTCGTAAACGGAGAATACGCGGCCCTTGCTGTACCCGGCATGGATGACAACTACAGCTCTATTTCCACCATTTACACCTATCTCATTAAGCCGGACGGGACATTGCGTGAAATCGGGGTAGAGACCATTCCTGGATACCTGGACGACGAGCACCGCATGGCGATTGACGGGGATGTGGTCATGATCTTTTCTTCCACATGGAATAAAGCTTACGCGCACACCATTTCGCTGAAGAACGGGAAATTGCTCCAGTCCGTAACGCTCAAAAACGAAAGGCTCTATGCCAGCGCCTTCCAGGGCCGTACAGGATACGCCATTACGTTCATACGAATGGACCCCCTGATTGTCGTTGACTTTTCGGACCCGGAAAACCTGCAGGTGCTGGGAGAGTTAGAAGTTCTCGGATGGTCTGAACAGCTTTATCCGATGGGGGACCTGCTTCTGGGGCTGGGTCCCCAAAATGCCCGGACAGCTCTTTCCCTGTACGACGTCTCGGACTTATCAAATCCAAAACTCCTCTCAAGGCTCCTGTTCGGTGATTATTCTGCCAGTGAAGCATACAACGACTACAGAGCATTTACTGTGGTGCCTGAGGAAAACCTTATTGCTTTTCCTTATACGGAAAGAAGATGGTGGCTTCCGCTGACCAGTTATGTTCAGTTTGTGGACCTGTACGAAGACCGCCTGGTCGAAAGGGGAAAAGTTGCGCAACACGGAATTGTGCAGAGGATACTACCTTATCAGGACAACGTGTTTCTGAGCGTATCCCGGCGTTCAGTCCAGGCAATAGATTTATCAAATCGTGACAACCCCGTGTCCATGGCGGAACTTCGGCTCATACGGGCAGTGCGGGACGTAATAGCAACAGGCAATTACATTATCATGCAGGTGGACGAAGGTGGCAATCCCTGGTGGGGCTGGTGGTATCCCCCTTCAGGGCTCGCTTATTACCAGTACGAAGTAGTACGCACGGGCGAAGAGCATTTTCAGCCGGTACTGCGCATCATGTCGCGATGGCCCGTTGTATGGGCAAAAGAAATATCACCCAACGTGCTGAGTGTGCTCACCGGGACATACGACACGCTCAGCCTGTTCAGGATTGAAATTCACGCATCAGGAGGAGCACTGGTAACAGGGTGCCAGTCAGTGGAAAATGTCAATCCTCTCCCGAACAGCGTTGGATATGCAAACAATTATCTCATGGTACCCGTGCGGCAGGACAGGTTTACTTATGATGAAATGACCACGCAGGAAGGCATTCTGGTCTTCAACGTTACCACTCCTGATCTCGTGAAGGGGTATCTTGTTCTTAAATCCATCTGGAACAGTTACCCTTACATCGTCACCTACTCCCGGCCTCTCATGAGGTGGGATGCGTCCGAACAGTTGTTCTATATGGGGATTTACGAACAAACATACTATGCAGACACCTACACCGCTGTGATCAAACCCTACTTCGCCACCTTGAAAATGGACAACATCACAGCACCCGTGTTTGAATGGACAAATATCGAAGGCACGCTGGTGGAATACCTCGGTGATGGACGGATACTGGTGATAAACAACAACACGCTCAGTGTTTACGACACCACCACGACTCCTCCTTCCCTTCTGTATTCCTTGCCTGCATCTGATAGCGAGACAAGCATGTTAGATTGTGTGATAAGAACATCAACGCACTGGGTTCGAACCTATCTCGATACCGGGAAACAAACATTAACCGTTTATTCTCATGCATTGACCTCCACTTCTCCGGAAGCATTCACACATACTGTAATACCTCTCGGGTTGTCACTTTATCCTGGATACTGGTACTCCTCCTTTATCACCGTCACCGTGACAGGAGACTACGTTGTTATGGATGGACTGACTACTTTTATTGACCCTGTAGCTGTAAGAAACAACAGGTACTATCTTGAAGGTTACATTGAGAGCCAGGGGTTCCTTTTCAAGGGGGTGGTACTCAATGCAAAAAACCTCTCGCCTGACAATCACATCTTCTTTACCACAACGTCCCCCCCAACGCGGGTGGCAATAGCGGAGAACAAACTGCTTGTACCCATGGGACTCAGGGGAATGGATGTCATTGAAACGGGAACTCGCTGAACCATACTCGTTCACGAAACCGGCGGCAGCAGATAAGGCTTTATTGCTTTTATATCCGTCTGTTCGATATCCATTAAAAGCGTGTACAACTCCCCGGCTTTTCCCGCAGAGCCTGTAAAGTGCTCTGCTTCACGTAAAAACTTTGTTTCGAGAACATCCATAAGTTCATCAATAGAACAACCTGCCGCACCCTTGTGCCTGACGCGTTCCGCTCCCCACCTGGAGCCGGACTTCAGTTCCACCTCCACGCGCGCACCAAAGTTAAAAGCGAGGGCTTTGAGATGTGTTTGAGAGAATTGGAAGTGCTTTTTTCTGGAAAAAGAACCACCAAATTCACGCAGGCGTGAGAGGTGACCGCTGGACAACAAACGCCAGAGTTCTCGTGGTGTGGAGATGCGCGACTGTTCCTTTCTGAAGCGACGAAATGCACGTGCGAGGCGAAACAATCCTTTCGAACGAAGAAGGGGAAAAAGATTAATGCCGCCGCGCAATCCTCTGGCAAGTTCAAAAGTAAACCTCCAGTCGTGGTCCAGGGTGACTCTGTCAGCGATTTCAAAAAGTTTTTCTGCATCTGCAACAAGATTTGCATGAGTGAGCTGCCGCGTCTTCAACCCATCCCAGAGAATATAAAGACCCAAACTCAGAGGAACAGAGAAGTTCACGTTCACAGGTGCCAGCGCACCCGGATTGCGATACGGCTCGGACATCTTTTCCATTCCCACTGTAAGCAAAGACGCATTTACACGGATACGCTTGATCTCAGAAGCACTGAATTCTTTACCACTACCGCTTACCTCTTCTACAACAGCCTCAAGGCACTCTACAGGCGCCTGAATGTATGCGCACCCTGGATAGGGTTTCACAGACAGCGTCTCCAGCACCCATGTCTCGCCAAACGCAGAAAGAAACGCTGTAAGGGGAAGAAATGAAAACCTCTGAAAAAAGCCCTTGGGCCCGCTGAAGACATCCGTTTTAACCGACGCTCCGCCTGTAGCAAAAAGTGCAGCGCGCAATCCCGCTTCGCCCGAGGCTGCTGCTGTTGTCTTTTTGCCGTCCCCACCCATAAAACCCGGTTCCAAGACAAAAGGTGGCGCGTAAAGCGCCAGCTTCAAGGCCTCTGCAGTTTGTTGAGAGGGCACACCCCACACGGTACACGCTGCTGCAGCCGCCTCCGCCGCGTGGATATGAGCCCACATCTGCCCGTTATGCGGTCCCACGAGCACGGACGCACCCAGCCGTCCACCCAGCTCCGTAGCTGCAATCACGCCCCGGAGAAAATCGGTACCTGAAGCTCCTGCAACCTCAGCGGCAGCAAGGGCCGCAAACACGGCGCTGTGACCTGTGTGACCCATGAACACGTAATCGTCATAGTCATGCCACATGCTCAGCGAAGCATTGATGTAATACGCGGTAAAAAGGTCCACTTCACCCAGTCCCAGCGCTGTAGCCTCTCCTTTTCCGCCACGTTCTTTCATGGGAGCCAACATAACTCTACCATCAGCAGACCACCCACCAAAGGCAGCAGCTATGGTATTTGCCACCTGGATCTTCGCTTTTGTACGAACTGGTTGGGGCACATCTTCCAAGGAAAAAGATGCAGCCCACTGCGAAAATTCATCACACCATTTCTTCTCCACCATCAACATTTCCCCCTGTCTGAAAGGTTAATGCCGAATATATTACTCTGAAGCAAAAGGGAAAGTCTTCTCATCTGAACACAAAATTTTCACGCTTCCACTTTCTCGCGACCTGACCCACTCAGTTCAGCGACAATGTCAAACTCCATCCCATCCCGTGCAGCCACCACGCGCACGCCTGTTTCATCCGAAAGTTTTTCTGCAATGACCCAGGGTTTTGCCTGGATCATGCGCATGCCGAAGTGCGTCATGATGGCCACGCGTTGACGGGCGCCCGTTAAGAGACGACGCAGGTCATCCACGCACAGGTGCATAATGCCCTGACGGGGCTCGGTGAGCAGCACGTTGACAACAAGGCAATCAGTCCTGGAGATGTCCACCAGGTCTTCAAAAAACACGGTGTCAGAAACAAGCGTCATCTCCAGACCGTTATACTTTACCCGGACTGCGTAGTTCTCCACTCCGTGTCGCAGTTCAAGAGGGCACATCACTTCAATCCCTTCTCTTTCCCAGCACAACCCCTTCTCAAGCGTAAGAACTTCAGCAATGTACTGGCGTACAAATTGAAGAACAGGCGGGTCACCCTCCAAGGCATCCCTGGGAGCCATGAGGGTACCACGTTTGTAAAATCCTCCCTGCGTAAGGGCTTCAAGAATAATGTTCACGTCATTGGAGTGGTCAAGATGTTTGTGTGTAAGGATGACAGCGTCCGTTTTTGTGGGATCGAGCTTGGGGCGTGAAGACAGCATCCTCACCAGTGCACCAGGGCCGGGGTCTATGTGTATTCTCAACTTATCCGTGATCAGGTAAAGACCTCCGCTGTGGCGGAGCTGTCTCATCACAACGAAGCGGGCGCCGCCTGTACCCAGAAATTTAAGTTTGAACATCTACTGCTCCTTTTGACAGGTTGAAATTTGTATTATCATATTACATATGGCTCTTGTGAGAACAGAATCATCCAAGTATCAGGAAAATGCCGTCAAGTTCATTGCTGCGCTTCCGCTTCTTACCCCTGAAGAAATGTTTCACATGCTGGAAGAAAAGGGTTACCGGGGCCAGGAAGAGGCACGCCGCACCGTGTGTCTCATGGCATACAGGCACATCCGCAGGCTGAAAAACATTTATGTTCACAGTATTCCGCGCGAAGAGCTCCCCCCGCGCAGCAACTACCTTATCATGGGACCCACCGGCTGCGGGAAAACATTTCTGGTGGAGCTGCTCTTTCGTGACATTCTGCACCTTCCCACGGTGATCGTGGACATGACCACATTCTCTGAAACAGGCTACGTTGGTGATGATGTGAAAACAATCCTCACGCGCCTGCTCTACGCATCGGGTATGAATCCTGTGCTGGCTTCTTTCGGGGTGGTATGCCTCGACGAATTCGACAAACTCGCTTCTACCCAGAACACAGCACGCTTTGATGGTGCGGGAACAACCAAAGACGTCAGTGGACTGGGCGTTCAAAAAGAACTTTTGAAAATTCTTGAGGGCAGTGTGGTGCCGGTGCCTCTGGACTACAACAATACGGTTTACAGCCAGCGCGTCAACATCAGCACGGAAGACATTGTCTTTATCGGCTGTGGAGCCTTCTCCGGGTTCAAAAGTCTGTACACGCGTCGAGCAGGCAATTCCTTGGGGTTTACCGGTGAAATCCGGAAGGTGGAAAAGGAGAGCATCGCTGTCGACTACGACGAAGACCTTGTCGAGGACATCGAAACATTCAGTACGTATGGCTTTCTACCAGAGCTCATCGGCCGATTCACCCGGATTGTACCCATGAAGGCCCTGGATAAGGAGACGCTGAAAAGCATTCTTGTGGATAATGTAGTGGACCGCTTCAAAAACGAATTCCAAGCTGAACGGCTTGAACTCGAAGTAAAAGAAGACGTGCTCGACTTCATCGTCGAAGAAAGCCTTAAACGTCAAACCGGTGCCAGGGGCTTGGAAAGCATCATTACAAAGCACATCGAAAAAGCTGCTTTTACCTATTTTGGAAAAGGTAAGAAAGGTCGTGTGGTTCTTTATATGAAAAACGGCAGGCCAGAAATGCGATTTCACTCCTCACGCTGATTGTAAGTAGCCTCCACAATCTTGCGGGTATTAATCACCCGAAGCCGGGTGAACACCTGGTGCAGGTAAGCACACAGCTCTTCAAGAATGGCATTTTTTACATCGTCTGAAAGACGCCACACATCTTCAGCCAGATACTTGATGGCAAACTTTCTGTTGGACATGAGGAACTGTTCATCTGTTTCGTAACGCTCACGCACGTGACCACGAATTTCAAAAGTGACCTTGCGCAGGTCTTCACGAAGTTCCTCCGGAAAGTGCTGGCTGTCAAAAATCATATTCATGAACTGTGTGGCCAGGTGAATTTCTGCTGTCTCTACCTCGGGGAATTTATCAAACAAATCCACGGGTAATGTGCTCGCTCCGTGTTGAACAGCACCGGCCATCCCGTACTCTTCGCGTGCAATTCGCGATATATCGCGTAATGTATTGAAATCCACGCTAACCCTGGCAACGCTTCCATCAGGAAGAATAAAACCTCCGTGACGGGTACCGGTTTGAACGCTGATTTTCGAGATACCACGGTAAGGCTCAGAAGCTCCAAGGTGTTCAGCAAATCTTTTCATAAACGCGTGAAAATCTTCTGGTGTAGAATTGCGTTTCCCAATTTCTCCGATTTCACCACCGACATTGACCCCGTCTCCTTTATCGAGGGAACGGATAAATTGTGTGAAGTAGGCGGTAAGCTCTGCATTGAGCGCCTGTTCTTCTTCCGGGCTGCTGGCGTTTTCGTGAACCACAGTGGAGCAATCTATGTCAATGTTTTTCATGCCTCCGTTTACTGCTTCCCGAATGAGGTTGCATATTGCTTCTTTTTCAGCTCCCGGATCCTCTGCAAATTTTGAGGGATTGACCTGAAAGTGATCTCCCTGAAGAAAGATTGGATACCTGTAACCCTCACGTAATGCTGCTGCCATGGCAGCAGCAGCATAAAGTGACGGAGGCTGGTCCGTGTAGGAAATTTCAGACCGCGCAATTTCGAAAACAAAAAGCCCCGTATCAGTTTCCCGAGCCATCCGCAATACACAGCGCATGAAATCATAAGGCATGAGGCGTACATTGAGCGCAGGCACAGTGAAACCGCCGAGTTCTCCTTTTCCTCTTTTCACATATACAGGCAGGAGTGACTCAGAACGCACCCCACCTTCTTGAGATGCCTTCTTTATGAGCTCTACACACTCCATCCGCACATCAGGAGTAGAAAAGTAAGCATTAAACACCACCGTATCCAGGTGCTTTTCGACAAAAGCGTCGAGGTCCTGAATCACCACCTCGTTCCCCTGCACTGCTACAGTGCCGTCCATTTCCTGGAGAAGGTCATCAAATGATGCAAATTTTCTGTAGTTCATGCGCCGAGAGTCTCCACAAGGTGCTGGAGGAAAGGATCCAGTGCTTTGGTTTGTTTGAGCAGTTTGGCAAAGGGGGTGTAAACGATCTTCCCCTTTACCTCTCCCACGGCAACACCGAAACGTCCCTCTTTAACGGCCTGCACAGCGTAATACCCGAGTTTGGTAGCAAGGATCCTGTCCGCCGCGGTAGGGGATCCACCACGTTGAATATGTCCCAGCACGCACACCCTATAGTCTGCGTCCACCTTCAATCGCACTTTCCGCGCAATCTCAAAGGCTCCACCAATGTCATCTCCCTCAGCAACAATAATGAGAATGCTTCGCTTGCCAGCCTTGAGGGAGTTCAGTATAAGTTCAGTGAGTTTCTTTATATCCGTGCGTGTCTCCGGGATAAGTACCTCCTCTGCTCCGCCTGCAAGTGCCGAGTACAGCGCAATATATCCGGAAAGACGGCCCATGACCTCCACGTAAAAAATCCTTTCAAACGAAGTTGCCGTGTCCCGTATGCGGTCAATCGCCTCAAGGGCGGTGTTAACAGCTGTATCAAAGCCAATGGTATAGTCCGTGCCCGCCACATCGTTGTCGATGGTGGCGGGAATGCCCACAATCTTTACACCGAACCGTTCGCCGAACTCATACGCACCCCTGAAAGTACCATCACCACCCATCACGACAAGCGCATCCACATTTGCCTTTTTCAGGTTCTCCCAGGCCCTCCGCTGTCCCCTTTCGGTGAGAAAATCGCGTGAGCGCCCCGTACCGAGAACAGTACCTCCGTCCTTGATAATATTGGAAACCGAACGCCAGTGCATTTCTTCCATTTCGCCGCTGACAAGCCCCTCGTAACCGTGTTTTATACCCACAACAGACAGGCCTTCTTTGAGAGCCGTGCGCACAACCGCACGAATGCACGGATTCATTCCAGGTGCGTCCCCTCCGGAAGTAAGAATCCCTATGCGTTTTACTTTTTTACGCGTCATGGCCCTGTTATTTGCTCACACGCTCCACGTATTTCCCCGTGCGCGTGTCAACCTTGATAATATCACCGATATTGATGAACAGCGGCACCTGCACCACCGCCCCGGTCGAAAGCGTTGCCGGCTTCGAACCACCACTTTCCGTATCCCCTCTCACACCCGGAGGTGTATCCACCACCTCCAGTTCCACCGTATTGGGTAAGGAGATTGCAGCCGGAGCCCCCCTGTGAAAGAGAATCCCCACCTCCATGTTCTCCTGTAAGTAGTTGATCGCATCCCCGAGTACATTCCCGTCTACGGTGTATTGTTCATACGTCTCGAGATCCATGAACACGTAATTGTCTCCATCCTGATAAAGGTACTGAGCACGTTTCTCTTCGAGATCAGGCGTTTCAACAGTATCTGTGGAAAGAAAGGACTTCTCTATAACTCTGCCGTCAATAAGATTCTTCAGTTTTACCCGAACGGTAGCGGAACGCCTTGCCTTCTTTATGTGCTGAAAATCCACCACTTCATACACGTCTCCGTCAATTTACACCCGCACACCTTTTCTCATATCATTGGCACTGATAACGCCCATGCCTTTTCCTCCAATAGAGAAATTACATTCAATAGAATGTTACATCATATACTGCCTTTGAGTGTATCTCAATCCTTAGCGTACAAAACGATATCCGAGAATATAATGGAACTCCCCCACCACGTTAAGTCGTTTAATTTTCCAGGAATGGGGAAGCGGTGGAAAGGGCGAGGCTTCTTTTACAGCATTAACAGCCGCCGTATCCAGTTCGGGAACTCCCGAAGATCTCACCACCTCAACACCAGACAAACGTCCTGTGCGTTCAATGGTAAAGCGTAGGGTGACTGTCCCCTCCTCACCGCGCATGATCGCAGAATACGGATACACCCACACCATCTCTATCATGTTTTTGAGTTTTGAAAAGTAGGAGATATATTTGAACTCGGTGGTGTTGAGGTCTACAGTTTCTTCTTCTTTGAGAGCCTCATCCAGAATGTGCCTTTCTGTTCTCTCGTCCTTCCATTTGCCAGGGTCTCGCGTGGGAAGAAGCGCCAGTTGCTTTTTTTTCTGCTTCTCTTCCAACTCCCCTGTCTTATTCTCCGTACGCTGCTTCTTTTCGAGCTCCTTTTCCGCTTTTGAGGTGCTTTGGGCAAGCGCTCTGCGACCACCAGAACTTTCCCGCGGAACAGCCTTTCTGCGCCGTTCTTTTTCAGCTTTGTGAGTAGCGGGACCCAGCCGCGCTTTCTCATTGGGTTTTTCGCGTGTTTCAGGAAGAGGTACGAGTGTAATCTGTACTGGTTCGCGTGTGCGCTCTTTTCTCCTGGCCATTTCTTCAAGAAAGCGCTGACTCACAGGGAGGTAAAGCACAAGCAGGTGAATGAGAAGAGAAAGGCACAAAAATACACCGAAAACTCGATCCCCCCTCCTCCTGTTCATAAAAATATTGTATTTCGTTCTCCAGATGGCCCACAAGACCCCAATTGTATAAAATTAATTTATACAAAATTGCAGGAGGTTCAAATGGGCATAGGAGACCTGTTCTGGCTGTTTTTCATTGTCGCAGCGATGCAACCTTACCTGAAACAGATGATGTTAGAAAACATGCGCAAGCGCCTGATTGCAAAAATAGAAAAAATGCGAAACTCCCGCGTAATTCTTCTCATTCACCGACAGGAGACAATGTCACTTCTGGGTTTCCCCGTTTTCCGTTACATTGATATTCACGATTCTGAAGAAGTCATACGGGTTATTCACATGACAGAGGAGGACGTTCCTGTTGACCTGATTCTTCATACACCTGGTGGGCTGGTGCTGGCGTCACTTCAGATTGCAAGGGCCATCAAGAAACACAGGGGCAAAGTTACGGTATTTGTGCCTTTCTACGCCATGTCAGGTGGCACACTGATCGCACTTGCCGCAGATGAAATCGTTATGGGGCCTCACGCTGTCCTGGGTCCTGTAGATCCTCAGCTTAACGGGATGCCGGCAGCATCCATTGTCAAAGCTCGAAAAGAAAAGAATGTTGATTCACTGGAAGACCGCACTCTTATACTGGCAGATGTGGCCGAAAAAGCAATCGAGCAGGTTCGAGAAAGTGTCCGCGAACTTATGGAAGGTACATATCCTGAAGACGTGAGGGACAAAGTGGCCGACCTGCTATCACAGGGAGTGTGGACGCACGACCATCCCATTTCTTTTGAAGAGGCAAAGGCTCTTGGATTGAACGTATCCCACGAAATGCCGGAAGAGATCTATTCACTCATGGCTCTCTATCCCCAGCCCGTACGACGTATCCCATCGGTGGAGTACATTCCTCTTCCCCGCGGGAAAGAAGGTAAAGAAAGCTAAGCCCTGTTGACCCTGCGATAAAACTGTGCTTCCCTGAACGTCACCTTTCGATGGCGACGCTTTTTTATTGCAAAACAAGACACCACCGGAAAGGCGAGCAAACCCTTAAGCACTCTCCTCCGGCCGGGTTTCAGATTCCTGGACCTCCCCGGTTTCATGACCACACCCCCGCAATCCTTGTACCGCAGTACTCACATTTTCCCTCTGGAGTGATACGGTAATCCAGAATCCGATACCCGTAACGGTCAACGATTTTCTTACTGCACGAGGGGCAGAACGTGTCTTCCCAGTCGTTACCCGGCACATTACCGACATAAACGTAGTGAAGGCCCTCTTCTTTTGCAATTTCAGCAGCCCTCGTGAGCGTTTTAAGCGGTGTGGGGTAAAGATGTCGCAGCTTATACCTGGGGAAAAAGCGACTGAAGTGAAGAGGCACCTCCGGCCCCAGATGGTCACGTATCCAGCGGCACATGGATCGAATTTCATTCATGTTGTCATTGAGTGTGGGCACAACGAGGTTGGTAATTTCCACCCACACTCCTTCCTCCTTCATAATTTCCAGTGTCTGCAAAATCGTTTTCAAGCGCCCGTCACAGATCTGAACATAATATTCTTCGGTAAAAGCCTTGAGGTCCACATTGGCTCCCTGCGATACACCGCACAGCTCTCTCAGTGGTTTTTCATTGATGAAGCCAGCGGTCACCAGGACGTTTTTCAGACCCTGCTCTGTGGCCAGGCGTGCCGTGTCATAGGTGTATTCGTAAAACACAATGGGTTCTGAATACGTGTATGCAATGCTCTTGCACCTGTAAGAGCGTGCCAGTGACACCACACGTTCAGGAGGCAGATGAACATTGTTGAGGTCCTCCGGGTCTGTTTGAGATATTTCCCAGTTCTGGCAGAACTTGCAATGCAAATTGCAACCTGCCGTGGCAATGGAAAAAATAGGGGTTCCTGGAAGGAAGTGAAACATGGGTTTTTTCTCCATGGGATCCACGTGGACAGCACATGCTTTTGCGTACACCAGCGTATAAAGTTTCCCGTTTTCAACGTACCTTACACGACAATCCCCTTTCATTCCTTCGGCCAGCTCACACCGTTTGGGGCACAGTTCACACCGTATGGAAGGTTTGCCCATCATTTTTTCAGCGTTGTGTAAAAGCGTGCTTCTCGCAGTGACAGGTTGCCTTCCTGCACCTGCTGATGGATTAAAGCCTTATCGGCCTTCCTTCCATACCTGATGGGATACACCAAGGACGTCGCGTTCAGATACCCCCATACCATAAATAACAAGAGAAATAAAAATTGCGTCCAGAAAAACACTCTACGTCGCATGTAAAACAATTATAAAACCAGCGACCTTGTTTATGGTAGAGACCTTCCTCAAAACACGGCTGCTGAAAGCAACCATTTGATGCTCTACATGTCCGTGAGACTCGCTCACCGAACAACCCGCCCCACATAAAAAAAGGTGTTCCAGCTTTTCGTTTCGGCATGATTCAAAACAATACAGCGCACCGTACCATCATCATTTCATATTCGTCACACTTTTGTATGATATGGAATACCGGGTTGAATTCCGGGTCTCGACTCAACAGCATTGACGAGATAGCCCTGTCGCTTATAAGATTACACCAAACTACGGGGCCGTAGTTCAGACGGTTAGAACGCCGGTCTGTCAAGCCGGAGGGCGCGGGTTCAAGTCCCGTCGGCCCCGGAAAAGTCCAGGTATTATAGATTGGAATTTCACCTCGCGGTATACGAGATCACTTAAAACCTTATAGAAAAAAGGGAGGAGCTCATGGAATTAACCCGGGAAAAGGTTCTCGAAGCTCTCAAAAGAGTCGTGGACCCTGAAATCGGCATAGACATCGTTAATCTTGGACTTGTATACGACGTAAAAATAGAAGGTGGCCGTGTTCACATAAAAATGACCATGACCACTCCGGGTTGTCCTCTTTATGCCACGCTCATGAAAAGCGCGGAAGAGGCAATAAAAGCTCTCGAAGGAGTCGAAGAAGCAAAAGTTGAACTCGTGTGGGACCCACCCTGGCGACCGGAAATGATGTCAGAAGAAGCCAAGGAAAAACTCGGATACTTCTAAACAAACCCGCTGTCATGCGGCAGCAACCCTGTTACGTCCTTCCCTCTTTGCCTTATAAAGGGCGGTATCGGCAAGCCGCAAAAGATCATCAATATCTTTTATGGGGTGCTCTGGATATCCAGCTACTCCCAGGCTGATGGTGACCCTCAAAGGTGTCTTATCTGAACCAAAGTTCTTTTCACTGATGCGTTTGCGATACCTCTCAGCCACAGTCATCGCACCCCTCACGTCTGTTTCAGGCAAAATAATGACAAATTCTTCGCCACCGTATCGTCCTATAATATCGTGCTTGCGCAGATTATTGCGCAGCTCTTCCGCCACCTTGACCAGCACCATATCACCGGTGAGATGCCCATAGCGGTCATTGAAATGCTTGAAGTGATCAATGTCCACCATGATGATGCTGAGCTTGCTGGAGTAGCGAACGCTTCGGTCAAATTCTCTTTGCAGAAGTTCCATGAGGTGCCGCCTGTTGTACAGTCCTGTCAGGTGATCCGTCACAGAAAGATGCTCTAATTTTTTCAACGTGGAGAGAAGCTCATCCTGAAGCTTTTTTACCTTCAGGTGCACACCCACCCGTGCGACAAGTTCTTCCTCCTGAAAGGGTTTAACCACATAATCATGAGCGCCTAACTGAAGCCCCTTTACTTTCGACTCCACATCATCCACTGATGTGATAAGGATCACAGGAACGTTTGCCAGTTCTTTTCGCCGGGCTTTCCAGGTGAGAAATTCATATCCCCCCAGGTTGGGCATCATCACATCCAGAAGGATGATGTCATAGGGCCGTTCCATAATCTTCTTAAATCCATTGAGTCCGTCCTCTGCCTCGTCGTATTCTTCAAACAAATCCCGCTTCTTCAACATGTTTATAATTTCCTTTCTCATGGACTGAGAATCATCTATCACAATCACCCTTTTTCCTCTAATGCTGTTCATTTCCCTTTCCTCTTCCTCGTTATCCTCACAGGAGAAATGGATAAATCAATTATCATGCCAGAACCTCACATGAGAAAATAAACACCCCTCCATCCCACACCAAATCACATTTTCAGAATTCTGTCAAGAAAAAACATGAGTATTTTGCGATTTTACGAAAATACAGAAAAACATCACCAGAGAATCGAAATCTGTCTTATGTGCCGAGCATCCCCCAGCCATTTTGGAAAACCATATATGGCAAATACCAATCCTGAACAGCCATTGTTGTGTCAACTATCTGACACAACAATGGACAAAAAGTATCACTATTGAATAAATTTTTTACAAACACAGGCGTAAAGTTTGTTTGCATTTTTTGTCCGCAATGATCCATCGAATTGATTGTTAATCCATATTTCGAAGTTTTCTTAAACGAGAAAGCACCTTTTCGATATATTTTTCATAACCCCTGCCAGTGGGACGGTAATAAATCCTTCCTTTAAGCTCTTCAGGCAAATAATGCTCTGGAGAATATCCATCAGGAAGATTGTGAGGATAAACGTAGTCTCTACCATACCCGAGCCTCTCGAGAAGAGGGGTGGAAGGATTGCGCAGTTTGAGGGGTACTGTCAAATGTGGATGTTTGTGCACATCTTCACGCGCTTTTAAATATGCCTTGTATGCAGCATTGGACTTGGGTGCGGTAGAAAGATACACTGTTGCCTCTGCGAGAGGAATCCAACCTTCAGGTAAGCCGACCTTTTCAAAGGCAGAGTACGCGGCCACTGCTACAGAAAGGGCATTAGGGTCTGCAAGTCCAATATCCTCAGCTGCAGCGATAATCATTCGGCGTGCAATATAGAGGGGATCCTCGCCTTCCTCCAGCATTCGTGCCAGGTAATAAAGGGCAGCGTCAGGGTCAGAACCCCTGATGCTCTTGATAAAAGCGGAAATAAGAATGTACCTTTCATCACCGCTTCTGTCATAATGAAATGGCTTGCGGGAAAGGACCTGGTGAACCACAGGCGGAGTAACAAGGTCCTCTGATTCCTCTACCACGGCTTCCAGGGCGTTAAGCGCGAAACGTGCGTCACCCCGAGCCATTTCTGCAATAGCAACAAGAGCCTCATCACTCACCCTTTCCGAGTAACTCTTCAAGACCGGATCTTTCTCAAAACTTTTTTTGAGTATTTCCAGGATTGCCTCTTCAGAAAGTGGCTCCATGGGAATAATTCGGGAGCGTGAAAGGATCGAACCCTTGAAGGTAAAAGAAGGGTTCTCTGTGGTGGTAAGTACAAAAAAATAATTGCCCGATTCCATAAGCGGCAGGAAAAGCTCCTGTTGAAGTTTGTTGTATCTGTGAAATTCGTTTATAACAACAACAGGGACCTTACCTGCCGCGCTCAGGGCCGTGATATTGTCAATAATTTGTTTGGGCGGTGTTGTGGCCGTGGAGAATTCGAGAAATGGAACCTTTTTTTCAGCAGCGATTATGTGTCCTACCGATGTCTTGCCCACACCCGGTGGGCCCCACAAAATAAGAGGAATACGCAGGTCTTTCTCTATAATCTGCCTGAGGATACCACCCTTTGCCGTAAGGCCGGGATAACCAATGAGATCTTCAAGCACCCGCGGCCTTACTCTTTCAGATAAAGGTTTGCGCCCCTGTTTTGCATCATCGAACAGCATTATTTTTATGTTATCATACCATTATGGGTTTCGGGGCGCTTTCGGAGAATTCAGCAAACGAATGAAAGTGCTCCTGCAAAAATACGGTGACCTAAAATTATAAAGGGGCAACGATGAAAGTAAAAAAAGCTGGGATTGTGTACAAGCGCAAAAGCGAACGCGCTCATTCACTGTTGGTGAAGATGGTAAACATGCTGGAGAGCAGGGGCATCGAGCCATTGATTGTGGACAAAGGCGAGGACCATGCTGAGGGTTTCCCCGTTCACTCAAAAGAAGAGGTTTCCTCGAACGCTGATTGTATCTTCGTCATAGGAGGAGATGGCACATTCCTCAGCACTGTAGACGTAGCTGTTTCAAGAGGCCTTCCTGTGCTCGGAGTGAATGCGGGAGGTCTTGGTTTTCTGACTGAAATCTCTCCTGAAGAAATGGAAGTCGCAATAGACGAATTTCTCCAGGGCAAATGCGAAGTGGAAGAAAGAGCACTTCTTGATGCTTTCCTTCTTCGAGACAACCACGAAATAATGCAGAAAATTGTACTTAACGATGCCGTTGTTACAAAATCCGCCATTGCCCGGCTGATGGAGATAGATCTCTACGTGGGCGGATATTTTGCGGCACGCTTCCGAGCGGACGGGGTCATTGTGTCCACTCCCACTGGTTCAACCGCTTATTCCCTCGCCTCCGGAGGGCCCGTGGTGGAGCCAGAAGTGCGAGCACATATCATCACTGCTATATGCCCTCACAGCCTTACCGTAAGACCCATGGTCATCCCGGACAAATACGAAATAAGAATAGAAATCCGTAAAGCCTCGCGCGAAGAAGAAGGTGCATTTCTCACACTCGATGGACAAACAGGTGCTGCAATGCGTGTGGGAGACGTGCTACTCGCCCGCCGATCTGAAAAATGTCTCAAACTTGTGCGCCGAAAAAATCGTAATTACTTCGAAGTTCTCAGGAAAAAACTCTCCTGGAGCGGACCTTGAAGGTTGAACGCCTGCGAGTGAAAAATTTTATCATCATTGAAGATGTAACCATCGAGCCCGCCGAAGGACTCAACGTCTTTACAGGTGAGACAGGAGCGGGCAAATCTTTAATACTCGGTGCCATGGGAGTTGCTACAGGCCGGCGGACACGGCCAGAGATGATCCGTCCCGGTAAAGATCGGTGTGAAATCGAGCTCGTCCTCTCCGGGGATTTGCCACCACGTGCAGCAGAGCTCCTGCAAAACGCCGGATTTGAAGTATCAGATCAGCTTATCATCCGACGTCTCATTACTCCGAAAGGCTCTCAGACATTCCTCAACGAAAAGGCCGTATCCCTTGCATTCCTCAATCAAATAACCGCGGAGTTTCTTGAAATCACGTCACAGCATGCAGCCATTCGAATAAAGGATCCCGCTCATCAACTGGAAATCCTTGATGAGTTCGCCCAGGTTATGGAACTAAGAACCCGGTTCCGGGAACTCTACGAGAAATACCATCGTATAAAAGCCCAGCTGGAAGAACTGGAAGCGAAAAACAGGGAGAAAGAGCGACGCATGGACGTTCTGCGTTACGAAATAGATGAAATTCTTAATGCTAACATTCAACCAGGTGAAGAGGAAGAGTTGCGAAGTAAAAGTGCTTATCTGAAAAATGTAGAACAACTCCGGGAAGCCCTGAATAAAACTTACGAATTCCTTTATTCCGACGAGGTCAGTGCTTATGGACTGGCCTCTTCCGCCCTAACCGAAATAACCAGGGTAAAAAAACTCAGCAGTGAACTGGAAGAGCTCTGTGAAACATTAGAAAGTGCAGTGGAAGCATTAAAAGATGCTGCACTTCAGGCAGCAGATATATTGGAGGGAGTGTATGAGGATCCGGAAGAATTAGAACACGTCCAGGAAAGGCTTGCTCTTCTTCACCGGTTGAAGAAAAAGTATGGAGCAACGGTTGAAGAAATACATTCTTACTTGAAACGTGCACAGGATGAATTTTCACAGCTGGAGTGTTTGGAACTCGATCTCAGAGAACTTCAAAAGGAGAAAGAAAAACTTCGCAATGCCATGGAGGATATGGCCCGAACACTGCATCACAAGCGTACCAAGAGTGCAAAAGTCCTATGTGATGCAGTATGCAAAGAATTTAAGGACTTAGGAATAACCAAGGGGATGTTCCAAATAAAAATCGAAACCTCTCTCGATTCAGGGGCGGATTCACTCACATCAACAGGGGCTGACAAAATAGAATTTATGTTTTCAGCCAATCCTGATTTGCCACCTCAGCCTTTGAGCAAAGTTGCATCAGGCGGAGAGCTGGCAAGAGTACTGCTTGCACTAAAAAAGACACTGGCTGGAAGGAGCGGAATACTGGTGTTCGATGAAGTAGATGCGGGCATAGGTGGTAAAACCGTGGATGCTGTGGCTCTGAAACTGGCTGAACTGGCCAGACATCATCAGGTATTCCTCGTAACGCACCGGGCGCAAATAGCTGCACGCGCAGATGCCCACTTCCACGTAGAAAAAAGAATAAAAAGCGGCCGCAGCAGTGTAGAAGTGATGGAACTCACCAGCCCGGAAAAAAGAATAAAAGAAATCGCAAAACTGCTCAGCGGGGACGTCTCAGCCATATCACTAAAACATGCAGAAGAACTCCTGGAAAGGACTCATGGTGAGGATACGAAAAGCAAAACTCGAAGACCTGCTTGATATATACAACATTATCAGGCATGCTGCACGCACAGGTGCAGTACTCGAACGCAGCCAGCAGGAAATTCTGGAGCATCTTCGGGACTTTATTGTGGCAGAAGCAGAAGATGAAATAGTAGGGGTTGTGGCCCTTCATTTTGCCACTCCTGAAATGTGTGAAGTAAGAAGCCTGGTTGTAGCAGAAAAATGGAGAGGCCTTGGGGTGGGCAAGCGGCTTCTCTCGCGGGTCATCAAAGAAGCAAAACAGTTCGGGTTTAAGAAAATATTTGTGCTCGCCCAAGCCCCTCACCTCTACCTGCAAAAGGGGTTCAAGCTGGTTCCGAAAGAAAAACTTCCAAACAAGATATGGAAAGACTGCGTTAACTGTCCCAAGTTCCCACAATGCGACGAAGAGGCGTATGTTCTCTTCCTCTCCTCTTCAAGCAAGAAATAATGGAGCGGAGAGTTTGAAATTCCGCGACCGTTTTAAAATTATCGATGAAATTGCCCGGGGCGGGATGTCGGTAGTATATCTGGCACAGCAACAGCCCCTCGGGCGATACGTTGCTGTCAAGCATCTCAAGCGGGAGCTGACGGAAGACGAAGAACTCGTCAAACGCTTTGCCCGCGAAGCTGAAATCCTCGCCTCACTCCGACATCGAAACATCGCGAGAATTTACGAGTTTTTCCAGGAGCGGGGAGACCTTTACATTGTAATGGAGTATGTAGAGGGAATACCTCTTTCCAAGCTCATTCATCATTTGAAACATCTGGAATTGAAAGAAGCTCTTATTATCGGTGTTCAAATCGCACGAGGGCTGAGGTATGCACACGCAAGAGGCATTATTCACAGAGATTTAAAACCTTCAAATATTATCATTACAGAAGATGGGGGGGTAAAAATCCTGGACTTTGGAGTAGCTCATCTGGACGAGGCCACAGAACTTCTGACAGCACCTGGAGTGGCCCTGGGAACGCCTTCCTACATGTCACCGGAACAACTGAGAGGAGAACGCGTGAGCGAACGCTCTGATGTATTTGCCTTCGGCGTTGTGTTGTATGAAATGATCGCAGGGGGTAGACCCTTTGAAACTGATGAAACATCCACAGCTTCAGAAAAAATACTCAGAGGCCAGCTGACGCCTCTGAGCCATTACGTTCGAGTCCCTTCAGCTGTAGAACACCTCGTGCATCGCTGCCTTTCACATCACATCGCGCGCAGACCCGAAACTTTTAACGAGGTGCTGGCAGATATTTATTGCATTATCCAGCAACTGTACGGGTATCTCCCGGAAGAAGACGTGATTCTTTCCTGTTTAAGCAGAATGCATGGCCCCGCGGCAGTGATGACACCTGTATTTCCACGTGCTCGCTCGCGGATATCACACCATGTGTGGCCAGCAACCCGATGGATATGTTCGGTTCTCCTGTTCAGCCTTTTTATGTGGGGAGCGCATTACCGCAGAATTCCGGTGACAATTCACGGAGAGTTTTCACGTCTCAAAATTAATGGACAAGTTTTTGATAAAGTTGTGTCTAATGTTGTATATTTAACCAGTGGAGTGTATAAATTAAGCTTCATGCGAGGAGGGGAGAGGATAGACATTTTCTGTGATACGCGCGGGAAAGAAAAAATGGACGTTTTTATTGACAGGGGAAGTTGTATGTAAATAAAAATAAAGGCTGGATGAAGGGAGTGAAGAGAAAGGTAAAAGAATCTTTTTACACGTTTATCTGGATACCCCATGAAGGCAAGGTTCGAAAATACGTGGTATCCAGAAAATCGGTTCACGTAGCACTTGCATGTGCATCCATTGTTGTCCTTCTGGCCGTTTCCGCGCCCTTGCTTTTCAGTGTCACTTTTCAGATGCACTCTCTCAACAAGGCCCTTTCAACAAAGGTTCAAACTCAGAAACAGCGAATTCTTGAAATGGGCAGAAAGCTGCGAGCATTAGAGATGAAAGTTGCGGACATTGAGCATCTTGGAAGAAAAATCAGAGACATTGCCATTGGTACAGAAGAGGAAGGGGAATCAATGCTCATGGGAGTAGGAGGAGTTGGTCTTGATGTTTCTGTACCCCAGGTGGAAACAGGTGAAAGAACAGACCTGCTGGCAGCCCGCATCGGGAACCTGGAAAAAAGGATTGAGCAGGAAGAGACGATACTCGATAGCATATTTACCATACTTAATGACAAGCGGTCTCTTCTTGACTCCACACCTTCCATATGGCCTGTCAAGGGATGGGTCACGTCAGAATTTGGATACCGCGTTGACCCATTTACTGGACGCCAGGAGCTTCACGAAGGTCTGGATATAGCTGCACGCTTTGGCACCCCTGTTCTTGCAACAGCCGATGGAATTGTAGTTTATGCTAAATACGAGCGCAGTTTCGGCAATACGGTAATTATTGAACATGGATACGGCTTTTCCACATTGTATGCCCACCTTGCGGAAGTCTACGTACAACCTGGACAGCGTGTAGAGCGGGGGCAGGTAGTAGGAGCGGTGGGCAATACCGGCCGAAGTACGGGGCCTCACCTCCACTATGAGGTGAGAAAAAATGGGGTTCCTGTGGATCCCCGCGACTATATTCTCGATTGAGCGCTTCAATAGAGGGCGGTTTCAAAAACACATTGCCGGAGGTGTCAAACTTGAAGATCCACATAACATTCAAGGATGTTCCATCACATGAGCAGGTAAAAGAATACGTTGAAAAACGCTTTCGAAAAATAGAAAAACACTTCGACCGCCCACCGGCGATAAGACTTGTTCTTAAAAAAGACAACAATGATTACGTTGTTGATGCAGAAGTGAAAGAAGGAATATTCCGCGCATTTGCCTCCGAAAGAGCTGCCAATGTAATGGCAGCAGTGGACGAGGTGGTTGATGAAATCGACAGGCAACTGCACAAAAAACTCGGTCGGGTAAGGGACCAGAAAAGACGTGTTGACTCCCGACTGACAGCGCGGGATTTTACTTCATACGAAGATGACGAAGTGGAAGAACACTTTGATTTCAAAAGTGTAAAACCGGAAGTTTACACCGTAGAAGATGCCCGCCTACTGCTAGATGAAAAAGGAGGAGCTATTGTCTTTATTAACCAAGATACCGGAAAGATCAACGTGCTTCACCGCACAGCAAAAGGTCGACTCGAACTCATCGAGATAGATTACTGAGATCCAAGTTCAATGAGCATATCATCTTTTCTTATAAAAGAAGCCGTTATCACTGAGCTGAACACGACAGGTGTGCTGGATACCTTAGAAGAAGGAGCGAAGCGCCTCAGGGATGTTTACCATCTGGATATAAGTGCAGAAAGCATTAAGGATTATCTCTTCCAGCGGGAGCGGCTGGGCTCTACCGGATTAACGGAAGGCGTGGCATTTCCACATGCTCGTGTTCCCGGTGTCGAGAAAGTATACGGTCTTTTAGCCCTCAGCCGTCGCGGCGTAAACTTCAACACCGAAGAAGGAAAACCGGTACATATTTTTCTCTTTCTCATCGGTCCTGAAGACAGACCAGGAGAGCTTTTAAGAGCCTTGGCTGCCGCTTCCAGACTCCTCAGGAGAAAAAAAATTCTTTCAATGCTGATGGATTTAAAAGATAGAGATAAAATTTACAATTATCTCATCGAGGAAGACGAAAGGCTTGAAAAAGCTTGAAAGTCTTTCATTGAAGGAGTTTCTCAAAGACCACGCTGAAGAGCTATGCTTGGAACTTCCCGAATCTTTTCCCAAGTGCGAACTCATTTTGTCAGCGCCTGTTGGAATTATACGGAGTCAAAAAACCCCGCGTTTTCGCCTGAAAGGTGGAACCTCCAACCTGGCAGTGGCGGGTGGTGATGTCATTGAAGAACTGGTTAAAGCATACCCCCGGGAAATAGAAGGCCTTCTTCACAGACTTAAACGACGCGGAGTAGCAGTAGTGATCATCTGCAGGCCACACGGCAAGCACGTACAGGCGTTTTCCGAAATTCTCGAGTCACAAAACCTTGCCTTTGTGGAGACCAGACTTTCGTTTAATGATTTTGTGCAGATATTTACAGAAAAGATCAAGGACCTCCAATCACGCACGCTCACTCTCCACGGCGTGCTGCTGGACATTCTTGGTGTAGGGGTGCTTATCAAAGGACCAAGTGGCATAGGAAAAAGTGAAGTGGCCCTTGAACTCATCATGAGGGGAGCAAGACTTGTATCCGACGATGCAATAGACGTGGTCAAAAGAGACGAAACCTCTGTTTACGGGATGTCACCCCCCATCACCAGATACCACATGGAGATACGGGGGCTCGGTATTATCAACATCCGGGAATTGTTCGGAGTTTCTGCAGTAAGACCGAGAAAAAAAATAGAACTTGTCATAGAATTTGTACGATGGGAAGAATACACCAACGAGGACCCGATCGCAGCCCGCGAAATGACAACAGAAATTATGGGGGTAAAACTTCCGCATGTGGTGGTACCCGTTGGACCCGGCCGAAGTCTTGCCACACTTGTCGAAATAGCAGCAAGAAATTATCTTCTCAAAAGAGCAGGTATATATTCTGGTGAAGATTTTGAAAAACGCCTTGAAGAAAAAACAAAAGAACTCCACATAAGGAGAAAAGACCAGTGAAACCCCAGGTTGTCATTATTACAGGAGTTTCTGGCTCTGGTAAAACCACGGCCATGAAGGCTCTTGAAGATTTTGGGTATTACTGTGTTGATAATCTCCCCGTCGGCCTTATACCCAACTTTCTCGAATTATGCGAAAGCGCTTCTGAGGATATTTCAAAGGTGGCCCTTGTGGTTGACGTAAGAGAAAGGCGATTTCTCAAGGACTTCACTTCAGTGTATGAACAACTCAGAGAAAAAGGTTTTGAACCCATTGTGGTATATCTCGATGCCACGAACGAACGCATTAAAGCAAGATTTAAAGAAACACGCAGAAGGCATCCTCTGCTGGAAGGTTTCAACATGGACGAAGTGCTCGAGAAGGAAAGGGAAGTGCTCGCTCCCATTCGAGCTCTCAGCCATGTTCAAATCGACACCTCTGACATTAACATTCACCAGTTGAGAGACCGCTTGAGAAAAATCGAAGGAATCACGCCCTCGCGTACAATGCAAATAAACATTATATCCTTCGGTTATAAATACGGTGTGCCCAGTGATGCGGATCTGGTTATAGATGTAAGATGCCTGCCCAACCCCTTTTTCAAAGAAGACCTGAGAAACTTCAACGGCAACGACGAAAGGGTAAAAGAGTATGTGTTAAAAAATAAGATGACAGAAGAATTTTTACAACGATTAACCGCATTCCTGGATTATGCCGTGGATCTTTACGAAAAAGAGGGTAAAAGCATTCTCAACCTCGCATTCGGGTGCACAGGAGGAAAGCACCGGTCTGTTGTAATGGCCAATTACTTTGATAGATACCTGCGTGAGCGGACTGCTGTTGTCAGTACATTCCACAGAGACATAGAAAAATAACTCAATACACGGGGCAAAGAGTCATGGAGAAAAAATGCAGATTTGGAATAGTAGTGGTAGCTCATGGACGATTGGCTGAAGACCTGGTGAAAACAGCAGAGTACATCGCCGGGGAAAATGCACTGCTCACATACGTCAACGTTGAGAAGAACATGGACCTCACGCGGATAAAAAAGAAAATCGAAGATGCCATAAAAAAGGTCGACAGGGGTCATGGAGTGGTTCTTTTTACTGACATGTTCGGCGGCACGCCATCCAATGTTGCTCTTTCTTTTATGAAAAAAGGAAAGGCGGAAGTGATCACAGGCGTCAACCTCCCAATGCTTCTGAAGGTGTGCACTCATACAGATGAAATGGACCTTTCAGAATTTGCGAAGTTTATAAAATCTTATGGACAAAAAAACATTCAGCTGGCAAGCGAGGTTCTCAATGGCGGCCAAAGAGGCAAAAAAAACGGTGGTTATAAAAAATAAGCTTGGCCTTCACGCGCGTGCAGCAGCGCAATTTGTCAAAACAGCGACACAATTCCGCTCGCGTATCGAATTGAAAAAAGGAAATAGAACCGTCAACGGCAAAAGCATTATGGGTATTCTGACGCTCGCACTTACAAAGGGCTCCAAGGTGATCATCAAAGCAAGGGGTGAAGACAGCCACCAGGCGGTGGAAACTCTTGTAAAGCTGGTAAATGACCGATTCGGTGAAGAGGAATAAATGAAAAAATTAAAGGGTATTGCTGCATCTCCAGGTATCGGCGTGGGAGAAGCAGCTATTTTAACAGGACCCCGGCGAAGCCTCAACAACGCGCCTTTTAAACGCATCCATACATCCCAGGTAACCCAGGAGTTGCAACGTTTTCAGAGGGCTGTCCGAAAGGCTGAAACCCAGATTAAAGAAATAATGGAAGAACTCGATCCTATATCCGGAAAGGATGCCATATATATCCTCGAAACCCACTTGATGATTCTCAACGACAGAATGCTTCTGGACCAGGTTGAAGACCTGATAAAAAACAAACGCTATTCAGCAGAATTCGCTCTGCGAACAGCGCACGAAAAACTCAGGCGTGTGCTTGATGAGATTGACGACGAGTACATTCGAGAACGAAGGACAGACTTTGATTACGTAGCTGAAAGAATCTTCAATAACCTCTCTGGGAAAGAAACGGTTGTGACTGAATTGCCACAGGGAGATATCGTGGTGGTTGCCCACGACATCTCACCTGGAGAAATTGCCCGGCTTTCACGCAAAAGCATCAAGGCCATTGCGACAGAAGCAGGAAGCCTCATATCTCACACGTCTATCATTGCCCGGGCTTTTCAAATTCCTGCAGTTGTGGGAATTAACGGCCTTCTGGATTTTGTGCGCGATGGAGATACAGTAGCTGTTGACGGAACCGAAGGCACGGTGACTCTGAACCCGGGTTCCGGGACATTAAGAGAAATCATCACGCGAAGAAATGCATATGAGGAATACGCCCGTTCGCTCACTTCCTCTGCCCTGCTCAGTTCCCAAACTGCAGACGGTGTAAGAATTCATCTTATGGTCAATATCGAATTGCCCGAAGAGGCCCGTTTCGTGGTTGACTATCGAACAGACGGCATCGGCCTTTACAGAACAGAGTACCTCTACCTGGGCCGCAAGCGCCTTCCCACAGAAATGGAACACTACCGCAACTATCTGAAAATCATCAATACCATCGGTTCACTACCCTTTACCATTCGCACATTCGACCTGGGAGCCGAGAAGCTTCTGGACGCTAAAAACGGCGAAGATGAACCAAATCCCGCTCTTGGACTCCGGGCCATACGATTTTCATTGGCTCGGCCCCATATCTTTGTGAAACAACTCCGGGGAATCCTGCGAGCCAGCGCCCACGGTAATGTACGCATTCTTTTACCCTTAATCACCGACGTGGCAGAAATACGCGAGGTAAAAGAGCTACTCACCAAACAAATGGCCCGCCTGTCGCAGGCAGGCATACCATTCAATCCCCACATTCCGATAGGCGTAATGATGGAAACACCTTCTGCATGTCTTCTTAGACACGCAATCGTGAAAGAGGTGGATTTTCTAAGCATTGGTACAAACGATCTCGTTCAGTATACCCTTGCTGCGGACCGAACCAATGAAAAGGTATCGTATCTGTTTAAACCCACAAGCCCTTCCGTTTTAAAACTGATGGAGATGGTCCTGGAGGCAGCAAAAAAAGAAAAGAGGGAGGTGGAAGTGTGCGGAGAAGTAGCAGGGGAAGTAAAGTATCTTCCTTTGCTTATAGGAATGGGCTTCCGGCATTTGAGCATGTCTCCGCCTTTTATTCCGCGAATAAAAAAAGCGCTTACATTCCTTCGTGCAAACGAGTGCCATCGAGCATATCAGGAGGTTAAAAAGTTGAACTGTGCTGAAGAGATAGATGACTTTTTAAACAAAACTGTGTTAAAAATGCTGCCCGAGCAATTGATACGTTAAAGGTCAAATGAATTTTTTATCTTTTTGCAACTGGAACAGTAAAGGAGGCACTCAATGAACAAGGAGTTTATTTTCACATCTGAGTCCGTCACCGAAGGTCATCCGGACAAAATTGCGGACCAGATATCCGATGCTGTGCTCGATGAAATTATCCGACAGGACCCTTCTGCACGTGTGGCGTGTGAAACGCTGGTTAAAAACAGCCTTGTAATGATTGCAGGAGAAATCACAACCAGGGCTGTTGTGGACTACACCCAGATAGCCAAAAGTGTCCTGAAAGACATCGGATATGATGACAGTGCCAAGGGAATCGACTACAGAACGTGTGCAGTTTCGTGTGTAGTGGAAAAGCAGTCTCCGGATATTGCCATGGGTGTTGATGGAGAAAAGGGTGAGCAGGGAGCAGGAGACCAGGGAATGATGTTCGGGTACGCGTGCAAGGAAACAGAAGAACTCATGCCTGCTCCCATAATGTACGCTCACCGCATTACAAGAAAACTTGCGGAAGTAAGAAAATACGGTAAGGTGGACTTTCTCTGTCCCGATGGGAAGTCTCAGGTGTCCGTGCTCTATCGGGACGGCAAACCCCACCGCATTACCAGCGTGGTCGTGTCCACCCAACACACCGAAAGTGTTAAAGACGAGGAACTTCGAGAATTTGTAATCGAGGAAGTCATCAAAAAAGTCGTGCCAGAAGAGATGCTTCCAGGTGATGTGAAGTATTATATTAATCCTACGGGACGGTTCGTTATCGGCGGCCCTTACGGTGACTGTGGTCTTACAGGGAGAAAAATCATCGTGGATACGTACGGGGGAATGGGCAGACATGGAGGAGGAGCCTTTTCAGGCGAAGACCCTTCAAAAGTAGACCGTTCAGCTTCTTATATGGCGCGGTACATAGCAAAAAATATTGTTGCAGCAGACCTTGCTGACAAGTGTGAAGTACAAATTGCTTATGCCATCGGAGTTGCGGAACCGGTATCAGTAATGGTTGAAACCTTTGGGACGGGCAAGCTGCCCGACGAGCAACTGGCAAAAATTGTTACCGATGTTTTCCCGCTCAAACCACGGGATATCATTCGGCATCTTAATCTGTTACGCCCTGTTTACAGAGCCACAGCAGCCTATGGCCACTTTGGACGCAGTGAAGAAGGATTTACATGGGAACGAACGGACATGATAGAAACGCTTAAATCCAAAATCTGAAAGTTTCATCACTTACAGGGGGTGAGAATGGAACACGATGTAAAAGACCTCAAGCTGGCCAAAAGAGGAAAAGACCGTATTGAATGGGCAGACTTCAGTATGCCTGTACTCACGCGCATTCGCGAGAGATTTAAAAATGAAAAACCGCTTAAAGGAGTGCGCATAGCTGCATGCCTGCATGTAACCACAGAAACAGCGAACCTTGTCATCACTCTCAAAGAGGGAGGTGCTGTAGTAGCTCTGTGCGCATCAAATCCTCTCAGCACTCAGGACGACGTGGCAGCTGCACTGGTAAAATTCTACAAAATACCCGTATTTGCCATCAGAGGAGAAAGCAGAAAAAAATATTACGAACATATTAAAAAGGTCCTTTCCATTAAACCTCATATCACCATGGATGATGGTGCAGATCTCGTTTCCACGCTTCACAGGGCATCTGGAGGTGGTGTGGATGAGGTAATCGGGGGTACAGAAGAAACAACGACCGGGGTTATTCGGCTTCGGGCCATGGCAAAAAACGGCGTGCTCAGGTATCCCATCATTGCCGTGAACGATGCCAAAACAAAGTATCTCTTTGACAACAGGTACGGCACAGGGCAATCCACCATTGACGGCATCCTCAGGGCAACTTCCAGGCTTATCGCTGGGAGTCGATTTGTAGTTTGCGGATACGGATGGTGCGGACGAGGGGTGGCCATGAGAGCGCATGGCATGGGAGCAAGAGTTATTGTGACAGAAGTGGACCCAGTCAGAGCTCTCGAAGCAGTAATGGACGGATATGAAGTAATGCCAATGAAAGAGGCCGCAACCATCGGAGATTTTTTTGTGACAGTGACCGGCAACACCACCGTAATTCGTAAAGAGCACTTCCAGCGCATGAAGGACGGTGCCATCGTGGCCAATTCCGGACACTTCAATGTGGAGATCGACATTCCCGGACTCCAGGAGCTCAGTGTCTCACAGCGAGTTGTGCGTGAAAACGTTGAAGAATATAAGCTGAAAGACGGTCGGCGCATTTTTCTGCTTGCTGAGGGACGCCTTGTCAATCTCTCTGCTGCAGAAGGGCATCCATCCAGCGTGATGGATATGTCCTTTGCGAACCAGGCGCTATGCGCTGAATACCTGTGGAAAATGGGGAAAAACCTGGAGAGAACCGTTTACCAGGTGCCCGAAGAAATCGACAGAGAAGTCGCGCGCATCAAGCTCGAAAGCATGGGCATTCGCATAGATTCGCTCACCGCGGCACAAAAGAAGTACCTTAACTCCTGGGAAATGGGGACCTGAAAAAAAGGCTGCGAATGATCCTCAACAGTCGCAGCCCCATCCTGACGTGCAGGTGGAGTTCGGGATCCGAAGCAACAACTGGTTGAACCCTCACTTCGGGAAAAGCCCCTGTAAAGGCTGCTATTAATGCATCCACGTCCGGTAGACCCGAAGTAAACTCTCCTTCTACCTGAAGCGACCGTATCCAGCCTGGAACATCGCTCAGTGGTGGAAGCTTTTTCGGAGGAGAGAATTTCCTCACCCCTTTCAAAGTTCGCTTTCGAGTAAAAAAATTTATCACGGCCCCGGGAATCCGAAAGCCCAGAAAATACACACCCATTCCCAATCCCGTTTGAATCCGCACGCTCAAAGGAAAAATCTTCGCCCAGAAAGAAAAAAAATATTGTTCTGGTTTCAAACGCGCCTCTATGTAGGTCTTC
Organism: bacterium; assembly: GCA_024275095.1. Classification (GTDB taxonomy): domain Bacteria; phylum JAJRZV01; class JAJRZV01; order JAJRZV01; family JAJRZV01; genus JAJRZV01. The sequence continues at coordinate 35,176 of JAJRZV010000025.1, read as the reverse complement.
AGCTTTACCACGCAACCTATTCAGATGTCGGGGAAGTATTCCTGAATAAAAGGTATCCCCGCACTTCTTCAAAGATAATTTTTAAAACACTGGCTACCGGCACCCCTATGAACATTCCGATAATCCCGAGAAATTTTCCTCCTGCAATAATCGCTACCAGTACCACAAATGCGTGCAGGTCTGACGCCTTGGCGATAACAAAAGGAATCACCAGCATGTTATCCACAATCACCTGAACAAAAATAAAATATGCTCCAACAACGTAAAGCACAGTGGTCGGGTCTAAATCAGCAAATCCAATAATAGCGATAGGGACCGCTCCGATAACAGGCCCCACATAGGGAATAAGATTGCAAAGCCCGGCAAATAAACTTAACAAAATATTGTACTTAATCCCTGAAGGGAAAAGCACCACAAAGGTTGCAGCGGCGATGATGAGGGATTCTAAAAACTTTCCTCGAATGAACATGCCGGTTTGACGATTGATGTTATAAATAGCATCCATAACTGTTTCAAAATACCTGTTCGGGACAAAGTCCATAAACCATCTCTTAAACTCCCCTGCATCGCGCAGAAAGAAAAACGAAAAAAACGGCACAGTGAGTGCGAGTGTGAGAGTCTGGGGTACAGCAGCAGTGGTAGCATTCATTAAACTCTTCATGAGACCGGAAGTGAGCCTGGATATTTTTTCACTGATATTGATCTGCATGCCCGGTGGCAAAAACCTGTCCAGGCTCGACTGCAACCTCTCACTGAGGTACACAGTTTCGTGCATGTATCGGCTCACATCAATCTGCTTGAGATTTTTGAGCTCCTCGACAAACGAAGGGAGTACAACAACAATACCTGTTACAATCACGCACGAAATGCATAAAAATACCAGCAAGGTGGCAATCCCCCGCGAAAGTCCAACGGCTTCAAGTCGGGCAATTACCGGATCGAAAATGTAATATGTAATCAAACTCAAAAGTAGAGTTAAAAGCAGATCACCGATAAGAGCGGTAAATCCCGTAAAAATCTGAAGGGCAAACTGATAAAGTAGGAGCCCGACAAATATTGCAAGTGCGAGAGCAAGTATCGACTTGGAAGAGAAACTCAATGATGAATTGCCTACATTACTCACCGGTCTTTTTACGAAGTTCCGCGAGCTGGGTACGGGCCTTCATGAGTTCAGCATTAGTATGTCTCAAACGCTCGGAGTACACAAGAGCGATTTTGAGAAGAATCTTGGCCCCCATCCGTGGGAAGCGATCAATAATATCGAACAGATCGGGACGGAAAAATCCGAGAAGCTCGGTATCTCCGACAGCCTGTGCAGATGCAGAACGCTCACCCCGGTCAATCACGGCTGTTTCTCCAAAAAAATCTCCCGGCTGAAGCATGACCAGTTCAACACTCACACCTGCTGAATTGGTCATAAAAATTCGAACCTGGCCTTTTGCTATTACATACATACCCACACCGGGATCACCCTGACGAAAAATAATCTCTCCATCTCTATAACGCCGTCGATGGATAATGTTTTCGATAATATTAAGTTCTCTCCTGGAAAGGTCTGAAAATATGGGAGTATTCTTGAGAATGGACGCTACAGAATGCTCCCTTTCGCGCCTTTTCAAGATATTTTCCCACAAGGTCTCAGCCACAACCCTCTCCCCTCTGACTGAAAAATCATTTTAGCTCATAACAGAGGTGTGTGTAAAATGATCTATAATCCATAGTACTTTTCACTTCTCCTTTAACTTGACAGGCATATCAAAAGGATTTAAGATGATAACATCTCTTCTAATCCATGAAAACAGCCCGGGACAGTAAAATTTTGTGAAATTGATTTCATTGTCGAAAATATCGGAATAAGGAGGCGATTCCATGTCAAGGGAAGAGCAAGAAGGAACTCTACCATCACCATCACCAGAGGAATCACCCGTTCAGGAAAACTCGGACGCCCAGGTTTCGGAGGGAACTGTACCTTCTCACGAGGAAAAACAGGTGGTGGTGAGAAGACGCCGGCGAAGCAAGACCTCTACAACTGAGAAAAAGAGTGAAGGTTCAGAGGATACAACCAGGGAAAACGAACCGGCGAAGCAGGTAGAAGAAGTCCCTGAGGAAACGCCGGAAGAGAAAGCATCTTCCATTGAAGAAAAAAACGAAAAAGCAGAGAACGGTTCCGAGACACCGGTGCAAGAACAGCAGGAAATGGTTGAGACACCGCAGCGAAAATCTCCGGAACCCGAAGAGGAAAAGAAAGAGGCCCGGATAGCCAAACGCATCAACCTGAAAGATTTGAAAAACATGCGCATCGGAGAACTGGCAAAACTCGCCCGGGAGTTGGGGATCAGTGACTCTACCTCCATGAAAAAACAGGAACTGATTTACCGAATACTACAACTCCAGATGGAAAAAGAAGGGGAAATATACGTATACGCAGAAGGTGTTCTGGACGTCAATCAGAACGAAGGTTATGGATTTTTGAGGTCTCCGGAAAACAGCTACCTGTACGGTCCAGACGACATTTATATTGCACCCACCCAGATAAAAAAATTCAACCTCAAAACAGGAGACACCATATATGGCATAATACGTCCACCCAAGGAGCAGGAAAAATATTTTGCCCTTTTAAAAATTGAAAAAATTAATTTCCAGGATCCGGAAAAGGCAAAGGAGAGAATTCTTTTTGACAACCTGACACCCTACTTTCCAACTGAAAAATTCAGCCTGGAATACAACCCCACGGACTTCACCACACGAGTGGTCGATTTAATGGCACCCATAGGGAAAGGACAGAGGGGACTCATCGTCGCACCTCCACGCACAGGAAAAACAGTGCTTCTTCAGCGTATCGCCAACGCACTCATGAAAAATCATCCGGACGTGTATCTCATCGTTCTTCTCATCGATGAACGACCGGAAGAAGTGACCGAAATGCAGCGTACCGTAAATGGAGAGGTAATCAGTTCCACTTTTGACGAGCCTGCTCAACGGCACACGCAGGTGGCGGAGATGGTTATAGAGAAAGCCAAACGACTCGTTGAACACGGCTATGACGTGGTTATTCTCCTGGACAGCATTACTCGCCTGGCACGGGCATATAATGCCATCACACCTGCCAGCGGAAAGGTCCTTTCAGGAGGTATCGATTCCAATGCCCTTCACAAACCCAAACGCTTCTTCGGAGCAGCCAGAAACATCGAAGGCGGAGGCAGCCTTACCATTATCGGCACGGCCCTCATTGATACAGGAAGCAGAATGGATGAGGTGATCTTTGAGGAATTTAAAGGTACAGGTAACATGGAAATTTATCTCGACAGGCGCCTCGCTGAGAAAAGAGTGTTTCCTGCAATAGATATTCATCGTTCAGGAACCCGCCGTGAAGAGCTTCTACTGGACGAATTTGCTCTCAACCGAATATGGTTGCTCCGCAAAATCCTTCAGCCTATGGACGTGGTCAGCGCCATGGAGTTTCTCCTGGAAAAAATGCAGGGTACAAAGAACAATCGCGAGTTTCTTGAAAAAATGAGTGAAGAGGACTGACCTGCTTTAAAGGGCATAAGTTTCCTCCACCCAAAGGCTCTTTGCAGGACCTGCGATTTTCATTTTTTATAAAATTTTTTGAAATGTGACCTGCATCTTTCACATCTCCTTTATTCGGTATCGCACTTGAATAGAGGATTTATTGGTGATAATCTGAAATAGTTACATAAAAAAGGGGAACCATGGCTGTAAACAAACGTCAATTTTACCAGGAAGCCCTGAAAGCCGAGAAAAAGGGCCAGATAGATAAAGCCATTTCCATTTTATCTCAACTCGTGGAAACTGACCCCAATGAAGTGAAAGCCATGCATGACCTCATCCGCCTGTATAGCAAAAAGGGAGACAAGAAAAAAGTCGTGGATGTTTCAATCGAGCTTTCCCGCAGGCACATGAATGCCGGTTTTTATCCAAAAGCACTGGGGATTCTGAAAAATGCCCTCAGTGTCGACAGAAAAAATATAGACACGTACAAACAGCTTATTGAAGTTTATCAAAACCTCAATTACAAGGGTGAACTCGTCAACACCATTAAAGATGCTGTTGTGGTACTTGATGAAGAAGGGCGCATAGATGAAGAAATGGAATTTCTGAAAAAACTTATTGAAATCGATCCGGACAACGTAGCCGCCCGTTTCAAGCTGGCCGAACTCTACCTTCAGCAAGGAGACAAAGAAGCAGCAGACAAAGAATTTCAATCACTCATTGCCACCCTGGAAAAGGCCGGCAAATACAAAGAAATGGCCATCCTGCTGGAAAAGAAAATAAAAATTGGACTGGATGACTTCTCAACGAGAGAGAAACTTGCTGAGTGTTATGTGCGCATCAAAGATTATCTTAAAGCACTGAAGGTGCTTCAGACTTTTGTAGAAAAGAATCGGGTCAATGAAAGAGTCATGTGGCTTATGGCAGAGTCACTCGAAGGCGTCAACAAACCTGATAAGGCCCTTCATGTACTCAAGCAATTGCTCAAACTATACAGGTCCAGGGGTGACAAGGAAAGGATCGAGCGTGTAGCACGCTGGATTACCAAAATTGCTCCTGATGACCATGACGCCCGGACCCTACTCGGCGAAACGCAGGTGCGTGAAATCCAGGAAAAAGAAACTCGGGAAGAAACCCGTGCCGAAGTTGTAGAGCAGGAAGAACGCGTTAAAAAGCTCATTAACAAGTTCCTCGTGTCCGTAAAATACGGTCTGACCAGCACAGCACGCTCTGTGCTTGAAGAGATACTCACGTTGCTGGACGATGTGGATGCGTTGAGAAATTACGCGCGGATGTGTGCCAAATTCCGATTCCAGGAAGGAGCGGAGAAACTCTTTGCAAAGGCAATAGAACTTGCCGGTGATAACTCACGTGTAAAAGAAGCGATTATTGAAGAAGTGAAAAGTCTTCTTCCCAACTCCCCACTGGCAGGCCAGGCTGAGGTCGAAGAAGAAATCCCTCTGGAGGAAGAGGAGGAGGAAGTCGTGCTCACCACCTCGGCAGAAACACTCGAAGAAAGTGCCCCGGAAAAAGCACCTGTAGAAGAAGAGGAAGAGGAGGAAGAGATCACTGTAGACCTGGGCGAAGAAGAAATCTCAGTTGATATGGGGTCGGAGACCCAGGTGGAAATAAAAGAAACCGCTCCGGATATCTCCGAAGAAAGCATAGAGATGGAAGAAGAGGCGGGAGAGGAAGAGGAAATTGAGGTGGATCTGGGGTCAGAAGAGCCAGCGACCGAGGATATCGAAGTCGAAGAGGAAGAAGTTGAAGCGGCCGTGTCTTTCTCCGACGGAAGCGAAGCCTTTGAAGAAGAGGCGGAATTAGATACTGACAGGGGATCTTATGAAGAGGAAATGGTGACAGAAGAAGATATCATGGAGGCATTCCAGAGCGACGACGTCGATATTGAAGAAGAACTTGGAGATCACGATATTGAAGAGCAACCTGCCTCTTCTGAACCCCCGGAGGAAGAAGAAATTCGAGCGGACGATTCCATTACCTTAGAAGATGATATCAGTGAAGCAGAGTTTTATATGAATCAGGGGCTTTACGACGAAGCGAAAGAGGTTCTCACCCGGGTACTGGAGCGCAGGCCCAACAGCGAAAAAGCCCGAATTCTCATGCAAAGAATAGAAGAAATGGAAAAAGCAACAGAGGCCCAGGCCGAGGTAAAAGAAGAAGATATTGTCATCGCCGGGGAATCGAATGCACCGGAGTTTGAAGAGTCAATTCTCGAAGGAGACTGGGACCTGAAAGAGGTGCTGGATGAACAGCTCGAGGGTGAAGAGCAACCTGCTCAAGCTGCACCCGCAGAACCAACTCACCAGGTCAGTGCAGAAGAAGTGCTACAGGAATTCAAAAAAGGAGTGAAAAAAATACTGGGCGAAGAAGAAGGCCAGGCTCATTACGACCTGGGCCTGGCTTATGTGTAAATGGGACTTTACGAAGAAGCCATCGAGGAATTTCTCATATCCATGAAATCACCGGAGCTGAAAGTGGTATCAATGGTGATGATCGGTATCTGCTACATTAACAAGTCTGAACCGGATAATGCCATAAAAATTCTTTCCGAGGCTTACCAGGAGGCCGACGACGAACAGAAAATTGACATTGAATATCAACTTGGCGTGGCCCACGAGATGAAAAATGAAACAGAAGAGGCCCTTAAATGGTTCGAAATGGTTTATAGCCGCGATGCTTCCTTCAAGGATGTGGCAGAAAAAGTAGAGATGCTACGATCCCTTAAAAAAGAAGCTAAAGCGGAGCAGGAATACGAAAGACTTTCTCTCGAAGACATTCTCGGCGACGAATACGATGAAACAGAGAGCCAGCTTCTCGAGAAAAAAACTCCCCAGCCCGCGCCTTCTCCCTCTCCGCAAAAAGAGGAAAAACCCCAACCCGAACCCGAAGCAGAACCCAAACCCGTTACCAAAAAGGCACCTTCCAAGAAAAAGATCACCTTTGTCTGAATCAGCACGCATTATTATTCACAATCGAACCCGAAGCTGGGAGAACGTTTGTTTCAGGATGATTATGTGGATTTTCCATAGAGGTTTTATTATTCTTTCATACAAACACTTCAGCCTTTCGGGGGGATAGATGAGCTATCTGGAGTTTTTCGGGTTCAAAGACGAACCCTTTTCAACAGCTCCTGATACCCGGTTCTATTTTGACAGCCAGGAACATTCGCAGGCCATGTTAAGGCTCAGACATGCAATTGAACGAATGCGCGGGCTTGCGGTTATCGTGGGAGATGTGGGTACAGGTAAAACAATGCTTGCGCGTCGCTTGCTGGATGCTCTTGATGAAAACGAGTACGAATCTGCACTTCTGGTGGTGGTTCATTCTCAAATCAGCACTGATTGGTTCCTCAAAAAAATTGCCATGCAGTTTGGAATAGAAAATGTCCCGGAAGATAAAATCCAGCTTCTCTCCTCCATCTCTCAAAGACTTATGGAGATATATGAATTGGGCAAAAAGGCAGTGGTGCTTGTGGACGAGGCCCAAATGCTGCGGAACAAAGAAATTATGGAGGAATTGCGCGGGCTTCTCAACATAGAGCTACCCGAAAGAAAGCTGATTACCTTTGTACTTTTCGGTCTTCCTGAACTGGATGACGTGCTTCAGCTTGATCCCCCTCTTGCCCAGAGGGTGGCGATGAGATACGAGCTGCGCCCTTTCGACAAAAACTCAACTGTTAATTACATCCAGCATCGGCTCAAATTAGCCGGGGCAGAAAATCAGGAGATATTCGATACCAGTGTGTACGATCTTATACATTCAGCCTCGAAAGGCATTCCCAGAACCATTAACACCATCTGCGATAACGCTTTGTTCGAAGCCTATCTTTTAAAAAGAAAAAGAGTGGATTATGATATTGTAAAAGGGGTGGTGAGTGACTTGAGGCTTCAGTGGAAACAGGAAGAAAAAACATCACAACAGCGCTTGGCCGTAAACGAAGTTGATATTGCAGAAGTGGAAGATATTGTTGAAAGAATAGAGGAAATAGATGAATGAAAAATTCTCCTTTTCGAAAAGGAGCGGCGGGCGTAACTCAGTGGTAGAGTGCGAGCTTCCCAAGCTCGATGTCGCGGGTTCGAATCCCGTCGCCCGCTTTTATTTTCATCATTGCGCGAAAGCACGATCTCACCCCTCGTGACAGGTACCAGGTTAAATTGAAGATTCGCAGGTTTCAGTTACAGGGGTAATGGACAGGTGAAACGCTGGGTATCAGCGTTATTTATCTTTCTTATTCTGATCTTCACGGTAGGAGCTTTTTATTTTACCTATGTATGGATGCCCAGACACGGCAAGGCCTTCATTGAGCGCGTGACGTCCGCAAAGATTCACGGAGAAGTATCCATAGGAACTCTGGAAGTGCGCCTCCCCTCAACCGTGGTTTTCCATGACGTTAACATCTACACGCCAACCTTCTCCTTTTCCGGATCTCGAATTGTTGTGGCTTTAAGCCCGGTACAGGGTATTCTGGGCCAGGCTGTTATCCGTTCCCTTGTTGTAGAAAAATTCCACATAGACGCAAACATTTACACTGAAGCCGAAAAAAAAGAACCCCTCTTTGTCCAGCGTCTGCTCCGTACATTTCAAACATCATTTGTGTATTTCCGAATCGAAAACATGGTTCTCAAAAACGGGGAGTTTAACCTTACATTCACGGGGGCATCAGGCCATCAGTGGGTAAAAAGTAGAATTGAAAAAGCCGTACTCTCTCTTACGTCTCGACCCCTCAGGGTTTCTGTAAAAGCACTGGCTTTGAAAACCCTCCGTCTCGGTGGAACCGTTCCTGAGTCTCAATGGCGTGCTCTTTCTATCCAGCAGGGTGAATTCAACATTGATGACCGTGAAATTGCCGTGGAAACAGTATCACTCCTCGACAACCAAAACTGCCGGATAAACATACACAACTTTTACGCCTCTGATTGGGACAGGATCCACATCAATCATCTACAGGTGTCAGCAGAAACAGGAGAAGGCTGCGGAGGAATTGCAATAACCGAAAAATTGAAAGGCTCGCTTTTGTGCAATTTAGAAAACTTGAAAACATCCCGTAGCAGTAAAAACCTCGATTTTGCATACGAATGCAATGTAAAAGGGCTGGAACTCGGACATTTCAGGTTCGGCAATATTCGTGCAACTGGAAACGTCAGAAACTTCTCTGTTTCCATAACCTCGTTCACAGCCCATCTCATGGGCGGTACTGTGAATGGGACGGGTTTTCTGGACCTCCAGAAACATCACATGAAAATCGTGACATCCCTGAACGGAATTACAATAGAAGGAATTGGGACCTCCATGGGCCTGGAACATTCCCGCGTCACAGCTCGACTCTTTTCCCGAAGTCTCACTTGGTCCACAAGGGATTTCGAAGAATTCCATGTTGAAGGAGCCGTTAATGTAAAAGATTTCTTTACATTTACACATGACTATAGAAATCCGCTCAAAGCGGTCGTAGTAGAAACTCCACGAGCACACCTTCTTGTCTCAGGTGCTTTTATGGCGCACGCATTTCGACTGGACAGGGCTCTTGTCTATTTCAACGGACACAAAGCGATGGAGGTAAAGGGAGAGTTTGGATTCGAAGATCATATGTTTCTTTCTGTAAAAGGCGACCGATTTCCTCTGGATGTATTGGGCCACGTTGGACCAGTCAAAATATCCGGGACAACAGACCTTGAATGTACCATTCAATCTGACTATCACGACGTGAACATCAGCGGTCAATTTAAAAGCTGGAAAGGCAGAATTTTTGGCTTTGACTATACATTTTTATCCTCCCGTGTGGAGTATTCACAAAAACTTTTGAAATTCAGCCCCATCTCAGGCACCACAGGTGGAGGACTCGTAAAGGGCTCGGTGGAAATAGATTTCGGCCCAGAAGAAGGAGCAGTCTACGGGCACCTGCAAGCGGATAAAGTGGTCCCTGCACTACTTTCCAATGAATACGCCGATATCGGATATTTGATGGGATTTGTGGTGGACCGGCGTGCAAAAACAGCAAATCTACGCATGAAGGTTACAGGACCTTTCAATGATGTAAGGGTGTATTTTGAAACAACAGCGAAAGAGCTTTACCTCAAGCACACCTCATATCGTCCTGATGTGACAATACACGGTTTGTACGCGCAGGAATCCTTTTCACTCGACGTGAAGGACAAAGCTGAAAGAATTCTATATCACCTAAAAGTTTCAGGATCCGAAGAAAAAAATGATCTGAAAATAGAAATGAGAGCGGGTCTGAAGAATTTCCCGGTAATTCGCGAGTTGTTTACAGCATCTCTGACCGGAAGCATACACGCTGTTTTTAGAGAAGAAGAAGGGTGGAGGCTCAGTGGAAACATGAACGCATCAGTGAAAAAAACTTCACTGATTTTGCCTGGATTATCAGAAAGTTTTTATATCAATACTGAAAACGGCATAACCAACCTTGAAACAAGTTCTCAAAAAATAAAAGTTCAATACTTCTGGAACACAGGAATATTAAAAGCTTCTGTTACCAGTTCGCGTGCCCTGACGATTTTCCGGGACGGACCGTTTGATGTGTCTATGCAGGGTGGGGCGGAAATATTATCCGAGCATTCATACCGCTATGAGGTGAGTTTCCCGTCAGGTGCTACGTTTACTGTCGCAGGGGTCTCTTACACAATATCCCCTGCCACAGGCCTGGGCTATAATTCCAAGAGGCGGGCCCTTTATGTGCTCTCACAAACTCGTTCGGTTAAAAACCTTATCACGAGTGAAGACAACAGCGAATTCATAAAAATTCTATCAGGCAATAAACTGAAAATTCAGACAGCAGCTCACGGTTTTGGTGTTCTCGACTACCTGCGTTTAACCCGTGGCATTCAGATAAACGCGACTGCTTCAGGGACGCTTCAGCTTTCTCCCTTTAAATTCAGAGGAGTTTTAAAACCCTATCGAGCAGAATGGGGGCCGTTTGCTGTGAGTCTGCCGGATGAGCCGTGGAAATTCACCTGGAACTGGGAAAATTTACTGAACGTCTCTTCGTCCGGGGGAGCTTCAATTATTCTCCAGCCCTCCAAAAAACAATTAAGTCTAAACATTCCCGCCCTGGAAGTGGAATATGAGGGACCGCCACAAATTCGACTGCGGTGTACCGCAGGCGGTGATTTAAAAGAAATTGACCTTTTATGCAGGGTGCTGACAAAAAGAGTGTATTACGACATGACGTGGCACAAAATGGTAAGCGGCGACGGCGAAGAAAAGGAGTGGAAACCGCTTCCTGTATCCATCAATGCGAATATAACCATTGACTCACTCCAGCTCTACTCTGAAACTCAAAACATGTCGCTTTCAGGTTCGCTTCGAATAAACGCGGGCAAAGAATTTTCTCTCAACGGAAGATTGAGATTTACAGGACGTTACAAGTTCCGCAATGTGTGGTTCAGGGTGAGGAACGGGACATTTCTCCTCAGCAGCGCTCGCCCTGGTGTTCCCTATGTAGAAGCCAGTGCAGAAACAGAAATCGTGGCCCTTAAAGGAATCGAGAAGCGATACAGGATTACTGTGGATGTGGAAGGATGGGTTGACGGACTCAAGATGAAATTTTCTTCATCTCCGCCTCTTAAAGACAGTGAAATACTATCGTTAATCACATTTGGTGTCCCGGAAGCAGGAGACGTCACCGGCGGGCAACAAATATCCAACATAGAAAAGGCAACTCTGGGAATGGAGCTTTTATTTGGAAGTGAAATGAAAGATGTAGCACGACGATTCGGAATATCTGATCTCGCCATATCCAGTGGGTACGAGGAAATAACCAGGCGTCTGGCCTCCCGTCTGAGCATCTCTTCCAACGTGTCACCCCGGCTTACCATTGAGTATCAAAGAGACATCATTGAAAAAGATCAGAGTGTTTTTCTCCTCTATCGTCTTACAAATAGTGTGATTCTTCAGGGAGGGTGGGATAATAAAGCATTTGATGTGGTAGAAGACGTGAACAGTCCTGTGGGCAATTTCAGCCTGAAGATAAATGCACGATGGAATTTTGACTGGTAGGAGAAAAAGTGAATACATTGATATTCTTGATAGTCTCTTCGCTTTCAGCTCCCGTATCGTCCCACTTTCGCACGTGGTCTCACACGTATTTAAAGTCATCATTATTACAGGGGATCATTGCTGTATGTTTTGACAGCAAGGGGAATCTGGAGTGTCAAACCATTGAAAAAGCTCCTGCTCCCAAAACGCGAGAACCCCAGCCGGTCAAAACGCCTCCCGTACCCAAACCTCCACAAAGGCAAACACAGGATAAAATTCTGGATGTAGTGGTACCGGATGACTCACGACTGGAGAAGGTTCTCAAAGGAATGGTCAAAGGCAAACCCCCAGCGCTCGCCATTGCTTCTGTAAAATCTCTTTTCAAGGAACAGGGATATATGGAACCCTCCTTAGAAATTAAGAATAAAATTCTTTACGTACGAAAAGGCAAAAAGCACAGAATTGTCCAGATAGATGCAGTGGTTACAGGAATAGAGCAGGCCCAGGAAATAGAAAAAGAACTAAAAGTTTTTCTGGAATCAAGAATATTTCCGCCGTGGCGGAATCTCTTTCGAGACAACACTTTGATGAGTGTGCAAAACATTCAGTCCATTCGAACCCAGGTAGTGGATTTCTTTAACTCCATGAATCTGAGAGTAAAAAGGTTGCATCTGAATTACAAAAAACTAAGAACAACGGCGGACGAGGCGGAAATCTCCCTTGTGATCGTGGTGGCTGCAGAAAAGATCGCCCCTGTAACATACGAGGTTCAGTTTGAAAACATCCCTCCTGAAAACTGCCTTGCGAAAGGTCTTCAAGTAGAAAAAGGAAAAGACGTATCACTCGTGTTCATAAAAAGAATGAGACTCTGCGGAGTCAATCCTGCTGCATCCGTTTTCACTGTAGACCCTCACAGGCATATCATCACCGTCAAGCAATACGTCCGGCAAATCATAGAACATGTTTATGTTGTGGGAACCCGCGATGTAGACCTTTCATACCTTGCCAGACGGTACAAGGGGAAGCCGGCCAGTCCGCTTGTGGCAAAAAAACTTGAACAGGAACTGGCTCGCACAGGCGTGTTTACAGTTGTGGATGTAGCCCTTCTTCCAAGCGGTGAAAACTTTTCGGGAAACGATCTTCTTGTGCGTGTAAAAGAGATGAAACGAGCATCACTGAACATTGGAGCAGGTGTCAACACCCTCAGGGGACTCGAAGGAGAATTGAACTTTACCGTGCGTAAACTTTTTCACACCAGTGCAAGCATAACACTCGAAGGAGGCGTCTCGTATCTTCCACGAGAGCTTTTTTACAACATAGAAGAATCTGTACTTTATGAAAGACGCGGTCGTCTTACATTTGAAAAGACAAATTTGATCCCTTCATTGGCTGATCTTTACGCCTGGGTTGGAGCAGAGTACAAGCTGCGACACCTGTACCTCAAAGATGCACTTTTTGGGGGCGTCACCCTCGGTCTTACGCATCAGTGGCTCGACATGAAACTGGGCTACGATTTCGAGTTGAGATTCAAAGTTGAATCAACGAGGGAACAGATCAGCGAAAGCGGCAAGCTGGGAAAAGCCTTTACACGTTTTGCGATGGATTTAAGAGATGACAGGGCCAATCCCTCCAGGGGAGGGTATGCCTCTCTCATGCTGGAGATGGCAGACCGGTATCTTGGGTCCAAATATGATTTCGTCAAGATTACCTGGAATGGCTCACTTTACATACCCATGCAAAACAACATTGTGATGAGATTGTTTTCGGGAAGCGGCTGCATCTGGAAACTGGGAACAGTGGCACTTCCAGTAGATGAATACTATTATATCGGAGGTTCCTCAACAGTGAGGGGGGTGGAAGAGGAGTCTTTTGTGCCCAATGGAGCTGCCACAGCATATGCTATATATAATGTTGAGTTTATAATGAAACTTTTTGAAAATATGAGCATCAGCGTGTTTAATGATGGGGGCATTGCATCTGGAATTACAACGGGGGGTGTTGAAATTCAAGAAAGCATTAAACGGTTGACCGTGGGGTTTGGAATGAGGTACAGAACTCCAGTTGGGCCCATGCGCCTGGAAATAGGATTTAACACAATGAGGAAAGAGGGGGAGCCGTCAAGCGTTATTCATTTCTCCATTGGAGCTACAATATGAATATCAGGGCTGGTTACTGAAATGCTGCCGGGATTCAATCATAACGTAAAACATAGAGGACTTGTCTTTCACGTACAAACAGAAGATATGGGAAAAAAAGCGGCTCTGGTAATTACTCACGTGTTCATTGGAGGAAACATCATTGCCACTGAGAAAACAGATTACAAAGACATTGTCGCACACGAGCTTTGCGATAGGGTTGTGAAAGAAATCATGGAAGAGCAGCATAAGGCCACCATCAAAAAAGTTCTTTCCGGAGCGTATGATACTCACCCCCTTGTTAAAGAAGAATTAAAGAAAAAAGGAATTGCAGTTGATGAAAGCAAATCTGCCGCCGCCTCCTCGGTCCAGGAAGAGGCAAAAGAGAAAAGTCTGGACGAGGTGATCTTAGACTATCTGGCCGACGAGATTCTGGAAAATGAAAAATAGTCGCCATTTAAATCGAAAAGAACTGACGCTGAAGCTCGAAACCATAGCAAGAAAAGCACGATATAAGATGCTGGAAGCCCTCTGTCGGGCCGGCTCCGGGCACACCGGCGGTTCGCTTTCGTGTATGGACCTCTTGGTGGCATTGTTTTTCCATGAAATGAAGCACAAGCCTCAAGAACCCGGGTGGAAGGAAAGAGACCGCTTTGTGCTCTCCAAGGGACACGCAGCTCCTGCTCTCTATACTGTGCTGGCCATGTCAGGATACTTCAGAGAAAATCACCTTTCCACCCTTAGAAAATTGGGAGAAAAACATCTCCAGGGGCATCCCGATCGAAAATCCACTGTTGGAGTGGAGGTCTCTACTGGTAGTTTAGGGCAGGGGCTTTCTATCGGCATTGGTATTGCACTGGGAGCACGCATCGACAGCAAAAACATTCGTGTGTTTGTACTTACAGGTGACGGGGAGTTACAGGAAGGTCAAATCTGGGAAGCAGCCATGTTTGCGGGTCACAGATCCCTGGACAACCTGGTAACAATCGTGGACTACAACGGGCTGCAGATAGATGGATACATAAATGACATCGTTACCCTTGAACCCCTCGCTGCCAAATGGAAAGATTTCGGCTGGAGGGTATTGGAAATCAACGGACATGACTATAACGAAATTTTGGACGCACTTGAAGCCACACGCCAGCCCGCAGGCAAACCCACGGTTATTATTGCAAAAACTGTAAAAGGGAAAGGGGTGAGCATCTTTGAAGGCAAGGCCAAATACCATGGCATTGCACCTACCGCGGAAGAGCTGGAAATTGCCAGAAAGGAGCTGCTGGGAGATGGGACTGACCAGATTTGAACGGGTACCTCCCGCTTCAGAATTGAAGTTTGAATACATGAGACAACGCTACGGAGAAATGCTCGTCAAGCTGGGAGAACGCTACAACGACATCGTTGTACTCGATGCAGACTTGTCCGCATCAACCAAAACCAGCGTTTTCGCATCCCGGTTTCCGGAACGCTTCTTTAACGTCGGGGTGGCAGAACAGAATTTAATGGGGATCGCATCAGGGCTTGCCGCCTACGGGAAAAGGGTGTTCGTCAGCACCTTTGCAATCTTTGCCACAGGACGTGCATGGGAACAGATACGACAGTCCATCGCTTACGGAGACTTTCCCGTACGTATTGTGGCCACCCACGGTGGAATTACTGTGGGTGAAGATGGTGCCACGCACCAGGCAACAGAGGACATTGCCCTTATGAGGGCCATCCCCGGCATGAGCGTCATCGTACCTGCAGACCCTGTAGAAGTTTTACAGGTAATTGAATTCATTGTTGACTACAACCATCCTGTTTACGTAAGGCTCTCGCGCAATAAGTTCCCCATCATTCTCGATGAGAGCCACTATCGGTACCAGTACTCGCGGGCACAGGTCATTGCACCGGGAAAAGATGTGAGCATATTTGCATGTGGATACATGGTGTACCAGAGTCTCATGGCTCGTGACATTTTGAGAGAAAAAGGCATCGAAGCCGAAATAATCAATGCCTCCACAATCAAACCCCTCAATGTAGAAGATGTGGTCAGGCCTGTTAAACGCACTGGTCGGGCAGTTACCGTGGAAGAGCACCAAATCATTGGAGGACTGGGAAGTGCGGTGGCAGAAATCCTCGTAGAAAACCACCCTGTTCCTCTACTCAGATTAGGCATAAGAGACCGCTTCGGTCTCTCAGGTAGTGCCAACGCACTGCTCTCTTATTTTGGCCTGGATGCAAACGGCATCGCCTCTGCTGTGGAAGCATTTCTCAAACAAACATGATTCAATTCTTTCACGTTTTCAAATCCTATACCGGCGAAGATTTTGCTCTCAGAGACATTACCTTTGAAATAGAAAAGGGCGAGTTCGTTTTTGTCACCGGGGCAAGCGGTGCCGGCAAAACCACTCTACTCAAGCTCATCTTTATGGAGGAAAGACCCACCAATGGCCAGATTCTTATTGCAGGAAGAAATATCAATCGCCTGCGTCAATCCTCCATACCCTATTTGCGTCGGGAGATGGGATTTGTGTTTCAGGATTTTCGCCTTGTGGACCAGTGGTCTGTTTACGATAACGTGGCCATTGCCCTGCGGGTTGCATTTATAGACGAATGGGAGGTTCGAAGACGGGTATCACGGGTGTTGAAGCTCCTCGACCTTGACGTAAAACGCAATACCCCCGTCGTCCGTCTCTCAGGCGGGGAGCAACAGCGTGTGGCCATTGCACGGGCTATCGTGAAAGATCCACTTATTCTTCTTGCAGATGAACCAACGGGAAACCTCGATCCTGATCTCAGCAAAGAAATACTCCACGTATTCGAAGAAGTGAATGCCCGGGGAACAACGGTGGTTTTCGCCACACACGATCTATCACTCATCAAGGAATTTCCCCGACGGGTCATAAAACTTCACCGTGGTATGGTCGTGGAAAAATGAAACGATTTTACGCATTTCTCACTTATGTATGGCGAACACTGTACCAGGCTCACCGTGCAACCATATTTTCTGATTTTCTCAATTCAATTACTGTGATGGTTCTTGCCGGAACGGCGGCCATGGTGATGTTCTTTCTGGTGAATTTTGAAGAATCTCTCCAAGCCTCAAAAAAGGGAATAAGCGTTCTCGTCTATACTCACGAAAAACCTTCCTCCCAGCAGTTAAAAACTCTTTCTCAGCTCCCCGAGATCGAAGACATAAAAGTGATCCCCGGTGAAACAATCCTGCAGAAAGAAATGGGGAAAGAAGCGCTGAGAGTATTTCGAGAAGCAGGGGTGAACATCCCGCAGGTAATATCTATTACCCTCGAACCCGAAAAAGAAGTATCCGAACAATTCAAAAAAATTGTGAACCACACTTTTCAGCCCGTTTACGTGGATTACGGTATAGAAGTTCGTCGTTCCCTTGGCACTGTTCTTCGAGTCATTCAGGCGCTTTCCTTCACCACCACAGTTCTTTTCGTGGTGGGCATCATTATCATCGTCGCCGGCGGTGTTCGGTCCAACATTCTCATGCAGCAGCAGGAAATAGAAGTTCTTAAACTCGTGGGAGCAACCGGACGGTACATTGCATTCCCGTATACCCTCAAGTACACATATACCACCTTTTTGTTCATCACCCTGGGGTTATATCTTTTCGATGTGCTGGTCATTGGTTCCGGGGTATTCTCGAGCGGAGGCGGAGGGCTCCTCAGCGTCAAAAGCATCCCTTTCCGATTTTACACATATCTTGTTCTGGCAGGGACAGGAGCTGCTGCTGTCTCGGGATACTACACCTTGAGGCGCATGCTGTGAACGGAAGAGGTGGCACGACGCTTCTGATAATCGGGACGCTCATAACAATCCTGTCTCCTCCCGGATCAGCACCTGCCTCTCCAAAAAACACGTTAAACCGTCTTTTGAAAAGTATAGATCAGCTCAACAAACGCATCGTTCAGATAAAGGAAGAAGTACGTCTCGTCGAAAAACACATCGAAGAACTTAAACAACAAGAAAAAAGGGCACGCGAACGTTTGGAGCAGGTGAAACAAGCCCACAAACAACTTAAAAACGCGGCGGAAGTGTACATTCCCCTTTTAATCTCAGGGTCTCAGCGCCTTAATTTTCTGCGAGCTGCGGCTTTCACAGGCGTTATGGACATCAACGAAGCGCGGATAAAAGTAAAAATTCTGAGTTCTTTGCATGCCCTTGCCGCCGAAAAATTGTCTCGTCTCAAGCAGGAAGCCGAAAGGGTCGCCCGGGCCTCCCGGAGGTTAAAAAACCTTCAGGCTCGGGCTCTCAAGCGCAAAGAAAAATTGTTAAGACTCCTTGAAAATCTCGAAGAGCTGAAAAAGGAAAAAAGGGCGGAGGCCCGGCGAATCCGCGCATATGAACTGGCCAAACACACCGATGCATACGTCCACACACAAAAAATTCCCCTGATAAGGAAAAAGAGCCCGATTTCAAAGTCAAAGGGTTCCGTGTGGCATTCTCCTGTGGAAGGAGGAATCTCTCGAGTAGAACGAAAGGGGCGCGGACTTATCTTTTATTCTTTAAAAAACGGAGCCCGTGCACTTTCCTCGGCACCTGGTGAGGTTGCCTTCACAGGCTGGCTCAGAGGTCTGGGAAATGTGGTGATCGTGCTCGGAAAAGACGGGTATAACTATATATACGCACATCTCGATGAAGTAAATGTGGACACAGGCACAAAAGTGGAGCCAGGGGATGTGATCGGCCGTATTGGAGCAACCGGTATTATTGCAGAGGATGCCCTGTACTTCGAGGTCCGAAGGGGTGAAACACCCCTGCCCGTAGAAGAAGTACTCAGGCACCTGAATCAAACGCGCTAAGGCAAAAATTGAGATTAAAAGGGCAACTTACGCCCTTCCTTTCATTGCAAAAGTTCTTGCTGAGAGATAAAATGATTTTGAGAATAAATATTTTTACAGGTGATAACAAAATGAAAGAACAAACAAAAAAGAAAGCAAAAATTATTTTTTATTCTCTTGTTGCAGCAGTGCTGACAGGGTTCATAATTGCTAATATTACCCTTCTCGCGCGGGTGGAAGAAGATCACAGTGAAGTATATGCGGAGCTAAAAAAGTTTACCCGAGTAATGAAAATTATACGAGAAAACTACGTAGAAGAAAAAAACGAAGATACTCTCATAGAAGGGGCCATCCGGGGCATGCTCATGAGTCTGGACCCCTATTCCTCTTATTTGAGCAAAGACGAGTTCAAAGAAATGCAAATTGAAACCAAGGGTCAATACGGCGGCCTGGGCATAGAAATCACCATTCACAACGGAATTCTCACCGTCGTGGCACCCATAGAAGACACTCCCGCTTATCGTGCGGGTATTCAAGCAGGAGATATGATTGTGGAAATTGACGGTAAATCCACCAAAGATATGACGCTATCGGAAGCAGTGAAACTCATGCGGGGTCCAAAGGGTACCAAGGTCGTTCTCACAATTATGAGGGAGGGAAAGTCCAAGCCGTTTAAGGTGGAAATTGTCCGGGACATCATCCACATCAAGGCGACAAAAAGCGTTCAACTCGATGACGTGTTATACATTCGCCTTAAACAATTTCAGGAAAACGCTGCTCGTGAAATACTCAATATTCTTAAAAAACATAAATTACTAAACAGCACAAACAACGGAAAGATAGCGGGCGTTATTCTTGACCTGCGCAACAATCTAGGAGGGTTGCTGGAAGAGGCGATTCGTGTGGCCGACGACTTTTTACGTGAGGGTACCATCGTCTATACCAAAGACAGGGAGGGTGTGAAAAACGTTTTCGAAGCCCGAGACGACGGATTTGAAGGAGATTTTCCCTTGATTGTTCTGGTCAATCGAGGCAGCGCCAGCGCTTCCGAAATTGTGGCTGGAGCACTGCGCGATAATCACAGGGCACTTATTATGGGAGAAAAAACCTTTGGCAAAGCATCTGTCCAGACAATATTTCCGCTTGAAGACGGTGCTGCGGTACGACTTACCACAGCCTATTACTACACACCCTCAGGAGAACTCATTCACGGAAAAGGCATCAAGCCCGATATTGAAGCACGACCTGATGAAAACAGTCGCATGAGTATCGAGGACTTCATGAAAATGAGTTTCGAAGAACGCGTGAGGAAAGACAGGGTGGTCGAAAAGGCCTACGAACTTATCAAAGCCTGGGGTGTTTTCGCAAAAACCCTGCAGACAGGGAGCAAATCTGCCCAAATTCATTAATACACAAAATTGCACGACAGCGATGCCTTTCATTCCAGGCGGTATTTCTTTTCCTTTCTGGCATACATAACGGGTTTGCTCGCCTCACGCGGGTCTCCTGTCACCGCAATAACAGGCGTTGTTCTGTCAACACATCTGGGAAACAGGAAAGTTTCCGAATTGCTGTTTTTCATGCTTGTCTGGTGTTTCGGATACATCAACGGGTATGTAAACATGCAAATGCAGTCAAAACATCCTCTGCACAAGCAATCACGCACCATAGTGCTGGCCATGGAGGGCAGGCATCTTGGCCGCAAATATTACCGGGTTCGTGAAGGGAACTGGTGGGTTGTATCAGAAGGGCTGAAAATTCCTGGCGAAGGAAATCTCCTGGTAGAGAGCAGAAAACCCCTTGCTTCCCTCTCAATTATTCAATGCAGCCTCAAATTACTGAAAATTGAAGATAAAGGATTTCAGGCGTATCTGGCTGCCAGTGGCTACAGGTTCCGATGTAAAAATTCACACCTTATTGAAACGTCGGGACCGACTTCTACCTCGTCTTTTTTTTCAGGCACACTTCGTCACCCGGGTATTATTCGGGCTATTATACGAGGCGAACGATGGGCAATAGACAAGAGCACCGGAGAACTTTACCGGCGTGCTGGTATCGCGCACATACTTGCCATATCAGGCTTTCATATGTACGTGCTTTACCTGGCATGTCGGTATGTGTTCGCGTTGACAGGCATCCTCTTCATGCGACTCTCGCGTCAAAAAAGCATCACCAATCGAAACCTCCTCTACGGAGCTTCACTGCTATCGCTTTTCGTGTGTGCTGCTTATCTCGCCGGCACTGGATATCCGGTATCAGCCACACGTGCATTTATCCTGCTCCTGGTGTTCATAACCGCTGAGCTTGTGGCCATACCCGTGAACACACTGGAAGTCCTGGCTTTAGCAGGGCTTTTGATACTTGCGTTTCACCCAATGGAACTCTACTCGGTTTCCTTTCAACTCTCTTTTGCTGCTTTTGCAGGAATTATCTGTTTCTTCAACCTGAAAAAACGCCTGCACATTCTCAAGAAGGCCGGGGTACTCTCACGCATTTTCACTCTTACAGGTGTCTCCGCTTTCGCAATACTTTTCACCATCCCTTTTACTGCCTACCACTTCAATCGAGTTAACTTCACAGGCATGATCACCAACATTGTGGCTCTCCCTTTCTTTACAGCAGCAATTCCTGTTGCCATGGCAGGTAACGCAATGGGAGGCTCAAATCTTCCAGGTCATATTTTGCTCCAGTTTGCTGATGCGATAATCGGAACAGTGACCGTGGTGATAAAATATATAATCGAAATTCTACCTGACATGTCATTTGCCGTTCATTTAAATCCTCTGTTCACAGGAATAGCAGCCCTGCTTATTTTAAAATCTCTTCGAGCCTCATGGAGCACTTCTGTCTTATCAGGAATTTTTATTACTTACATCCTGTTTCCACTGTGATTTCAGCTTCAAAGGACGCTTGAAATGGAATTTTCAGGAGAAAAGATGCACAGGCTGGATGGAAGTATTATAATGATTTTTATTAAAGATTGGGGCAATTTATGGAACGCAGGAGATACAAGCGCATTCCAGTACAGGTCACTGTTACTTCTATTCATAAAAAAGGATTGTCACGAACCCTCGATCTCGTGGTAGAAGACGCTTACTTTGAAATATCCGGAGAAGCCCACTCCGGCGATATCAGCGCGGGAGGAATGTTCATACCTTTCTCAGTTGAACCACTGGAAAAAGGAGAAACTGTAAAACTGCGTTTTACCCTTCCCACCAGTGTGGACATGTTTGAGGTCGACGCCAGGGTTGTATGGGTGGAAACGGAGAGCGGAAAGGAAAAACAGGGACTGGGCATTCAATTTCAGGCTCTTCCTGAGGAAGCACGAAAAGCTCTCGATGAGCTGTTGAAGTCTTATGAAGAAAGTTAACCTCAAAGAACTGCAGGAAAAAGCGAAAGCGGGGGAGAACCTCTCAGAATCTGATTTCCGCGGATGTGACCTGAGAGGTGTTCAATTGCCTGGAGCAAAACTGGATGGTTCCAATTTTCGCTATGCAAATCTCGAAAAGGCGAATTTGAAAGGAGCATCGATAAAAAATGCCAATCTTCGCCATGCTGTTCTCAGACATGCTGACCTGAGAAATGCGGACCTGACGGGTTCAGACCTTTCTTATGCGGACATGCGCGGTGCACTGGTGGTAGGTACTGTATTTAAAAACGCCAAGCTTTTTTCTGTTAAAGGTGTATCCAACAAGGTATTTTTCAGAGCGAGCACGCTTGAGAAATTGATTGAGGAAGATCGAGCTGAATTTAGAGGGGAAGAACTCTTTCTCAAAAAAGAGGGAAGAGGTTACAAATTGATAGAAGCACTCCGGTTTTTAGAAATTGTGGAGGGTTCCGATGAAAAGGGGTACCTGGGAAAGGTAAAGCCTGTAAATGAGCTCAAGTCTGAAGGGTGCGAAGTCATGCCCGGATCTGTCATCTGTGGCGAAACGGTTTACAGTGTCGAAGAGGGATTCCTGGGCATCCCCTCCACAGAGGCCCAGGCTGAAGAAAAAGAAGAAAAGGAAGAGGCGTCCGATGTTCAAATGCTTGTCGAGTACTTTTTGCGCATGGATGGTTCAAAATCATAACAAAGCGAGGAGCAGACCAGCATGAGGGTTGCCATTATCTCAGATGTTCATGCAAACCTGGAGGCTCTTAATGCCGTGTTGGAGGATCTTAACACTCAGGAGCCGGAAAAAATCATTTTTCTCGGTGACGTCGTGGGTTATGGTGCCAATCCAAACGAGTGCTGTGAAAAGGTAAGAGAAATTGCAGATGTCTGCATCATGGGAAATCACGATGCTGCACTGATAGGCATTACGGACCTCGAATGGTTTTCTGAAAATGCCCGCTTCGCCATTGAATACCAGCAAAAGCTCGTGTCAAAGGAATTCATGGACTGGTTAGGAGGCATGAAGTGGACCCACGAGGAAAACAACGTTGTCTTTGCACACGGGTCACCCCTCGGTCCTGAAAATTTCGACTACGTTATAGACCCCATTCGTGCATCGTTTATCATGTCGTGGCTCAAACAGGAAGGGCGCAGGGCTTCATTCGTCGGGCATGCGCACCAGGTGCTTGTGTTCAGCGCTCCACAGGATGACTCGGGCTATCCTGACCGGTCCTTCCCGGAAAATCTCCAGTTAAACGAACACCAACTGTACGTGATCAACGTTGGAAGTGTCGGACAGCCCCGCGACGGTGATCCTCGAGCGGCCTATGCACTCTACGACACGGACAACAAAACCTACGAAGTTCGGCGTGTACTTTACGACATAGACCTTGCAGCGAAAAAAATCAAAGATGCAGGGTTGCCCGATTTTCTGTGGCAACGGCTTTTTAAGGGGGTGTGATATGGTAGAAAGGCGAACGCATCCACGCTACGAGACGGTTTTCAAAGTGAGGTTTCGGGACGAGGAGGCATTTCTGGAAGAGTACGGTAAAAACATCTCCAAGGGTGGGATGTTCATCAAAACGAAAAAACTCAAAGATCCAGGCACCATTGTACACGTCGCTATCACACTTCCCCTCACAGGTGAAGTTGCGGAGGCGGACGCCCGCGTTGTGCACGTCGTGGATGAGGAAGTCGCCCGATCCTGCGGCATTCCCTCAGGCATGGGCGTGGAATTCCTGGACCCTGAACCTGAATTTGACGAAAAAATTGCCAGGTGCCTCGAAGCCCTTGAAAAATAACGGGCAAAACTTTCAGACCGCCGGGCCGGTCCTCGCGCAGTGCTCAAGATCGCTGTGAGTGTAGAAGACCCCGAAGGACACGAGAAACTGGAGGAACACTTTCTCGTGGATTTCTCCAAAAAAGGGCTCTTTGTGAAAACACCGCGCCTCTGGCCTGAAGGAACGGATGTGAAGATACTCGTGCAGGTGCCAACAGTGGGATTTTCTCGAGAACTCCAGGGAACCGTCCGGTGGAGCGGCACAAAGAAAGGGGCAGACGACAAGGGCATAGGCATAGAGTTCAAGCTCAGTGAAGAAGAAATCAGGGATGTCATCGAGGACATACTCAAGCACCTGTTTCGTTGACATGGTGCCAGAGCAGCGACCATGAGCGAAATAGACGTTTATCCTCTGAAACACAGAGATTATTTCTTCAACATTATTACCCACCTGGACCTAGAGTTCTCGGAGGTCAGAAAAATTCTCGACGTTATTCTCGATACTTACGATTCAGAAGACCTGCTCAGCAAACAGGGAGTTTCCCTGGATGTTGAAACAGAGAAATATTTGTATCACATCGAAATTTACGGATTTGAAATCGTCATCACTTCACAGCAGGTGGTAAAGTAAAAAACGTCATAAAAATTTCGGGCCCGCCTGCTTCTGCGCCGCAATACGCCTTTTCCAAACCTCTTCTTTATCAAAAGTATCTTGCCCAGTGCGTGCGAGTATAAACTATTACCCAACAGGCCTGAGAATACAATTCGCCCCAAACCGCAGTGATGAGAATGGCGAAGTAGAATACAGGAACCTGCCATCATTCGTACAGGTAAGCTCTGAGGACAGACACATAATTTCCAGCCCCGCCTCCATTTTTTACATCTCTGGCGACACCAGCACTTTTTTCACTGCCCCAGGTTCTCAACAAGATACCTCACATTACATTAAAATACATCAACGCATAACCCCCAGGTATTATGTGTTTCCATGGCAAACACCCCTCCTCATACGTCCTGCACGACTGCGCTTCCACCTCATGCAAAAACGCCCTCAATATGTTTATCGCCGGGCTTATCTTCTCCTGAGTTGTCTTCCCCCTCGCATTTTCAAGCTTCTTATCAAGACTTTCCAATATACCCTCATTGGTTATCCACCCAAGCTCATATGCCTCGTGCTTGAGTTCTATTATGTAAGAAAGAAACTCCACAGGATCAAACTCCTTCGGTGGTGCTTTGGGACCAACTGTCTTGCCTGGCCGTTTAACTTTTTCATATAAAGCTTTTGTCTTCTCAAGATTTTCAGTATATTCTTCAGGCAAAAGATTCAAGATTTACATCAGGTTCAATTACTGCATCTCTTATGGCAGGTAGCCCGCACGATTGAAGAATAAATCCTGAAAGAGAGGAGCCGGGTTTAATCATATGCTTTTCATCAGAACCCCAACCAGCTGCACCGTAAATAGCAAGTCCACATGACCACCCCCCTGGCGCATCAAAACCAACAGGAACCATTGTTTGTGCGAGCGGCAATGTCCTGGGATGAGTCCTTGTGATAACGAAAACAATAGGTGAATCCTCGCTTAGAGAGAAGCATTTCTTTTTGAGGGTTGTAGGGTAAATATATATCAAAAGACCAAATTTCTCCATCACTGGTAACAGGGTTGAAAACAGTGTACTCGTAAATGAAAAATCCGTTTGCAGTTTCAATTCTGACTGATGCCGAGAGCTTTACATTCCTCAATGGAGACGGACCTCCATATACACCAAGTAAACATAACGCCAAAGTCAAAATCTTTAACATTATAAACCTCCTTTAAAATTCATAATGGCAGGTGGGTTCTGGAAGCAACCTACCACCCCGTTGGTTGCATAATTTCTCTATTTCTTTCCTATCCACCCTCACAAATCCCCCTGGATAACCAAGAGAAAGACCACAAGGATCCTCAGCAGCAACGCCACCTTCCTCTATCCCACCATCCTTCCACGCACACCGGTCTATATCAACACTTGTTCCTTTTCTATGGGAATTGTGAGGTGGATGCCAGTTATGGTAAATATCAAACAGCCCCCCAAGTGGCAGACTCATGTCATTTATGCCAAGCATCGCTTCAAACTCCTCGTAAAAATCCTCTGCTATGAGACGCATGTTTACAACCGTGTAATAGGTGCCATAGTGATTGTCACGATGAATAGAGGTCTGACCGGTTCAACCGGTACCTCCCTGCGGGCATGGGGTAAAGTTCCTGAACTCCAACAAGGAGTATTTTCCGGTCAGACACCGAAGGATCAAAAACAAGCCACGCTTTTATCTCTTCCTTGCCGCTCACCTGGCAAGCCCCGTAGGCAACCCTGTACGTACCCTCGGTATCTGTAACACATGAGGAAGACGAAAATGTTCCCACGGGACGTGCACCATTATTGTGCATGTGTCCCAAAGTAAATAAGGGAGACAAAAACGTGCTTACTTTTGGGTGGAGTTGTGGCGATAAGCTATAACCTGGACTTTCTCTAAAGTCACAAGTCCCTGATCGATCATGCCGTCAAGATCCGGCAGGAACTCCTCAATCTTTTCCTTGGTATCCACGATCTCAACAACTATGGGCAAATCTTCAGAAAGCCTCAAAACTTTTGCCGTATGTATCCGACTGGTAGCTCCAAACCCAAGAAATCCTCTCAACACCGTAGCTCCCGCCATACCCCGTCGCCTGGCCTCCTCGACAACAACTTCATATAAAGGCTTTCCTCCCACCTTGTCACTTTCGCCGATAAATATTCTCAATAGCAATGCTTGTGAAGAAAGTTTCATGTCTTATCCACCTCCTTTGTCTGCTCTATTACACAAGGCGCCCGAGAGCCGCTCCTAAAAAAAGGGCCACAAGGCCGAAACCGTTTCGCAACAAAAGGTTCGCCACGGCATAGCCCCATTCCGCCGGCTTGATGAGTTCACCTGTCTCCAGAATGAAAGCAGAAAATGTCGTAAACGCTCCCATGAAACCCACCAGTAAAATGGTACGGGTTTCGCCGGAAACAACCCAGCGGCTCTCGAACATCGCCCATAAAAATCCTGCAAAAAAGCATCCGGTTACGTTCACCGCAAAGGTCCCCCAGGGGAAATATGCACCATTGATGCGGTGCACAAAACCTGCCAGACCGTAACGGGCCAGCGTTCCCAGAGCTCCTGCCAGAGCCAGTTGCAACAATTTCAGACCCATAGAACATCCTCCTGAACAGCATCTGCAATGTAGTAAAAAACCGCCTGCACAGGCGGATAGGAGTCATCAGCCCTTTATAACGGGCGGTTACAGGGGGACTCCATCCCCTCTGAACTGTTATAAATTCCAGGCGCCGGATTTGCAACCTGAAGTGACAGTGATAATACTCTATTGTACCTGCAATTAAATTACCGTGTTGTAACCATTTAATTTAATACTGGCACTTGCCATCACTCGTACAGGTGGTGCCAGCCGGGCAGGCGTATCCATTACAGCAGTCAACGGGGTAAATCGCTGCGAAACAGGCTTCTCCTGATGTGCACGTGGCGCAAACAGCACCGGAAGGGCAGCAGTAACTGCCGCAATCCACGGAGCACCCGTAATCGTACTTCCTGTAAAAGTACTGGTCGCAAATGTTTCCAGACACAATCACGTATACACTGCTACCCACGAATGCTGTAACAGTAATGAAAATGTCACCGTTGCAGACCTCTCTTCCGTTGACCCGGAAAGAGGGCCTGCCTGTAAGGGTAACCTTCGACTGTGCAGAAACAATGCCTGAACACGTAAAGGCAGTGTCCACTGTGAGAGTTGTATATATGGTGCCGTCAATCACCACCCTGTCGCCCTCTGCTGTTGAGGTCGTGCACGTGTTGAACACGGTGCTACCGGTGCCTTCTATGCTCATGGTGTCTTTCTCACACGGCGGGTCAGCTCCACAACACCCCGACGGCCCTGAGCACGTGAGGTTGATCGTTGTGTAAATGTTCCCGCTTTCACCACAGTTGGAAGGCGGTATAAGTTTCTGTGGAGAACAGTTTTCCAGGGGATTAATCCCCCGGGCTTCCAAAAGTGGAACAGACTGGGCATTGTTCCCTATTGCGGAGGAGCCTGGTGAGAGAGCAAGGGTTGCGAACATTTCACCGATAATGTCGAACTGTGGTTCAGAAATGAGCGCCCCCCTATCGCCACACGAAAAGAGGACACCCAGCGCCATAATCACACCAAGCGCACCGAGTGGCTTTCCGGCCCTGTAAAAAGGCCGCAACAGACGAGTCCATCTCTCATTTCTTTTTTCATGCTTCATAAAAAACCTCCTTTTTTACCCGACTGGAAGGGGAGAGCATTAAGAGGAACTATTTTCATTCTACTCTTTTTTGTGTTAATTAGCAAAAACTGGTAGTGTATAAAATTTTGCTTTGATTATCAGAAGACACTTATTATAGTATCGGACCTGAATTTGTGGATCGAACATAAGACAGTATTGCGAGTACAGGTGGATCTGGACAAGACAAAAATCTGAAAAATTCAATTTAAATTAAAAAAGGAAATCAGTGAAGCAATTAATAAAAAAACTGCTCCCTAATTCGCCTGTCCATGTGACAGGAAGATTTGTCAAAATAAATAGAATCCGCACAGGGCCGCTTTTTACTACATATCCAGATAGTGACCCTTCTGTCTTAGGATGCTGCATTGCATATAATAAATACGGTGGCTTTTGTATACCTTTGTCATCTTATCATCGTCCGGCTGCACAGAGAGTTCTATCGGGCCAGGTGTAGGAAGAGGATACCATTGAGTACATAGTTAAAAATGTTGGGAAGGGAGATATTATCCATGCTGGTGCATATTTTGGCGATTTTATTCCGGCATTGGCGAGAGCGTGTTCAGAAGGAGCCAAGCTCTGGGCATTTGAGCCTAACCCAGAAAACTATAGATGCGCCACCATTACAATTTTGATAAACAATTTGAAAAATGTTGAGCTTATAAATGCTGGACTGGGTTCAGAAAACGGTCTGTTTCCCCTGAGAGTCTTGGATGAAAAGGGCCGAGCCCTGGGAGGG
The DNA here is from genome assembly GCA_024275095.1 of bacterium. GTDB lineage: Bacteria > JAJRZV01 > JAJRZV01 > JAJRZV01 > JAJRZV01 > JAJRZV01. The sequence continues at coordinate 6,519 of JAJRZV010000025.1, read as the reverse complement.
GCCGGTCATTTTGTTGATGCTGAAAGTGAGAACAATTCTCAATTTATTAAGGTTAAAACGGTAGGACAGGCGACATTGTCTCCTCAAATCGGCACGTATCAATTCTCCACCTGGATGTTGAAGGGTTTGAAAAAAACTGCACTGATTGGGGCCATGGCGACCATTGAGAAAAACAGGCCGATACTAATAATAGAGAATCTCCCCATGCAGAGTGGTTATCTGATTAATATTTTTCGACTTGGGTACAAAATCGTAGGGAATGTTTGGAAGAATACAATTCTTAGTGTCAGATAATAGATAACAACCATGTCACCTGTCGGACTACCATAGCATTAAGACTTGTGTGTAATAACGTAGAACGCTGGCAGAGGCATGTTTGAACGAATCTTTTCAGAAGCTAAAAATTGAGCTTTGACCCAGGTGCAGCAGGACAAGCAGATGTCCCCGTAAGAATCGACTCTCTTAATTTTTTTCCACAAAAACACCCCTTCTCCGGACCGGGGCCACGTGTGTGACCTGTATCACATACTTTCAACAAAGAGAAAAATTATGCTGAGCACCAGAGATAGAACACGGAGGTGAATGATGAAGTGGCGAAGCATTTTTTTATTTTTGCTTGCGGGAATAATTATTGCTGTAGGGGGATGCGGTGGCGGCGAGAAAAATACCATTACCATAACCGGGAGGCTTGTTGGAGAAGGCGCAACTGTTCAAAATGCGCTTCTTCAATCCCTGCAGGATGGAGCAGGGGTGCCCCTGGCTCACTATGTGCTTTACTGCGTTACTTTTGAGGATTATCCCAAGGCCGGAAGTGGAGTGGCTGACGAGTCAGGGTATTTTGAAATTGTGAATTTTGATGCCAAAGGAAAGGCCTTCGGATGTTTTGTGCTTGATGAAAACGGCAACCACATCGCAGACCTTATTTTTGAACAGCCCGAGACAAACCTGGAGGGAGGCACTGTTCGTTCAGGTGCTGTGGTGACGGCTGATGATGCGGATCTGGGAACCATTATTGTGGACCTTGATGCCAAAATTGCAGTTGTATCTGTTGAGGGAGAAATCCAGGTGGCTGGAAAAACAGAGATTTCACAACCCTTTGACTTTACGGGCTCGTGGAAAATGGAGTGTGTGAAAGGGGGACCAGGTTACACGGACCCTGCAGCTCTTCCTCCTGATGAGGGTCCATGTGTGGAGGGGGGATTGCCAATTTACCTTTTGAGATTTTCCGCCACAGATAAAAATACGGGGAAAAAGCGGTACGGAATAATGGTGTGGAAGAGCGAGCAGGCTTTCCTGTCATGTGGTGGGGTGATCGGAGTAACCCAGGAAGATATAGATAGCGATGCTGAATCTCCACAGGTGATTATAGACGACACTAATCTCCTGGGGCATTTCACATATACACCAGACCCTCCCGAACCCGGTTCCTGGGGGAACTCCTGCACAGAGGCATCCGGCTGGGCAAACGATTACAATAACGACGGAGACACAGGCGATTACTGCAAGGACCTTACCCCTGTTTCTGAACAGCTTTACTGCTTTGCCAACTGCTATCACTCACCTGAAGTAAAAGAAAACGACCAGCTGTGTGTGGAAGAAAGAGAGTTTGACTGGTCACTTACACCCGAAGAGATAGATCAGTTCCCTGACCAGTTTGAGACGAAAAGGGGGAAACCATCCACACTCTACGTACTGGAGGAGTTTATTTACAATTCTGATAATGTTGGATCCTTCACCACGATAAATGAGTGGACAGATTACATAGGATTTGATGATGCTGGAGGCAACTGGGTCTTCAAAACGTGCGATCGTGTAGAGGTGATCCAGATGATTCTCTACAGAATTTCCGATACAGAGCTCGAGGGAGATTTTACCTGGACAATAGGATTCAACGACGGGGACGATCATGACTGGTGTGTGGCAAATGCAGGAACGGAAATTTATCCATGGGCTGAGGTGGGCACATTTCACGTGAAGGTGAAGCTGACAAGGGAAGAATGAAGGGATTGGAGAGATACGCATTGGCCTGAACAAAAAGGGGCAAAAAAGAGCAATTCAACACGGCGTGTAAACTTCGTGATTATATAAATCGGGAACCCCTCCGTACTTGACAATCCGGGCCAGTGAGTTCTCCATGCAGAGAAGAATAGCATTAAAGCAGGAGGATTTCTTTGAACGCTCCGGAGGAGACGAATGCAGGCGAGCATGATGCTGGCGGCAGAACATGCCCGTATTTACAAATACAAATAAAAAATTCTTTCGCTTCGGGTAGAGCCGGGCAGCGGAGTCGCTTACGGTTGTAAGGTAGAGACGCCACAAGGTGCTATCTGAAGCAGGAAGAGTCTGGTAATATTATCCTGTAATATTATCCCGGAAAGCACCGGCAACCACAAGGAGCTGGATTCCTTAAACATAGAAATTACACCGGAATTTGAACTCGCCCCTTATCTTCTGGAGCACACCCGCAAAGACGTTTTCATAACAGGAAGGGCAGGCACAGGCAAGTCCACTCTTCTTCAGCTTTTTCGTGAGAAGACCAGCAAAAACGTGGTTGTGCTGGCACCTACGGGAGTTGCCGCGCTTAACGTTATGGGACAGACCATCCATTCATTTTTCAGGTTTCACCCGGGAGTGACCCTGCAGGATGTGAAGAAGTTGAAAAACGAGAGTACACGCAGGCTATACCGCTCCATTGACACCATAATCATTGATGAGATCTCACTGGTCCGCGCAGACCTTCTTGATCGCGTTGACAGGTTTATGAGGCTCAACGGCAGAAGCAGGCGAAAGCCATAAACACGAAAAATTCATAGAAATCCTCAACGCCATAAGAAACGGTACGGTCACACAGGAGCACCTGGAGATTATTAACACCAGAGTAAAACCTGACTTTGTACCACCACCCGGGGACCTGTGGGTTCACCTCCGCACTCGCAACCCTCTTCATAATTACTCTCCACCGCCAGGATATCACCTAACCCGTTGATACACAATATCTTTTCAAAGAGCGGCACATCCCCGAAGGGGCAGAAACGGCGCTGATTCGGATTTCCGCTACAGCCCCAACCGGGCCGCCACGTCCTCGTAATCCGGGGCCTCGGCGTAGAGCTTCTCGAGCTCGCTGCGCGCCCGCCGGCGCTGGCCGAGGTCCTCGTAAACCAGGGCCCGTTCGTACCTGAGCGCCCGGAGCAGCTCCTCGGAGCGGCCCTTCTTCCGGCGCAGGGCGCCCGTCAGGGTCTCCCGCGCCGCCTCCAGGAGCCCGAGCCCGCGCAGGGCCCTGGCCTTGTACAAGAGCAGCGCGGTGTGGACCGGCGTCTCGTTCTCGATGCCTTCGGCCAACCGCACAACCTTCCGGCAGACGTTCTTGTCGCCCGGGCGGGCGGTGAGCAGCAGCTCGGCGAGGGACAGCTTCACCACCACGTCGTCGGGTTCGAGCCGCCGCAAGCGCTCCAGGCAGGCAATTGCATCCTCCCAGCGCTCCTGACGCTGGTAGACCTCCACCAGGCCCAGCAGCACGCCGCGGAGATCCGGGCCCACATGCGCGGATACCTCGTCTGTGATGGGCAGGCTCATGGTGGCGGAGATGCCGTACTTGGAGAAGTAGCGGCCCAGACGGCTGTGCTTCTCGGCGGCCGTCGCAAGGTAGGTCGCGGCTTCTTCAAGCCGCTGCTGCTTGAGCGCCAGAAAACCGGCAAGGTACGCGCCGTCGGCCAGGTGGATGGCCTTCTCGAGGTGTTCGAGGGCCTTCTCTTCGTTGCCAAGGACCAACTCCCGGCACCCATCCACCAGGGCCTCCTCGTCGTCCGGCGTGATAAGCCGCTTGAAGAAGCCCAGGGTCAGGCGGTCTTCCGGGCGGACCGTTGGGACGGCCGGAGCGGAGTAGGACACGCTTCTCCTGCCACCTGACCGCCCGCTCGGAAGCGTGGTCGTGTAGAAAAGACCTGTTCCCGGAATGCCCACCGTGGCCCGCTTGCCCCTCGGACCGATGGTGAACTTCGCTCCGCGTGGCCCGAACGAGAGAGAGCCGCCCGACTTACTCAGGTTCAGGGTCACGCCCGGTGCGATCCTGATTCGTCTCCAAAAGCGGAAGCTCATGGTCCACCTTGGTAAAGGCAAATGCGTCTAAGAGGGCACTCGTGGCAACGAGGAGCGCTGTCCCGACAAGTTGTTGCGGCGAGGTCTAGTATCGCCCAGTTTATCTCCCTCGGGTTCCTGCAATTAACCACCGTCGAGGACAGAGATTGCAGGTACGGATCGTAGCGGATGTCCGCGAGTTGGCGAGGTCCGAATACTCGCTCCAGGACGCGAGCCATGTTGACGTCAAGCAATGGCTGGGGTTCATCATGACAGAACAACAAAACGGCATTTGCTATATACTGGCCAACCCCGGGCAGGGCCTCAATCTCTTCCCTGTTTCGGGGGAACCTTCCATTTCTTCTCGCCATTTCTACAGCAAGTAACTTCAAAGAAGAAGCACGTCGGCGCCACAGCCCTATTGGCCGCAAGAAACGAGCGATGTCTTCTTCGTTAGCATCCGAAAGCTTTTTCCAGGAGGGAAAAGCCCGAAGGAACTCCCCAAAGAAAGTAGCAATCGTTTCGGCTCGCGTTCGCTGGAGAAGGATCTCTGCAATAATCAGCTGATACTTAGTCGCGGATCTATTTCGCCACGGGAAGTGACGTCCATTTTTCACATACCATGCCAGCAACCTTCGCCTAAATCCACGGAGCAGAGAATGGTTAGGCAAGCAAACCCCCTCCCGACTTTTACCTTTCCTCATTGCCCCGTTCCTTCACCTTGATTTTCTCCTCGAGATTCTCCCGGAATCGATTCACGTTAGCCCCAAGATGTGCCTCACGATGACAATTGGGACACAATGCTGCCACGTGCATGATGTCGTCCGGTCCATCGTCTGCCAGACGACGCGTGTGATGAACTTCCAAGAAAGGGGTTCCATTGGGACGTATGAATGGTGCGGGTTTGCCACAAGCTTCGCACGTTCCCCTTGCCCGTGCTAAGACATATCGCGCTACGACCAGCGACCTCGTGCGGTACTCGGCGAGCGTCATTCGCGCTGGAGTGCTCTCTCGGCTGGCTTCTATTGCCTTGCTCCGCAAGACCGCGATATCGTTCAATTCTTCATAGCGTATATCAGGAGCTTGTCGCGGCATCGTCAAGCCGGCCGCCGGTAGTAGGGAAAAGACGAGAAGCCTATCACCCTCGCGCGTTCCGCTTCCGCTGAACCAGTCGAATCCTAAGACAGTGAACTCTCCGAGAAATCGCTGTTTCCCTTTCCACGTGTTCTTGGGTTTCCATGTTTCGAATAACAACACGATACCGCGGTGGTTGGCCAAAACCTTGTTTGCTCTGGCCAGCCTTTGGTCTCCTTTTGAACCTTGGCCGCAATACAAGAAAGTGCCATCTGGTCCCCACCCGTCTTCGTATCCTGCCCTTCGACCGGAACGCCCCCCGGTAAAAACCGCAATATACTCTCGATTCGCTTTTCCATACACTATGCCACTTTGACGTTGCTTACTGCCGAGGAAGGCAAGTATTTGTTCTCTGTCGTAACTTCTTCCTATTTCAAATGGATGCATTGGGCAACATGCTCCTTACTCCCTATCCAGCACGTGTACTTGCCCTTCTCGCTCTTCTGCTAGCCCAAGCCGTTCCAGCTGCCCAACCAGATTCCCAACAGGCAGCTTGGAAGTGTCTAAGCCTTCTATTTGGCAGATTTCGGCCCTTGTTGCCATTCCACGTTCTCGCAGGTGAGACCAGACAAGGAACAACGGGTAGTTCATTGTTCGAACCAGGGTATGAGGATAATGACGGTTGTCTACGAAGGCCTGAAACCTATCAAGGTTTGACACTTCTGCTTCCTGACCCTCGCATCCCAGGATCCTAACAATGTCTTTTACTTTCTCGATGTCTCTACCATTGCCATGAATAATCTTGGTAGCCATTGAGGCAGATATCTCTTGGGGAAAGTCAGATGGGTACTGGGACGAGAGTATTGTCCCAACACCATATGCCCTACATTCGCGCACTAACCTCGGCATGAAATCCGAGCTTAAAACGCGGTGAGCTTCGTCGAACACAAGGACTTGCCGAATGCTTCCAGAGTGAGGCTGCGAATTGTAATATGCGTGCGCTGACATTACGACAAGCTGTGCGAGCGCGTTCTTTATCTCGTCGCTGGGAATCTGGCTTAAATCCAAGACAACCGAGCGCTCCACGAGGGAATGGAACGATACGTCACGGAACTCGTCTCTAAACAATCCAAGTGTGAATAATGGATCCAGACGGTTGTAAGCAGCCGGGTTATCAACCTCCAGCGTCCTACCGACGTTGGAAAAATCGGGGAAGCGCATTGCCTCGTCATACCGTGCTGAGCCCGAGGTGGGAATATTCATAGAGGTAAATGCATCAACGATGGCGTTCTTGACGGCTGCTTGCTGTTGTGCCCCGAGGCCATAAGTCTTTCTCAAGACGGCAGCTACCCCTGCAATATGTTGTCCACA